>NZ_MUNE01000273.1 GCF_002154605.1 Streptomyces milbemycinicus | reverse complement strand
CCGCTCGGGGAACGCCTCGCGGCCCACCTGGAGGGTGTAGGCCACGTCCCGCAGCGCGGCGTCGCCCGGCTTCTCTTCGCCCTGCTTCTCGTCGCGCAGCCGCGCCGCCAGCGCCCCGGCCTTCCGCCGCAGCTGTGAATCGGTCTTCGCGGACAGCGGTACGAGCTGCCGCCGGGGCGCTGGCGGCGCGGCTGCGCGACGAGAAGCAGGGCGAAGAGAAGCCGGGCGACGCCGCGCTGCGGGACGTGGCCTACACCCTCCAGGTGGGCCGCGAGGCGTTCCCCGAGCGGCTCGCCGTGTCGGCCGACTCGATGAGTGAACTGATCGAGCGGCTGGAGGCGTTCGCGGGCGGCGCCGACGCCGCCCGGGGCGCACACCGGGGGCGGGCCCCCGAAGACCGTACGGGCGGGCAGGCCCCGACCGCGGCCGGGCGCGATGTGGACGAGCTCGCCGCGGCCTGGGCCACCGGCGCGGCGGTGGACTGGCCACGGCTGCACACCGGCGGCGCGCCCCGGCGGATCCAGCTGCCCGGCCACCCCTTCGAGCGCGAGGTGTTCCGCCACGTCTGGGCCGACGGCGCCCCGGCCGAGACGCCCGGCCATGACACCGCGCCGCCGCGCCCGGCCGCCGGAGCCGTGCCCTCCGTCCTGGTGGAACTCGACGCGGCGGCCGAGGAACACCTGCGGGCCGATCCGTCGGCCGCGGACATCGAAGCCGCGCTCCGCAACGATGTGATGGTCCGCGAACTGGCCAAGGTCTGCCGGGAGATGCTGTTCGCCTCGCTGCGCCGGATGGAGGTCTTCCAGGCCCCCGGCGAGCGCCACGGCGCGCCTGCGCTGATCCGGCGGCTGGGCGTCGTGGACGAGCACACCTCGCTGTTCCGCGCGCTGCTCGGCATCCTCACCGACGACGGGCTGCTGCGCGCCGAGGGCGAGGAACTGGTCACCACCGACCGGGTCGCCGACCCCGCGCTGGTGCGCTGGGAGCCGGACCGGCTGGAGGCCCTCAAGCGCGAGGTGACCGGCCACTACCCGGAGATGGAGGGCTACTTCCGGCTGCTGACCTCCTGCCTGGAGGAGTTCCCGGCCATCCTCACCGGCCGCCGGAAGGCCCATGAAGTCCTCTTCCCCGACGGTTCCTTCGACGCGGTGGAGGCCGTCTACCACAGCGATCAGGACACCAACGCCCTGGTGGCCCAGCTGGTCGCCGCGTACGCGCGGGCCCGGTTGGCCCGCGACCCGGGCGCGGAGGTGTCCGTGTTGGAGATCGGCGCGGGCACCGGCGGCACGACCGCGAAGGTGCTGCCCGCGCTGGACGGCCTCCAGGACCGGCTGCGCTACGCGTACACCGACATCTCGCGCAGCTTCACCCTGTACGGGCGCAACCGGTACGCCAAGGACCACCCGTTCCTGAGCTTCCAGCAGCTGGACATCGAGTCCCCGCCGGCCGAGCAGGGCTTCGAGGCGGGCGCCTACGACGTTGTGCTGGCCTGCAACGTGCTGCACGCGACCCGGCGGATCGACGACTCGCTGGCCCACGCCCGGCAGCTGCTGCGGCCCGGCGGTGTGCTGATCCTGCTGGAGACCACCCGGGTGCAGGAGTTCTTCACCCTCACCTTCGGCCTGATGGCCGGCTGGTGGGCGTTCCAGGACCACGAGCGCAGGCTGCCCGGCTCGCCGCTGCTGAGCGTCGCCCTGTGGCGCCAGGCCCTGGAGCAGGGCGGCTTCCGCGCGGTGCGCAGCCTGTCGCTGGCGCCGGTGCGCGAGGACCAGGCGTACCAGGCCGTCGTCCTGGCGGAGAACGAGGGGGCCCTGACGGACACCACTGCCGCCCTCCCGCCGCTCCCGGCGCAGACCCCGGTGGCCGCCGCCCCGGTGACCGTCCCGGCGGAGCCGCCGGTGGCCGCGGAGCCCGTACCGGTCACCGACCACGTACCGGTCACCGACCACGTACCGGTCACCGACCACGTACCGGTCGCGGAGGCCGCTGAGGCCGCGGAGGCCGCCGCGGGCTCGCTCCAGGCCATGGTGGTCGACGCCTGGCGGGAGGTGCTGGGCGTCGCCTCGGCACGCCCGGAGGACGACTTCCAGGAGCTCGGCGGCGACTCGATCCTCGCGACCCAGGTCATCTCCCGGCTCAAGAGCGGCTTCCCGATCGAGCTGGACCTGGGCGAGCTGTTCCAGGCCCGCACCCTGGCCGACATGGTCGCCATGCTCGAAGCGGAGCTGGTCGAGCGCATTGAAGAACTGCCCGAAGACACCGTTGCCACCTTGCTCGCGTGAGTCGCGGAAAGCCGCGGACAGTCACAAAAAGCTGAGGAAAGCCGCATATCCCGAAGGAGTTCTCCCGCCATGTCCCCCGAAGACCTCGCCACCACGCGCAAGGCGCAACTGTCCCCGGCGAAGCGGGCGCTGCTGGAGAAGCTGAGCGGCGCCAAGCGGTCGGCGGGCACCACGCGCACCACCGGCATCCCACGCCGCCCCGCCGGCGACCGTCCGCCGCTCTCCTTCGCCCAGCGCCGGCTGTGGTTCCTCAACGAGATGGTGCCCGACAGCGCCGCGTACAACGTCCCGATGAGCTTCCGGCTGCGCGGGCCGCTGCGCCACGAGGTGCTGCAGCGCGCCGTGGCGGAGGTGGTGCGTCGGCACGAGTCGCTGCGCACCCGCCTCCCCAGCGAGAACGGCGAACCGTGGCAGGAGATCCTGGACCACCTCGACGTCCCGGTCGAGCTCGTCGACCTCACCGCGGATCCGGCCCGGCTCGACGCGCTCATCTACGACGAGGGGCGTCGCCCGTTCGACCTGGCGGCCGGGCCACTGCTGCGGGTCACCCTCTACCGCCTGGGGGCCGAGTCGCATGTGGTGTTGCTGAACGCCCATCACGTGGTGGTCGACGGCTGGTCGCTGGGGCTGTTCTGGCAGGAACTGTTCACTTTGTACGAGGCCCTCGCGGCGGGCCGGCCCTCCCCGCTGGCCGAGCTGCGCGTGCAGTATGCGGACTTCGCCGTATGGCAGCGGAACCACCTCACAGGCGAGCGCCTCGAAGCCCAGCTCGACTACTGGCGCAAGCAGCTGGCTGACGGCACGGAACCCCTGGAACTGCCGCTGGACCGGCCGCGGCCACCGATCCAGACCTTCGCGGGCGGGGACCTCAGACAGCACTACCCCGGCTCCCTGCGCACCGAACTCGTCCAGTTGTGCCGCCAGGAGGGCGTCAGTCTGTTCGTCCTGCTGCTCGGCGCGCTGAACGTCCTGCTGCACCGCTACACCGGCCAGACCGGCATCCCGGTCGGGTCACCGGTGACCAACCGGACGCAGGTGGACATCGAGCCGCTCATCGGCATGTTCGTCAACACCCTGGTCTACCGGACGGACCTGTCCGGCGATCCGGACTTCCGCGAGGTGCTGCGCCGGGCCCAGGAAGTGGTCAACGGCGCTCAGCAGCACCAGGAGCTGCCGTTCGAGGTCCTGGTCGACGCGCTGCAACCGGAGCGGTACCTCTCGCAGAACCCGCTGTTCCAGGTCTGTTTCAACTTCCTGCCCGCCAGGGACCTCAAGCCCGGCGACGAGCTGACCATCGAGGAGATCGAAGGCATCCGGATCGACACCTCCAAATTCGATCTGTGGATCAGCGTCGTCGACTGCACCGACACGCTTCTGGTCGAGGTGGAGTACAACTCGGACGTCTTCGAGCCCGACACCGTGCGGCGGATGATGGACGCCTTTCGGGTCGTGCTGGAGTCCGCGGTGGCCGGCCCTGAGGTGCCCATCTCGCGGCTCGCGGTGGTGCCGGAGGCGGAGCGCCGCAAGGTCGTCGAGGAATGGAACGACACCGGCAGGACGTTCGACGGCGGGGGCAGCTGCTTGCACGACCTGATCGCGGCCCAGGCGCTGCGCACGCCCGACGCCCCCGCGCTCGTCTTCGGCGGTGAGCGGCTCACCTACGCGGAACTCGACAGCCGGTCCAATCGACTGGCCCGCTGGCTGCGCCGACGCGGAGCCGGCCCCGAACGGTTCGTCGCGGTGTGCGCGGAGCGTTCGCTGGAACTGGTCGTCGCCCTGCTCGGCGTGGTCAAGGCTGGGGCGGCGTACGTGCCGGTGGACCCCGCCTATCCAGTACGCCGTCAGGAGTTCATGCTCGCCGACGCCGACCCGGCCATCCTGCTCACCCAGGAACACCTGGTGCCCGTGCTGCCATCGACGCGGGCCGACGTGATCGCCATCGACACCCGCTGGACGGAGATCGCTGGTGAGTCCGACGCGCCGGTGGAGCACGGGGCGGACCCGGACACCCTCGCCTATATGATCTACACATCGGGATCCACCGGCCGCCCCAAGGGTGTGCTGAACACCCATCGGGGCATCGTCAACCGGCTGCTGTGGATGCAGGACCGGTACCGTCTGGACAGCTCGGACCGGGTGCTGCAGAAGACGCCGTTCAGTTTCGACGTGTCGGTCTGGGAGTTCTTCTGGCCCCTGATGGCCGGCGCGACCCTGGTCGTCGCGCGGCCCGAAGAGCACAAGGACCCGGCGCGGCTGGCCGCCGTGATCCGTGGGGAGCGCGTCACCACCGCCCACTTCGTGCCGTCGATGCTTCAGGTGTTCCTCGCCCAGGACGGCGTGGCCGACGCGTGCGCGGGCCTGAGGCGGGTGGTGTGCAGTGGTGAGGCGCTGCCGTTCGCCCTGCAGGAGCGGTTCTTCGAGCGGCTGCCAGGAACGGAGCTGCACAATCTGTACGGCCCCACCGAGGCGGCCGTCGACGTCACCGCCTGGCAGTGCGTACCCGGTGACGCGCGAGGGATCGTGCCGATCGGCCGCCCGATCGCCAACACCCGGCTCTACGTCCTGGACCCGCACCTCAACCCGGTTCCGGTCGGCGTCGTGGGCGAGCTGTACATCGGCGGTGTGCAGGTGGCCCGCGGCTACCACAACCGCCCCGAGCTCACCGAGGAGCGGTTCGTCCGAGACCCTTTCGGCTCGCCGGACGACCGGCTGTACCGCTCCGGAGACCTGGCGCGGCTGTTGCCCGACGGGGCGATCGAGTACCGCGGCCGGGCGGACTTCCAGGTCAAGGTCCGCGGTATCCGGATCGAGCCCGGCGAGGTCGAGGCCGCGCTGGCGCGTCACCCGGATGTGCGGGAGGCTGCCGTGATCGCCCGCGACGACGAGCGCGGCGTCGGCCACCAGCGACTGGTCGCCTATGTCGTGCCCGGCACGGACGTCGAGCGCGCTACCGCCACCGGCAGCGCCGCGGCCCTGCCCGACCAGGACCCGATGGCACAGCGGGTCGCGGAGTGGGCGGCGGTGTTCGACGAGGCGTACGTACAGGACGCCGACCCGCGCGAGGCGGACTTCAACATCACGAGCTGGAACAGCAGCTACACCGGCGAGCCCCTGCCGCCCGAGGAGATGCGGGAGTGGGTGGAGGGCACCGTCGCGCGCATCCTGGCGCTCAAACCGCGACGGGTGCTGGAAATCGGATGCGGCACCGGTCTGCTGCTCTCCCGGATCGCCCCGCACTGCGAGGCCTACCACGGAACCGACATCTCCGCGGCCGCCCTGGACTTCGTGCGCACCCGACTTGTGGCACAGCGACCCGAGCTCTCCGGCGTCGAACTCTCGCAGCGAGCCGCCCACGAGGTGGCCGGGCTGTCCGGTGAGCCCTTCGACGTGGTGGTGCTCAACTCCGTCGCCCAGTACTTCCCCGACGGCGCCTATCTGCGCACCGTACTGGACCAAGCGCTGAACAGTATGGGCGACGATGGAGCGCTCTTCGTGGGCGACCTGCGGAACCTGGCCCTCCTGGAGGCCTTCCACACGGATGTGGAGCTGCGCCGTGCACAAGCGAAGCAGCCGGTCGGGAGGTTGCGGGGGCGGATCGCCCGGCAGTGCCACCAGGACCAGGAGCTGCTGGTCCACCCGGAGTTCTTCACGACACTGCGCTCCGGGCGGCCGGATCTCCAGCGCGTGGAGATACAGCTGCGGCGGGGCCAGTACGACAACGAACTGACCCGTTACCGCTACGACGCCGTACTCCATCTCGGAGAGCCCGCCGCGAGCGGCGACGAAGCCGTCGTCACCCTCGACTGGCCGGACAGCGGAGGCGTCGAGCAGGTGCGCCGGCGGCTCACCGAGCAGCGCCCCGGGGCGCTCGTGGTGCTTGGCGTGCCCAACGCCCGGCTGGCCGGCGTCAACGCCAAGCGGGAGGAACTGCGCCGCAAGGACGGCGGGGAGATCGTCGGCGAGCTGATCCGCGAGCCGGTGCTCGACCCGGACGCGCACGTCGACCCGGAGGTCTGGTGGCGGCTCGGCGAGGCCGTCGGCTACCCGGTGCGGGTGGAGTGGATGCCGCGGACCACCGACGGCAGCTACGCAGTCGTGTTCAGCCGCGCCGGTACCCACCCGCTCCCGGTGCGGCGGACGCCGCCGGGCCCGCCGGAGGAACTGACCAACGACCCGGTGTTCAACCGCGCGGCAGGTGAGCTGGTGCGCGGGTTGCGCCGCTACCTTGAGGACCTGGTGCCGGACTACATGATCCCGTCCGGGTTCGTGGCCATGCGCACCCTCCCGGTCACCGTCAACGGCAAGCTGGACCGCGCCGCGCTGCCGCCGGTGCTCGACCACGGGGACCAAGACGCCTCCGCCGAACCGACCACCGCGACCGAGCGCGTGCTGGCCGACCTGTGGGCGGAAGTGCTCGGCCTGGACGGAGTCGGGGTGCACACCAACTTCTTCGAACTCGGCGGCGACTCGATCCACACCATCCACGTCGTGGCCAAGGCCAGCCATCACGGCCTGGAGTTCTCCCCCCAGATGGTCTTCCGACACGGCACGATCGCCGCGCTGGCAGCCGCCCTGGACGAGGCGTCGGCCCCGGCCGACAGCCCCGCGCCCCAGGCGCCCGCCACCTCCGACGCGGACCCCGACGCGAGGCTGCGCGAGCTCCGCGCGGCTCCCGGCGTGGTCGACGTATACCCGCTCTCCCCGTTCCAGCGGTGGGCGCTGGGGCGCTGGCGGGAGCGCCCCGAACCCGGCGCGTTTCTCGCGCGCCGGATGCAGATCCTGCGGATCCCCGAAATCGACCGGGCCGCGTTCACCGACTCCTTCCAGCGGGTGATCGACCGGCATCCGGCGCTGCGTACCAGCTTCGCTTGGGAGGGGCTCGCCGAGCCGGTGCAGGTGGTGCACGAGAAGGCGGCCGCCGAGGCGAGCTTCGCCGACTGGCGCGGCCTGCCCGAGGCCGAGCAGAACGCCCGGCTCGCCGAGCACCTGCGCGCGGACCGGGAGCGAGGCGCCGACCTGGGCACGCCCTCCGCGCTGCGCTACCTGATCGTCCAACTCGACGCGGACACGGCTCTGACGGTAGTGACGATGAACTACTTCTGCGTGGACGGCTGGAGCTTCGACATCGTCACCGGGCAACTGCTCGAGTCGCTGGCCGCGGCGGCCGAAGGACGCGAGCCCGGGCCGGTGCCGGAAGCCCTGCCGTTCAAGGAGTTCGTCCAGGGCGTGCGCGGCCAGGACCAACTCCCCGCCGAGCGGTACTGGCGGCGGGAGCTGGCCGGGCTGCGCCGACCCACCTCGCTGTCCCAGGCCATACGGCGGCATCTGCCCGCGGGCCCCGCGGAGGCGGGCGGCGCCCGCCAGATGATCACCCTGGACCGGGATACCGCCGTGGGCCTGCGGCGGCTTTCCCAGGGCAGCCACCTTCCGCTCAACGCACTGTTCCAGGCGGCATGGGCACTGGTGAACGCGGCGTTCACTGGCTCCGCGGACGTGGCGCACGGCGTGCTGCTGGCCGGTCGCTCCTCGTCGGTGGTCGGCGTCGACGCGCTCTCCGGAGTGGTGGGGCCGACCTTCAACATCCTGCCACTGCGTACCCGGCTGGACCTCGGCCGCCGCGCGGGGGAGTTCCTGAAGGGGCTGTACAACGGGCTGATCGAGATGGGCGGCCATGAGACCACCCCGCTTGACGCCGTGCTCGGGTGGAGCGAGCTGCCGAAGGGAGAGCTGCCCTGCGAGAGCTACACCGTGTTCCAGAACGTCGGCGTGGACTCCAGCGAGCTGTCCGGGGCCGCGTTCTTCGACTCCAAGATGGGCTTCCCGCTGCGGCTCGACATCTTCCCGACCAACACGATCACCATGCACCTGTCCTACCGGCGGGAACTGCTCCCCGACGCCGCCGCGACCCGGCTGCTGCTCGGCCTGGTGTCCGTACTGGAAGCCATGTTGGACGGCGCCGAGCAGCCGGTCGGCCAGTTGGCCGAGGCGGCGCTGCGGGAGCGCCCCGCCCCGGTCGGCCTGGACGTCTTCCACGACGGCGAGTTCCGGGTCGGTGACATCCGGCGGCTGCAGGACGGTGACCGGGTGTGAGGAGGCCGATCGTCTTTCTGTTCTCCGGCCAGGGCTC
>NZ_MUNE01000272.1 GCF_002154605.1 Streptomyces milbemycinicus | reverse complement strand
CAAGAAGGTAGAGCCGCCTGACGCAGGTGCTCACCCCGGCAGCTCCGCATCAGCGCGCCCCTGGGCGCGGCACTGCCCTGTCCGGGGCTCCCCACCGCGCGTTGAGTCACGGATGGAACCGCCACCGGCCTTCAGAAATGACATCCACCTTGCCGTCCCTGACGCGAACGGCGGTCTCGTCGTCGATGAAGTAGATCGGGAAGTCCGCCCGCGCAGCGATGTGATCAGCCCAGGCGTCGTCCCGCTCGGGGAAATCCGGCGAGTACAGGTGGGGCTTGAGATACCAGTCGAAGAGGCCGAACGGCGGCTCCACGGTCGTCGCGCCGAGCACGTGGAGGTCCGTGGTGTCCCCGATGACGTCGGCGGAGTGTCCGGTGAGATTACGGCTGAAGATCATTGATCCGGCGCTGACCCCCACATAGACCCGGTTCTCCAGCGCCTCCAGGAAGCCGTCGGCCAGGCCGTTGCCGGTGATGCTGCGCGCGAGGTGGTAGTGGCTGCCGCCCTCGACATAGATGACGTCGGCGTGGAGCAGCCGGTCGAGCACCATCTGCCGGGGCAGGCCGTTCAGCTCCAGGACGTCGAACTCCCGCCAGCCGAGGCCGTGCAGCCGGTTCATGTCCGCGACGAACCATCCGTGGTCCCCGGGCTCGGCGACTGATGCCGTGGGAACGAACACCACGTTCGCCGATCCGAACGGCTTTCCCAGCATGTCCCGCAGCGCATCCCGCAGCGTCTCGTTGCGCAGGCCACTCGCCGTCAACAGAAAATTCATCGGACGAGCCAAGCACGACTGACGGGCGCGCGCAAACAACAGGCACTTACGCGGTTTCCACCTGGCCGTCCCGCGCCTCCCGTGGTTCTTCCGGTCCTTCCTGGATGTTCTGCGGCCCCGCTTCCCGGAAACGCAGCCCCACGACACTCACGGCGAACCCGACGAGGGCCAGTACGGCAGTCCAGAGCGTGGCCGCGTACATCGCGTCGAGGAAGGCGCGGTCGGCCGTCTCCGCCAGCTGCGGCAGCCGTAGCGAATGTGCCAGCGAGCGTGCCGCCTCGGCCGAGGTCCGGGCCTGCTCCTCGGCACCGGGCGGCAGCCCCCGAGGACCGCCGGGCAGCGTGGCATCGGCCATCCGCTCCCGGTACACCCCGGAGAGGACCGAGCCCGCCATCGCCACCCCGAGCGTCCCGCCCACCTGCCGCGTAACACTGTTGACGGCGGATCCGGCGCCCGCGAGATGCGGTGGCACCGCGCTCATCATCACGGCCGTGACCGGTGTGCCGATCAGGCCCATACCGAATCCCTGCACCAGCAGCAGGGCCGCGATGGTCGGGACCGGGGTCTGCTCGTCGAACCACAGATAGGCGAGATACGTGGCCGCGGTGATCAGTATTCCGGCGGCGACCGTCCACCGGGCCGACAGCCGCCGGCTCATCGCCGGGGACGCCTGACTGCCCAGGACGATGCCGACCGCGGCGGCGATCATCACGGTTCCGGCGCGCGCGGGGGAGAGCCCGCAGGGCCCCTGGAGATAGAAGGCCGCGTAGAACAGATGCCCGGCCAGCGCCATGAACGCGAGCAGCAGCACCACGCTCCCGGCTGTGAACCCGGGCTGCCGGAAGAGCCGCACATCCAGGCTGGGCGCCGGGGATCTGCGCTGACCGGCCACGAAGGCGGCGAGCAGCGCGCCGCCCAGCAGCAGCGGGAGCAGGACGTGCGGCCCGTACCAGGTCTCCCCGTTGCCCAGCTCGATGACCCCGTAGACCAGGCCGCCGAGACCGAGCACCGACAGGGCAAGACCCGGCAGATCGAGCACCTGGCGCCGTGCACCGCCCAGCTCGGGAACGACGGCCACCACTCCCGCCAGACACAGGGCGACAATCGGCACATTGACCAGGAACACCGACCCCCACCAGAAGTGGCTGAGCAGCGCCCCGCCCGCGACCGGGCCGACGGCCACGCCGAGGCCGCTGGACGAACTCCAGATCGCGATCGCACGGGTGCGCTTGTCCGCCGGGGTGCTCCGCACGATGATCGACAGCGTCGCGGGCATCAGCAGCGCACTGCCCGCGCCCATGAAGCCGCGCGCCACGATGAGCCAGGCCGGGCTTCCGGCGAACGCGCCGGCGCCGGAGGCGACGCCGAACAGCGTCAGACCGGCGAGCAGGGTGGTACGGGGACCGAAGCGGTCGGCCAGCGCGCCGCCCGCGAAGAGGGTGCCGGCGAAGACCAGGGTGTAGGCGCTCGCCACCCACTCCAGTTCGGCGGGGGTCGCGCCCAGGCCCCGGTCCGGATCGGCCAGGGTGGTGACAGCGACATTGAGGATCGAGGTGTCCAGCCAGATCAGCATCTGGGCGCAGACCACGACCAGGAGTACGGCCCACGACCGGGGCTGGGTGGCTTTGGTCATTCCGTGCCCAGCCCGTCGCGCCAGCTCGGCCGCAGCGGCTTCCAGCCCAGCGCCGCACGCGCCCGGTCGTTGGCCGCCCCGCGCGCCGCGGTGAGCTGATGGGTGATGAACCAGCCGAGCAGCCGGGGCGCGAGCGCGGACGGGATCGTGCGCGGCGGCGGGCCGCCCAGCGCTCGGGCGTAGGCCGGAAGCCACTGTGTGGCCGGGGCCGGCTCGTCGTCCGTCACATGGAACAGGCCGGTGGCGTCCGACTCGACGGCGGCGACCGCGGCCCCCACCGCGTCTTTCACATGCACGAACGAGGTGACCCCTGACGCGCCCTCGGGGAGCGGGAGCCGGCCGGCCAGCACCGCCTGCCCGGTCCCGCCGGTACGGGCGTACGCGGTTCCGGCGCCGTACAGCGTGCCGTACCGCAGCACCACGCCCGCGAGGTCGGGGTTGTCCAGGACCAGCCGTTCCAGCTCGGCGACGGCCCGTACGGTCGCGGCCCAGCCGGGGTCGGGGGCGTCCACGTACAGTGGCGCGTCCTCGTCGAGGACCGGATCCCCGGCCGGTGCGGCGGCGAAGGCGATGCTCTGTGCGACCAGCCGCCGGGCCCCGGCCGCGCGGGCCGCAGCGACCAGATTGGCGGTGCCCTCGGTACGCAGCCGCGCGGTCAGCGCGAAGGCCTCCGCGGGGTCGTCGCGCAGCAGTCGCAGCGCCGTCATCTGGTGGACGACCACCTCGGGCCGGGCGGCCGAGACCGCCGACAGCAGGGCCTGTTGGTCGAGGGCGTCGGCGACCACGACCGTGTCGGCGTCTTCGTTCAGGGCCTTCGCCCGGGACTCCTCCCGTACCAGCGCGCTCACCTGGTGGCCCCGCGCCCGCAGCGCGCCCACCAGCGGGTGTCCGATCACTCCGGTCGCCCCGGCGACAAGTATCCGCAACGGTCAGCCCTCCGCACCGGGGGAAAGGGGGGTGCGCACCCGCATCAGCAGGTGGCACGCCGCATCGCCCTCCCGCAGACAGCTCGTGGCCCGGTTCTCCGACAGGGTCACGCCGAGCCCTTCGGACCAGCCCGCGTGGACATCGGTGCACGGGCACTGGTAGCCCTCCAGCGAACCGGCCATCCGCACCATGGTGATGGCGAAGTTCCGCCGCAGCGTGAGCACGATCAGATCGTCGCCGGCCACCTCGGTGGCGGCGTTGCGCAGTTCCCGTGGGAACATCCGGTCGCCGCACTCGTCGTACCGGCGGCGCAGCTCCTCCAGATCCTTGGCGCCGTCACCGCTGTCGGGCAGGGCGCCGCTCCGCCGGGCGACCTGCTGCCCGACCTTGAGGGCGATCTTGCGCATCGCCTCGGCGTTGATCTCGTTCGCGACCTGCTGTCCGAATCGCTTGGCCACCCCCTGATACCAGTTGGCGTCGTGCTGCCACCACAGCCGGTATGCCTCCAGTGTCCGGGCGCGGTGGTTGACCCCGTCTTCACCCGTTGCCGTGCTCATGTGTGCTCCTTGGCCGCGAACCTGTCGCGTATCACTCGTTTGAGAACCTTGCCCGTGGCGCCCTTGGCCACGTCGTCGGGTTTCATCCGCAGGGTCCGGGTCACCGGGGGGAACCCGGCATCCGCGAGGGCGGCGTTGACCCGTCCGGTCCACGTCTCGTCGCTGTCGACATCGCGGTCGCCATCGCTGCCGCCGTCGCCGTCGCCGTCGCCGTCGCCGTCGCTGTCGTCTGTGAGCTGGAGCAGCGCGTACGCCTCGGCCTCTCCGTCGCCGTCCCAGTCCGCCCGTACCCCCTTCGGGGCGACCCCGACGAGCGTGCAGTCGGCCAACTCGGGCAGCTCCCGCAGCAGCAACTCCTCGGTGCGGGTGCTGAACAGGATCCCGTTCCGGGTGCGGATGGCGTCCGGGGCCCGGTCGAGGTGGTAGAAGTTGCCCTCCTCGTCCTGGTAGGCGAGGTCTCCGGTGAGCCAGTAGCCGCCCAGCCGCAGCCGGTGGAAGGTCAGCGAGTCGTTCCAGTACCCGGGGGTGAGCGTCGGCGACTTCAGCCCCAGGCGGCCGACCTGCCCGGGCGGCAGCGGGGTGCCGTCCTCGGCGAGCACGGCGGCCTGGGCGAAGCTGATCGGCTTGCCGACGCAGCGCGAGTAGGCCGAGGTGTCCTTGGTGTGCCGGTTGTGGAAGACCGAGTAGCCGGCTTCCGACGAGCCGAGCCCGTCGACGAAGACCGAGCCCTCGACCCGGGTGCGGCGCAGGTCCCTGCCGATCCGCTCGTGGCTGCCGTGCTGTACCAGGGCCCGGATATGCGCCTCGTGCGCCGCGTCCCCGGTGTTGAACCACACCTGCACACTGGACAGGTCCCGGGCCGCCAGGTCCGCCGCGGCCATCTCGCCGAAGGTCGCGGCGAAGGCCAGCACCGTACTGGGCCGGAACTCCTCGATGGCGTCCAGCACATCGGCGCCGCGCTGGCTGGAGAGCAGCTTGATGTGCGCGCGCAGCAGCAGGCAGTACAGCAGTGTCGCCACCGCGGCGTTGTGCGCGCCCGGCAGCCCCACCAGCGTGCGCTCCATATCGGCGCCGGTGGAGTAGCGGAGCCGGTGCACCTGTGCGTACATCAGCGTTCGGTGGGTGTGCGGCACGCCCTTGGGCATCCCGGTGGTGCCCGATGAGTGGGAAATGATCACCGGGTCGGTCGGGTCGTGGCGGTACGGGTACGACTGGGGCAGCAGCTCGCGGTGGGCCGGCCGGATCTCGGCGGCGGTCACGCAGAAGCCCGGCCCGGCCCCGGACAGTACGACATGGTGGTCGCGGTCGGTGAAGGCGCCCACCGCGCCCTGTCCGCGTACGTACTCCCGGGCCATCTCCGGGGGCAGATTGCCGTTGACGAACGACGGGATGGCGCCGAGGGACGTCAGCGCCAGGAAGTTCACCGCGAACTCGGTGCTGGAGGAGGTGTGCACGGCGACCGGGTCGCGGGGCCGCACGCCCTGGGCGGCGTACCAGCCCGCGTACGTCTCGACCGCCTCGTCCAGCCGACCGAGCGTCAGCGTCTCGGGGCGGCTGCCGTCCGGCGCCTGCCAGCTGCCGTCCGTCCACAGCACGGGCTCGTCGAGCGCGCGACCGTATGCCTTGAGGCGGTGCAGGACATTGCCGGCACCGAGCTCGGTGTCGGAGCAGATCCGCGCCCGCTCCTGCCTAGTGATGAGCATGGGGCTCCCTGTCGTCCCTTACGGCGGGCGCGTCCGTCGGCGCGCTCGGGGGAGTTTCCGCGTCGGCGGTGAGCCGGAACGCGGTGCGGCCGCGCCGTACCCCCGGCTCCGTCACCAGGAGGTGACTGCCGCCGTCCCGCAGCAGCCGCCGGTGGGCGGCGGCCAGGTCGAACAGGCCCAGGATGTTTCCGGGATGCCCGGCCGCCGCGGTGCCGACTGTCTCGGTGCCGACCGCCTCGTCGTGGGTGGCGTGGTCGGCTTCGTACGCCTCGGCCGACCGGACCGAGACCGGTGCCTCGGCGCCCGGTCGGCCGAGCAGCACCGCCGCGGCTAGGCCGGCGGGTGTCGACGGGGGCGGCACTGGGCGGTTGCTGCCGACGGCCAGTTCCCGGTACGCGTCGGACACCCTTGCCCAGCCATCGGCCGGGGGGACCCCCGCCTCACGGCGTTCGCCCCCGCCCAGCTCCACGCCCAGCACCAGGACCCGGTCCAGCTCCGGGTCCTCCAGCAGCAGATCCGCCATGGCCAGCAGCTCGGTCACCGGATCGTCGAGGGTGGAGAGGCTGAACGTCTGCCCCGTGATCCCGAACTCCCGGCTCGTATAGCCCAGTACGGAGTTGGCGGTGGCCTGCATGAACAGCAGCGGGTTGTGGACCTGCCCGGAGACCATGCGCCGACTGGCCAGATCCGCGGTGGTGGTGTCGCCCATCAGACTGGCCAGCGCCACGGCGGTGCGTGAGCCGTCCCCGGGCCGTTCGGTGAGGCACTGCCTGCTGACCTCGTACGCCAGCGGGCTGAACGACGACTCCACGAAGCCGGGCAGCCTCGGCAGCGGGAGGTCGTCGTCCCGCCCGGTGCCGAGCGTCGCGGTGGCGGTGGCGAGGATGCCCAAGGGGGAGCGGAGTACCGTCTTCTCGGTCTTCACGGCCGCTCCAGTACGAGTGCGGTGTTGGCGCCCCCGAAGGCGGCGTTGACGGTGAGGGCCCGGCGCAGGTCGGCCGCACGGGGCTGGTTCGGCACATAGTCCAGGTCGCACTCCGGGGCCGAGCGGGTGAACCCGGCGGTCGGCGGCAGTACGCCGTCCAGCAGGGCCAGCATCGTGATCACGAACTCCACCACGCCCGCGGCCTCCAGGAGGTGGCCGGTGGTGCTCTTGGTGGAGCTGATGGGTATGGTCTCGGCCCGCTCGGGGAAGGCGGCCCGTAGTCCGCGGGTCTCCGCCCCGTCGTTGTATTTGGTGCCGGTCCCATGCGCGTTGACATAGCCGAGGCCCGCCCCGTCCGGGTCCCCGGCGAGCCGCATCGCCTGCCGTGTCGCGAGGGCCAGGCCGACACCCTCCGGGTGCGGTTGGGCGATGTGGTGGGTGTCCGTGGCCGCGCCCCAGCCCACCACGGTGGCCAGCGGCCGGGCACCGCGGCGGCGGGCGTGTTCGGCGGACTCCAGCACGACGGCCGCCACCCCGTCGCCCAGCAGCAGTCCACTACGGTCGGCGCTGAACGGGCGCACCGCGCCGTCGCGGGACAGTGCCCGGCCGGAGTCGAACTTGGCGAAGGTCTCCTCCTCCACCAGATATCCACCCGCGCAGACCGCCGCGTCGATCCGGCCCGAGGAGATCAGCCGGCAGGCATGGATGATGGCCGCGGCGGACGCGACACAGGCGTTGGTGAAGGTGAGCCGTGGCCCGGTCAGCGCGAGCCGCCCGGCCAGCAGCTCGGCGAGGTGCGCGGGTACGGCGTCGGCGGCCCGCTCCGTAGCCCCGGTCGCGGAGTGCGGGGCCGCTGCCACGTCCTGCCGGCGCCCGGGCGTGGCACCGGCGGCGGTTCGCCAGTGGCGGGTGACGCTGGTGCAGTCGCCGGCGACGCCGAGCAGCACCGCGGCCTTCGTACCCGGACGGAGGCCCGCCAAGTCGACGGCCTCCGCGCCGCACTGCGCGAGCGCATGGCGCAGCGCCCAGTCCCAGGCCGCGTCGGGTCCGTCCGGGGCGACGCCCGCCATCGGCGTACGGTACGGGCCGGTGTCGAACCTCGTGGTGGCCCGGAACGAGGGGATTCCCGCGAACACCCCGCGCCGCAGGGCCTCGGCTCCCGTGCCGAACGCGGTGCGTACACCGAATCCGGTCACCGTCACCTCACCGCTCATCGCCGCCGCCCTCTGCTGCCCTCTGCCGGCGCCGGTCCGTCTGGGCGGCGCGCAGATACGCGGTGAGCCGTCGCAGCGAGGTGAGCCCGACGACGTCCTCGTCGCTGGGTTCCACGACCAGGCCGTAGCGCTCCTCCACCATGTGCAGCAGCCATACCAACCCGAGGGAGTCCAGTACCAGTTCGGCGTCCTCATCGAGCTCGGCGGGCACCGCGGGGAAGACCCTGCGGTCCGACAGCAGCTCCCGGACGGTGTCGGTGGTGATGGGGGACAGGGCGAGACCGCCGTCGCTCGCTGTGTCTCCCGCGCTCATGCCTTCGCACCGCGTCGGGCGACCTCGGCGACGAGTTGGCCGAGGTTCAGGGAGGCCAGGGGTTCGATGTCGGCGTCCGGGATCTCTACGCCGAACCGCGACTCCAGCCGCAGGGTGAGCTCGATCAGGCTCAGCGAGTCGAGCTCCAGCCCCTCGACGGTCACCGGGCTCTCGTCCGTGATGCCGTCGCGGCTCGTCAGGAGGCTCATCTCGTCGATGACCGTGGCCAGGACGAACTCGCGGATCTCGCCCTCCAGCGTTGGCGTGTCCATGAATGAAATCCTCACGTGAAAGAAAAGTCGTACGAAGGTGTGAACAGCCCCGGCCGGCTACCCTCCGACCGTCGCGGCCGCCTGCAGCGTGGCGGCCTGACGCACCAGCTTCCCGTTGGACGTGCGGGGCAGGGTGTCCAGCAGCCGGATCACCCGTGGCAGCTTGTAGTCGGCAAGCCGCTCCCGGCACCAGCGCAGCAGCTCCTCGGCGGACGGGCGGTCGTCCCCGGCGGTCAGCGCGACATAGGCCTCGGTCACGCCCTCGTGGACCAGAACCGCCTGCTCGACCCCCGGGTGTCGGCGGAGCACATTCTCGACCTCGGTGAGATCCACTTTGAGGCCGCCGATCACGACAAGGGAGTCGGCGCGGCCGTGCACCCGGACCGCCCCGGTGTCGTCCACCGTGGCCCGGTCCCTGGTGTGCAGCCAGCCGTCCGCGAACTGGGTGCCGCCCGAGTCGAAGAGATACGGCGAGTCCTCGAGCGCGACGTCGAGTTCGCCCCCGTGCTCCCGGACCACCACATCCGGTACGGTCCGGCCGACCGACGGCCGCAGCGCGCCGCTGACGTCCATGGCCACCACACCGGTCTCCGTGGTCCCATAGGACTCGCCGACCGGTACGCCGTACCGTTCGGTGAACCGCGCCGCGACCTCGGAGGGCATCATCTCGCCGCCCGACACCGCGACCCGCAGCTCGGGCAGTTCGGGGGGATCGATGGCGGCGGCGAGCAGTTCGTAGTGCATCGGCACCCCGAACAGGGCCGTGATCCGGTGGTCGACCGCCGTCCGCAGGATGTCGCGGGCCGATACCCGGGGCGCGAACACCACGGACACACCGGCCGCCAGTGAGTGCAGCAGCCCGCCGATCAGTCCGAAGCTGTGCGCCGTCGAACTGAGCAGCAGCAGCCGGTCGCTCTCGCCCGGCATACCGGGGATCGAGGCGAACCTTGCCACCTCGGCCTCGATCGACCGGGTGGTTCTGCCGATCACCTTCGGCCGTCCGGTGGAGCCCGAGCTGAACTGGACCAGCCGGTGCCCGGTGGCGGCCGGTCGGCCGGTTCTTCGGCACTCGGTGACGATCTCGTACTCGGGCCGGAAGCCGGACGTCCCCTGGACGTTGGAACCGGCCCGGACCATGAACTGTGGTCGGCAGGCAGTGCAGAGAGCTTCCACCTCGGCCGGTTTGAGCCGGAAGTCGAAGAGCATCACTTGGGCGCCGAGCCGCCACAGCGTGAGCAACACCTCGACCTGGGTGAAACTGGGCGGTGTCCGCAGGCCCACGGTGCTGCCCGGACCGATGCCGTATCCGGCGAACACCTCGGCCTGCTTGGCCACCCGCTCCCGTAACTCTCCCCGGGAAATGGTCAGCTGCTTGTGTGTCAGGTAGGGCAGGTCGTCATTCCGCCCGTCGAACAGCCTCTGGATCACGGGTGACATGCCAGTGTTGTTCATCAGGATTCCTTGCAGAACTCGCCGATCGGCAGGCCCACATGGCGCTTGTCCGTGGCCAGATAGCCGAGCAGTTCATCGCCGGTCCGCAGCTCGGTGACGTTGAGGACCTTCCCGCCCGGTCCGAGCACCCGTACATGCCAGTCGTCCTGCACGGTCAGGCTGACCAGCTGCCCGTCCTCGGCATGGGCGCGGATCTCCAGCAGCGGCCGGGACTCCAGCTTGGCGCGGCCGACCACGACCCGCCGGGTGCGGCCGTCGGCGCCGACCGCCAGCAGGGCGTGGCCGGAGCCCACCTCGCTCAGATAGCTGGTGCGGTTCTCGGGCCCGAGCGTGTACGAATGCAGGGCGCCGGCGTTGACCCGGAACGGCCGGGTCGGCATGTACGGCAGCGGATGGGTTTCGCTGCAGCAGAGAATGAACCCGGAGGAGTACGAGCCGACGAGGATGCCCTCGTCCTCCTCGAAGTGCGAGCAGGTGTCCACACAGACCCGGTCGCCGAGCCCGACGTGCTGGATGCTCTCCACGGTCAGCGTGGCCAGCTCCAGCTGGGGTGTGGTGGCCTCCAGCAGCCGGGCCAGCGCGAACACCTCGTCGGCGGTGCGGGGCGGGTACAGGATGCCGTCCGAGCCGCGCTCCAGCACATCGAAGACGATGGCCGCCTCTTCAAGGTCGGCGACGGTGGTGAGCAGCTTGCCCTCGGCGGACTCGGCCGCGGCGAGCACGATCTCCAGCGGGATCTTGGTCGGATCGGCGAAGTGGATGACGGTGTACGGCAGCGCCATGGCGCCCGCGCACGACAGCCGCAGGGTGCGGTCGTCGCGTACGTCGATAAAACCGGCGGTGGGCGTGCCACCGGCGGCACGGTTGCCCGCGGCGAGGGCGTCGAGTTCGTCCTGGGTGGTGAACGTCCGCAGCAGGACGTCCCATCCGGCGCCGGCCGTGGCCTTTGTCTGCTTGGAATCGTCGGCGCCCTTGGTTTCCTTCGTCTCCTTGGCGCCGGGCTTCTTCGCGGTGTCCGTGGCCGGATTCCCGGGGATCAGCACCCGGGTGACGGTCGGGGGCAGCGTCGCAAGCAGCTCGGCATCGGTGGCCAGCACCCCGGCCATCCGGGTGTGGACGGCCGCGTCCACCACCGCCTGGAGCTGTGGCCCCGGGACTTCACGCAGATCGATCCATGCGAACCTCATGCGATACCTGCCACCATCGTCGAGTAATGGGCCATGTCATCGGTCCGTCCGTCGGGACGCGCCGCCGGTTCGGTGCCGTCGCCGCCGCTGCCGCCACTGCCGCCGTGTACGACCGCGGAGAGCCGGGACACCAGCGCGGCGGGTGAGGGGGAGGTGAAGACCCGGCGGCCGATGGCCAGCCCCCGACAGCCGGAGGCCATGACGGCAGTGCCGTATTCGATGAGGTCGGAGCCGTCCGGTGGGCCTCCGGCCGCCAGGATGGGGATGGGGCTGTTGGCCACCACCTCGGCCATTCGGTCGAGCGGCAGGGCGACGGAGGTCTTCACCATGTCGGCGCCCAGATCCGCGGCGACATTGACCAGATGCGCGAGCAGGGCGGGATCGTGTGGGTTCTCGATCCGCGGGCCGCGGGGGTAGACCATCGCGATCAGCGGCATGCCCCACGCATCGCAGGAGCGGGCCACCGCCCCCAGATCGGCGAGCTGCTGCGCTTCGGTGTCCGACCCGATGTTCACATGGACGCTGACCGCGTCCGCACCGAGCCGCAACGCCTCCTCGACATCGCCGACCAGCACCTTGGCGTTGACATCGGCGGAGCAGGCGGTACTGGCGCTCAAGTGCACCACCAGGGCGCAGCTTTTGAGGATGTCCGGTGCGAGGGCGCGGGCGCGTCCCTTGTGGACGACGATCCCGTCCGCCCCGCCGGCCACCAGCGCCCGCAGCAGATCGGGCCACTGGCCGGCGGGGACGATCGGGCCGTCCGAGACGCTGTGGTCGAGTGGCACGAGCAGGTGTTTGTCGTCACCCGCCAACGACAGTCGTCTTAGGCGAAATAACTTGCCGTTTTTCATCATGGGTAATGCGCCTTCCATACCCAGAGGCCGCATGGCAAGGTCTGGCAGCGGCTTCGAGTGAAAATCCTGGAAAAGCGGAACTACGGCATCCCGTTGGGGCCTCCATGGCCGAAAAAGAGCGGTCATGAAACTTTCAAGTTCTTGCCCGCCTCAGCATTCACCGAGTGATCGCCCGTTGGCAAGGTGTGACTGCCTGGGAATTTTTACGCCGAACTCCGCATACTTATTGGCTCGCGACCGGGTGGATGGGGGCCGAGTCGTGGTCGCGGTGGGTCGTTATGCGGAAAGTGGTGGGGGTGGTGCCGCATGGTGCGCTCTGTGTAATTTTTGGAGATGTGTCCATGTAGCGGCAACGGACGCTTTATGGCTGATGAGCTGTGTAAAGAGGCGCTTATTCGTCTCCAGAACCCGCGACATCCCCCGGTTAAATCGGACGACCAGGCTTCCTTGTCGAAATCGAATTTCGGGGTTTAGAGTGACACCCCGCTCCGATTCGTGTTGCATGCGAGGCCGTCCCCATCTGGACCCGGACCGTTTGGTTCCGGGCATACCGGAAGTGAACCCCCATGCCCGATTCCCCCGCCAAGACCGCGCTCGAGACCGCCCGGCCCAGACCGGCCGCCGCTCCACCGCCGGAACCGAAGAGCAAGGCGGCGCGGATCGCCGTCGCGAGCCTGATCGGCACCACGATCGAGTACTACGACTTCGCCGTGTACGGCACCGCCGCCGCGCTTGTCCTCGGGCCGGCCTTCTTCCCCTCCGGCAACGACACCGCCTCCTCCCTGGCGGCGTTCCTCACGTTCGCCGCGGCCTTCCTGGCCCGCCCCCTCGGCGTCGTACTGTTCGGGACGATCGGCGACCGGCTGGGCCGCCGACGGGCTCTGGTCACCTCGCTGTTGCTGATGGGCGTGGCAACGGTGGGCGTCGGACTGTTGCCGACGTACGAGACCGCGGGACTCCTCGCTCCCGTCCTGCTGGTGACGCTCCGGCTGCTGCAGGGCGTGAGCATGGGAGGCGAGTGGGGTGGCGCGGTACTGCTCTCCGTGGAACACGCGCCACCCGGGCGCCGCGCGCTGTATGCGTCCATTCCCCAGGCCGGCCCCTCGCTCGGCTTCCTGCTGTCCAGCGCCGTCATCCTGCCCACCCTCCACCTCGCCGGCCGGGACGGCTTCACGCACGGCGCCTGGCGGATCCCCTTCCTGCTCAGCACCGTCCTCGTCCTGATCGGCCTGTGGGTGCGTACGACGGTCTCCGAGTCACCCGTGTTCAGCCCGGCGGCCACCCGTACAACGCCGGCGCCGACGCCCATGTCCCGCTTTCCGCTCGGTGTCCTTCTCCAACAGCATCCCGGTCGGCTGCTCCTCGGCGTCGGCGCGGCGCTCGGTGGCTCAGCCGTCTACTACCTGACGATCGTCTACAGCATCTCGTACGGGCCGAAGTCACTCGACATTCCCCAGAACACGATGCTGACCGCCGCGAGCGTCGGCGCCGCGGCCGGAATCGCCATCACCGTCCCGGCCGCCAGGCTCGCCGACCGGGTCGGCCGCCGCCCGGTGATGCTGACCGGAGCCGTCGGCTGCGTGTTATGGGCCGTGCCCATGTACGCCTCGCTGAGCTCGCGCGACGCCCTGACGATCACCGGCGCCTATACGGTCGGACTCGTGCTGCTCGCGCTGATGTTCTCTCCGGTGGCGGCGTTCCTCGCCGAACTGTTCCCCGCCCGGCTTCGCTACACCGGCGCCTCCGCGGCCTTCATTCTCGCCAACACCTTTGGCGGCGGCTTCGCCCCGTCCATCGCCACCTGGCTGAACAGCCAGTGGGATTCACCGCTCGTGCTCGGTTTCTACACCGGCGGGCTCTGTCTGGTGAGCCTCCTGTGCCTGCTGGCCCTGCCGGAGACCCGCGACTGCGAGTTCGACACCTAGACGGTCTGTGTCCGCTGTGCCTCCACACGGACACGAGCGAGGCCGAACTCGTCGGCCACCCGCCCTGCGGGCGGCGATTTCCGCAGGTGTAGCGTGAAACGGATCCGGCCGGTCCGTCCGGCGAACCTGTGTCCTGACGGGGGACCTTCCGCGATGCGCCACCTTCCTCGCGTCGCCACGTTCGGCGCCCTCGCCGCCTCCGCCCTCCTCGCCCTCTCGGCCTGCTCCGGTGGCGGCTCGGACGACGCATCGTCCGATGCCGACGGGAAGAAGGGGAAGGAGAGTGCGAGCAGCAGTGGCACGCCGGGCTCGAAGGCCACGTCGTCGCCGTCCGCCGGGGCGAGTGGTGCGGCCGGCGGATCCGGCTCCGCCCAGCCCGTCACGTCCAAGGTCGAGGTCAGCATCAAGTCGTGCCAGCTGCGCGATGCGGCCAAGCTGTTCGCGGTCGTCCAGCTCGACAACGTGAACGGCGCGGCGGACTACGCCTACACCGTCAAGGTCCGCTTTCTGAACTCCGCGCACCCCGACAAGGAGGTCTACGCCACCCTCACCGATCAGCCCGTCCAGGCCGGAGCCCGGAAGAGCGCACTCGCGTCCGCCGCCTGGAAGGGCGACTCCGCCGCGATGCCGCAGACCTGTGAGGTGGCCAAGGCGACCAAGGTGAAGCTGGCCGGCTGACCCCGGCCGCGGCCGCGTGTGGTCGGGGTCGCGCCACGGAGTGTCGCCGCCGTCACCGGGACCCGTCCCGGTGACGGCGGCGAACAATGGCGAACGACCCACGCCCGTTCCGCGCCAGAGGGATCAGTGCGACGACGTCTCCATGTTTCGGGGGAAATGACGGTCGCGCTTGTCCTCCTCGCTCAGGAAGGAAGACCCCACATGCCGCGCATGCGCATGATCGTCCTCGCAGCCATCTCCGTGGCCGCCTCGACTGCCGCCCTCGTCCTCCCCGCGCACGCCGACACGTCCACCCGCCACGGCGCCACCGCCGCCCGCTGCACGTACCCCGCCGACGTACTCGACCTCACCAACTGGAAGGTGACCCTCCCCACCGGCGACGACGAGGATCCGACCGAGATCACACAGCCCGAGCTCGCCACCTTCTCCGCCAAGCCCTGGTTCCGGGTCAACGAGGGGTGTGACGCGGTCCGGTTCCGAGCCGCCGTCGACGGCGTGACGACGGGCGGCTCCAGCTACCCGCGTGCCGAGCTGCGGGAGATGACGGACGGCGGGGAAGAGGAGGCCAGTTGGTCGACCATCGAGGGCACCCACACTCTCGTGGTCAATGAGGCGTTTCTGGCCCTGCCCAGCGACAAGCCGCATCTGGTCGGCGCCCAGGTCCATGGCGGTGACGACGATGTCACGGTCTTCCGCCTCGAGGGCCGCAAGCTCTACATCACCGACGGTGACGACTCCCGCCACCACCTCGTCACCGACGACTACGCGCTGGGCACCGAGTTCGAGGCCAAGTTCGTGGCGCGGGGCGGGAAGATCGACGTGTACTACAACGGGCACCGGGAGACCACGATCTCGTACGACGGCGACACCAACTACTTCAAGGCGGGGGCCTATACGCAGGCCAACTGCGGCAACTCGGACCCGTGCGACCGTGACAACTACGGCGAGGTCCAGATATCCAGCATCAAGGTCACCCACTCCTAGTCAGAAGGTCACGGTGCCGGGCGCCAACTGCTGGCCGAAGCACGCGCGCTGGCGAAGTTCAGCCATCCGCATGTGGTCACCCTTTACGACGCCGTCCGCGCGGGCAAGGGCAAGAAGGCCACGTTCTGGCTGGTGATGGAGCATGTGACCGGCGGGAGCCTGGACGTCCCGGTGAAGATGGTCCCGCAACTCGCGGCGCATATCGGCGCCCAGATCGGGGCCGCGCTGGCGGCCCTGCACGCCAAGGGGATCGTGCACTGCGACGTCAAGCCCGGCAATATCGTCATCACTCACGACAGAGTGGCCAAGCTGGCCGACTTCGGCGCCGCGTACCGGGTGGACGGCAGTGAGACGATCACGCCCAACGGACCGATCAGCCTCACCCCGGCCTACGCCGCCCCCGAGGCGTTCCGGGCAGCGCCCGAGCGGGCGTCCGACGTGTTCTCCCTCGGCGCCACCCTGCACTGGCTGGTCACGGGGACTCCGCCGCTGCGCGGCCCCGGACGCGCGGTCCGGCTGGAGGCCATAGGCCCCCAGGTCGGGCCGCTCGGCGGGGTGCTCACCGCGATGCTCCAGCACGACCCCAGGACCCGTCCCACCGCCGTCGAGTCGCTCAACGCGCTGGCGGGCATCGTGGGATCGCCGGACCAGCTTCCGACCCTCCCGCTGACCTCGGTGACCAAGCCCTATACGGACACCGTTGCCGACGTCGCGGACCCGCCGGGCGGACAGCGGCGCCGGACGACGACCCTCATCCGGCGCCGACCGCTGCTCACGGCCGGTGTCACCGCCGGCACGGCACTGGCCATCGCCGTTCCGTTCATCGTGATGCGCCTCGGTGGCGAAGCCGACGCGGACAAACCCACCCCGCCGGCGGGTGGCGCCACGCGCCCCAGCGCCTCGGGCTTCATCGGCGACCCCCGTACGGCCGACCCCTGCGCCTTGCTGGACGCCACCGTGTTCGGCCGGTACGAGGAGGCCGAACTGGACGGTGACGAGGGCAACTTCAACCGGTGCGACGTCATCCTGAAGGAGCACGGCGAGGACGTCGTGGATGTGCGGGTGGAACTCGACGCCGACCCGTTGCCGGAGGGAGTGGCGAGGAAGACCACCGGCAGGGTCACCGTCGTGGAGCGCACTGCAGAGGGCGACGCATGCGAGCGGGCCATGGCGGTGTCCGGCGCTCGCGGCAACAGCCTTCGGGTCACCGCGGCCGCCAGACAGCCTGCCGGGATCAAGCAGCCGCTGTGCGACACCGCGGATGTCGCGGCGGGCATCGCGGTCAAGGTGCTCAACCGCGGTGAGATCCCCCGGCGTTCCCCGGGCTTCCCGGCCAATTCGCTGGCACAACAGGACGCGTGCACGCTGCTCGACGCGAAGGCGCTGGAGAAGGTGCCCGGTATCGACGCCAAGGACCCGGACGTCGGATTCGGCCGCTGGGACTGCCAGTGGAAGAGCACCACCAGCGAGTTCGAGGTGGACTTGCGGTTCGACCAGGGCGGCCTGCCGACCGACAAGAACGCCCGGTCGACTCGGCTCGGCGATAATCGCCAGGCCATCGTTCTGCCGGAGCACGAGGGCCCGGGGAGCTGCCGCGTCGAGGTGGTCTACCGCCACTACACCGGCGTGGACCGGGTGACGGGGACCGAACGGGTCGCCCTCGTCCTCAAGGGGGCGGGCCGCAAGGGCAGGCCCTGCGAACTGGCCACCGAGCTCGCCGGTTCGGCCGCCGCCGCGCTGCCGCCCGGCTGACGGGCTGATTCCTCTTCTATCGACCCAGTTTGTGAACTGGGTCGAGGAGCAGCCCTGTCTCGAGGTGTGGCTAGCTTGCTAGGATGCTAGCATCGCACTCGTGGGTGATGAGGAAGTCAAGCAGTTCAACGTGTACCTGCCGATCGGGCTGATCAAGCAGGTCAAGTACCGCGCCATCGAGTCGGGCTCGTCGCTGTCGGCGCTGGTCGCCGACGCGCTGCGCGCCTATCTCGACGACGCCCAGCGGCAGCAACAGTCATCGACGGAGAAGGAGATCTGACATGACGACCGAGGGAATCGAGGCCGTGTTCCTGGAGACGCACAACTGGGGCAAGGCCGCGAAGTTCTTCCAGGCGCTGGGCTTCGAACTGGAGTTCTCCACCGACCACAACTCCGGCCGGCTTCGCAACGGCGACGGTCCGTACCTCTTCATCGCCGAGGTCCCCGAGGATCGAAAGCCCCAGATGCAGATCGTGCTGAAGGTGCCGGATGCAGAGGGGTTCCGTCCTGATCCTGCCGTCGAGGTGGTCACGCCGTTCGAGGACACCCACTACGGGACCCAGGAGATGACCGTCCGCGACGCCGACGGGCGTCTATGGAGCCTCCAAGCTCCCGCCAAGGACTGACCACAGCGACTGACCACAGCGACTGACGACCACGAAAGCGGGGAACACCATGGCAGACGAGCAGACCGGGGCGCCGGAAAGCAGCGCGGTGCGGGTCGCCCTCTGGCGGGCGATGCACCTGGAGGCCGACCCACCGCCCCATGTACTCGAGGACGAGATCGGCCGGCAGCTGGCGGCCCCCGACGATGACTGGCGCCGCCGCCCCGATATGGACCCGCACGCCACCAGCGGGTTCCGGGCATCCATCGTGGCCCGCGCTCGGTTCATCGAGGACCTGGTCGCCGAGCAGGCCGACCGCGGTGTTGCCCAGTACGTCATCCTGGGAGCCGGCCTGGACACCTTCGCGCAGCGCAGGCCGGAGATCGCCTCCCGCCTGCGGGTATTCGAGGTCGACCAGCCCGGCCCTCAGGCATGGAAGCGCCGCCGCCTGGCCGAACTCGGGTACGGCGTTCCCGACTGGCTGCACCTGGTGCCGGTCGACTTCGAGGCCAGCGAGTCCTGGCTGGAGCAGCTGACCGCTGCCGGTTTCGATCCCGGCCGGCCGGCCGGCGGTCATTGTCTCCACCGGCGTCACCATGTACCTCACCAAAGACGCCACCGCGGCCACCCTGCGCCAGATCGGCGGGCTCGCCCCCGACTCGACGCTCGCCATGACCTTCATGCTGCCGCCCGAACTGGTCGATGACGCCGATCGTCCCGGCCTCCGTGCCAGTGCGGAAGGCGCGCGCGCATCCGGAACGCCATTCATCAGCTTCTACACACCGGAGGAAATGCTGGCAGCGGCCCGCGAGGCCGGCTTCAAAGACGCCCGACACGTATCGGGAGCTGTGCTGGCCGAGCGCTACTTCGCCAACCGCACCGATGGCCTTCGCCCGTCGAGCGGCGAGGACCTGCTGCTGGCCACCATCTGACCAACCGCTGTAGCACGTGTCGTGGGTGAAGGGTGCCGTACTGAAGGCGGAGTTACGCCTGAACGCCGCCCCGCCGACATCCCGTCCCCGTGTCATGGGCCAGCAGTCCCGGTGCCTCCGGCGAGATCAGGCCGACCCGGGCGGCCAGTTCCCGGCCGTGCACGTCGACGGCGGCCTCGATGAGGCCCGCGAGCGCGATCGTGGCGTGATGCGGCTCATGGCATGGCTCCGGTCAGCGTGGAGGTGAGGTGGTGTGGTGTCCGCTCTTGTGAGCGCAGCCAGATTTCGCAGCCCACCGTGGACATCAGCGGTGCCAGGTCGGCGATCGACGCGTGTGAATGCGCGACGCGGCGCAGGCGGTCGGGGTCGATCAGGCCGGCCTCGGCCAGCAGCGAACCGTCCAGAAGCGTGGAGATTTTGCCGCGCTGCCGATCCAGGGCGCGATAGAAGTCCGCACAGTATTGGCCCTTTGTGGTGCGCCCCAGGATCTGCTCGGGAACGATGCCGGCCATCGCGGTTGTCAGCAGCGGTTTGAAGCGTCCCGGGGCCGCGGCCTCCCAGGGGCGGACGGACAGGGCGGCTGCCACCACGGCGTCGTCGGTGTAGGGCAGCGCGAGATCGGGGCCTGGCAGGGACTTGTTGATCAGGCGCACGGTGTTGCCGCCTTCCCGTACCTGGTGCAGTACGGCGTGGAGGCCGCGTTGGGGAGCGAGCGGCTCGGGGCAGTGTTCGGCGGCCTCCCGTAGCACGTCCCGCGCCGAGCGGGCGGCCTGCGGGGAGGCCCACGCGGGCATACGGGGCACCGGCTGCCAGCCGAGGTGATCCGCCGGCCCGTGCGTGTGCGGGGCGGTCAGATGGTCGGCCGCCTCCAGCAGCCACCGGTGGTAGCCGCGCCGGTCCGTCAGCGCCCGAAGCATGGCCCAGCGGCTGACGCGCCAGTCGAGGCGTTGCCGCCGGGCCCGCTTGAGCACCAGCCCCGGGTGCTGCGTCAGGGCGTCGATCCAGTGGGAGGGGGCGGGGGTGAACAGCTCGTCGCCGCCTCCGCCGCCCATGTGCAGCCGGGATCCGCGTGCGTGGACGCGGCGCAGCAAGTCGTCCAGCTTCGCGACATCCCGCGTCCAGGGGCCGGGCTCCTGGGCGGCCAGGCGGAGCGACCCCAGCCCTGCGAACCAGTCGGGCGTCTCGCCCCGCCCGACCACCAGATGCGTGGCCTCGGGCAGTTCCCGAGCGGCCTGGGCGGCCCACGCGGCATCGTCGTTGCGCGCGTCCACGCCCTCCCAGCGCGCCGTCACCAACGCGGTGTCACCGCGGGCGGCCAGAAAGCACAAGCTCGTCGAATCCAGCCCGCCGGACAGATCGGCGCTGACCGTTCCCCCGCCCGCCGTACATGTGTCCACCGCCTCCAGGAGCGCGGCGCGCACCGCCTGTGCCGCCTCGCCCAGAGGGAGGACAGGCTCGGGAGGGCACCACCAGCGCACCGTGCGTCCGCTGCCGTCGCGAGGCCATATCAGTGCCTCGTCGGGCCGTACGGCATGCACCCCCTGCCACATCGTGCGTCCGCCCAACGCCGCCCATGACACACCGGGTTCCAGCAGCCGCGCCGCCAGCATCTCCATGTCCGGTGCCGAACCGACCAGCTCGGCCAGCACATCCGCGTCCGAAGCCGCCACCGGTACGCCGTCCACGCGCGCGGTGAAGACGCGACACGCCGCAGAAGCCGTCCCCCGTGCCCACACGCTGCCGTCCACCGAGGCCAGCACGTGACAGCTGCCCGCCAGCCCGGCGACCGCCTGCTCCACCTCCTGCGCGCTGCGCGCCCGAGCGGCCTTCCGGCGCAGTTCCTCCGGGGAGACGGTGAACCTGCCCGACAGGGCGAGCCGCGTGGCCCCCGCCTGGACGGCGAGCATGCGCCCGTCGACCCGCCGGCCAACCAGCCACGGTCTGCCCGACGCGTGCCGCAGACAGTTCGACGCGCCCTCGTCGGATTTGTCATGCCGCAGCCGCGCCGCCAGCGCGGCGGCGGCCTCCGTGTCCGGCAACACCACCCACCACCCGTTCACCGCAAAGCTCCTCCGCCTCGACCGACACCACGACCTGGAACCGTCACCTGGGGGCGGCGCGGGCCGGTGAGGGTGCCCTGGTCCCTCACCGACCTCAGCCGCTCGTCCGTACCAGGTCTAGCGGCTCGGGCATTGTTCGGGTTCGAGCCCTGGTGCCGAACAAACAAGTCCTGAAAAATGTGACGACGCCGCGCAGGCTGTGACATGCGGGAACAACGGGGAGGTGCGGCGATGCCGCGCAGAGAACGACCGCTGGAGTCGGGGGACGGCCTGTTACTGGAGTTCGCCGCGGGCCTCAGACAGCTGCGGCGGAAGGCCGGCAATCCGACGTACCGGAGACTGGCGGAACAGGCGCACTACTCGATTTCCACCCTGTCCTCCGCGGCCTCCGGGCAGCGGCTGCCGACGCTGACGGTGACGCTGGCGTATGTGCGCGCCTGTGAGGGGGACGTGGAGGAGTGGGAGCAGCGTTGGCGGGAAGCGGCGGAACAGCTCGGTGAAGCGCCCTCCGCCCTCGGCTCGGGGGAGGAGTCCGACGCGGACTCGCCGTATTCGGGCCTGCGGTCGTTCCGGGAGCAGGACGCGGAGTGGTTCTTCGGCCGGGAGCAGCTGGTGGACGAGCTGGCCGGGCGTCTGGAGCGACAGCGGTTCGTGGCCGTGATCGGGGCCTCGGGCTCGGGCAAGTCGTCGCTGTTGCGGGCGGGGCTGGTGCCGCGCCTGGAAGGAGCGGCGACGACGGTGGTGTTGACGCCGGGGCCGCGGCCACTGGAGGAGTGCGCGGTGCGGCTGGGCGCGCTGGCAGGGGTCACGCCGGGCGGACTGTACGAGGAGCTGAAGGAGGACCCGGAGAACCTGGGCCGTGCGGTGCGGCAGATCACCGTCCGCTCCGACGCGGCCGGCGGCGACGTGGTGCTGGTCGTCGATCAGTTCGAGGAAGCCTTCACACTCTGCCGGGACGACTTCGAGCGGGACCGTTTCATCGAGGCACTGGTCACCGCGGCCTCGGCCGAGGGCGCCCGGTGCCGGGTGGTGCTGGGGGTACGGGCCGACTTCTACACGTACTGCACCCATAACGCCCCGCTGGTGGAGGCGATGCGCGATGCGCAGGTGCCGGTCGGGCCCATGGGCCTGGACGAGCTGCGCCGGGCGGTGGTCAAGCCGGCGCACCGGGCCGGACTCACCGTCGAGGGCGCGCTGCTGGCGACGCTCACGGCCCAGGCGCACGCCCAGCCCGGGATGCTGCCGCTGCTGTCCCACGCGCTGCTCCAGACCTGGCGGCGGCGGCGTGGCAATGCGCTGACGCTGGACGCGTTCGAGGCGGCGGGCGGGCTCGAGGGCGCCCTGGTGCGCACCGCGGAGGACTTCTTCCGGCAACTGAACGGGGAGCAACGGAAGCTGGCCCGACGGGTGTTCGTGCGGCTGACCGCCCTGGGCGAAGGCACACAGGACACCCGGCGGCCGGCCCGCCTGGAGGAGCTGGAAGGGCTGGCCGAGGCCGACGGCGGCGATATCGACGCCGTACTGCATCGTGCGGCCGCCGCGCGGCTGCTGACGCTGGACCGCGAGCGGGTGGAACTGGCCCACGAGGCCCTGATCCGGTGCTGGCCCCGGCTGCGCAGATGGCTGACCGAGGACCGCGAGGACACCCGGACCCTGCGCCGGCTCACCGACGCGGCGCAGGTCTGGGAAGCGCTGGGGCGCGATCCCGGCGCGCTGTACCGCGGCACCCGCCTCACCATGGCCACCGGACTCGACCGCACGTCCCTGTCCGCGCCGGAGCGGGAATTCCTGGACGCGAGCTCGGCCGCGCGGGCGGCCGAGCAAGCGGCGGTGCGGCGCCGCACCCGGCTGGGACACCTGGCGGTGGCGCTGCTGAGCACCCTGCTCGTCCTGACGACCTCGACCGCGGTCCTCGCCGTTGTGGCCCAGCGGACGGCGGACCGGCAGCGCGACGACGCCGGCGCACAGCGCGATGTCGCGAGTTCACAGCGGGCCGCCGAAAAGGCCGCGGCGGTACGGGCGGCCAACCCCGCCCTGGCCGCCCAGGTGAGTCTGGCCGCCTACCGGCTGTCGCCCACCCCGGAGGCGCGCGGCGCTCTGCTCAGCACGTTCGCCACTCCGTACGCCACACAGCTGACCGGTCGGCGGATCGTGGTCACCACGGTGGCGTTCGCCCCGGACGGCTCCACGCTGGCCACCGGCGACGCCGACGGGACCGTGCGATTATGGCGGGTCTCGGATCCTCACCGGCCGCGTGAGCTCGGCGCGCTGCCCCGCCTGGCCGGCCCCGTCCGTACGGTCGCCGTCAGCCCCGACGGCCGTCTGGTGGCCGCGGGCGGCGAGGACGGCAAGGTGGCGGTGTGGGACATCGGCGATGTGCGGCGGCCCCGGCTCGTGGCGCGCCTGGCGGCCGACGCCGGTCCGGTCGTCGGACTGGGGTTCGGCCCCGGCAAGGGAACACTGGCGGTGGTCGCCCGCGACGGGATCCGGCTGTGGCGGCTGTCGGACGGTCACCGGCTGCGCCGCCTCGCCGCGTTGGAGGTATCTGCCGCCGTGACCGCGGTGGCGTTCAGCCGGGACGGTCGGAAGCTGGCCACGGGCCATGCCGACCACACCGTACGGCTGTGGGCGATGCCCGCCTCGGGCGGGCGTCCGCGGCAACTGTCGGCCGAGGCCGGTCCCAGTGGCATCGTGAACGCGATGGCGTTCGCCCCGGACGGCCGCAGGCTCGCCACCGGCGGCAGCGACTACAAGGTGCGGCTGTGGGACGTGGCCTCGCCCCGCGACGCCCGTCCGGTGAAGGTGCTCACCGGGCACACCGACGCGGTCACCACGGTGGCGTTCAGCCCCGACGGCCGCACACTGTCCAGCGGCAGCACCGACGCCACCGTACGCCGGTGGGCGGTGACCGCTGACGGTCCTGCCCGTGAACTGGCCGTTCTCTCAGGGCACACCAGCGGTGTCGGAGCGCTCGCCTTCAGCCCCGACGGCCGCACCTTGGTCACCGGCAGCGCGGACCAGACCGCACGTCTGTGGGATCTCCCCGGACCGGCCCTGACCGGCCACAGCAGTTCGGTCTACTCCGCCGCCTTCAGCCCCGACGGCCGCCTGCTGGCGACCGGCAGCTACGACCGCAACGTGCGCATATGGAGCCTCGCGGACATGCGCGGCCCCCGGGAGCTGCCCCCACTCGCCGGCCACACGGGCCCGGTCAACTCCGTCGTCTTCCGGCCGGACGGGCGTGTACTGGCCAGTGGCAGCGCCGACGGCACGGTACGGCTGTGGGCCCTGGACGCATCGCGCCGTCCCCGTCTGCTGGATGTTCTGCCGTCCCGCGTCGGCCACGTCAACACGATCGCGTACAGCCCGGACGGCCACACCCTGGCCACCGGCGGTGAAGAGGGCACCGTGCGGCTGTGGGACGTGACGGATGTGCGGCGCCCCCGTCCTCTCGCCGCTCTGCGGAGAGCGGGCGCGGTGGACTCCGTGGTGTTCTCGCACAACGGCCGCACCCTCGCCGTCGGCGACCGCAACCGTACGGCCAGCGTATGGAATCTGGCCGACCGACGGCACCCCGGACGCCTGGCCGTCCTCGTCGGCCACACCGACGGGGTGAAATCGGTCGCGTTCAGCCCCGACGACCGCACCCTGGCCACCGGCAGCGAGGACCGCACCGTACGGCTGTGGGATCTGGCCGATCCCCGTCATCCGGTCCTGCGCAGCCGGCTTTCCGGCTACGCCGACGGTGTCATGTCCGTCGCCTTCGCCCCGGGCGGGCAGATGCTGGCCGCCGCGAGCTCGGACGACACGGTGCGGCTGTACGACATCGCCGGTCACGGTGGCGCCCAGGAACTGGCCCTTCTGGCAGGCCACAACAAGCCGGTCGACACGCTCGCCTTCAGCCCCGACGGCCGAACCCTCGCCACCGGCGGCGAAGACTGGACCGCACTCCTGTGGGACCCCAGCGCCGAGCGTGTCGCCTCCCGGATCTGCGCCACCGCCTTCCCCGCCCTGACCCGGGCCGAATGGCGCCAGTACTTCCCCCAGCACACGTACCGGCCACCGTGCTGAGGGAGTCGGGGTCGCGCGCGGTCAGGACGCCGGCTGTGCCACCCGGGTGGCGGGCTTGCCGTCGACGGCGGCGGCCAGTTGCGGGGTCAGCCGGTCGAGCGTGTACGGCAGGCTCAGGACCGTCACGAAGGAGATCGCGTTCCCGTAGTCGCTGGACTCCTTGACGTAGACCTCGCGGTCCTGTTTCGCCACCTTCAGATCGGCGTAGAGGGGGTTCCGGTCGAGCTTGCCCTCGTCCTTGGCCGGGTCGGCGACGATCCACACGATCGCGTCGGTGTCCAGCAGATCGGTGCGCTCCTTGCTGACGTTGGCGCCGAACTCGTCACCGATCACCTTGTCCAGATCGGCCGGGAGGGTGAAGCCGAGGTCGGTGAGGACGCGGGAGCGGGGGTCCTGACTGCCGAAGACGAAGATGCCGTCGTAGGGGGTGGCCATCACCGCGCTGGCCCCGGCGAAGGCCGGGTGTTCGGCGGCCACGGTCTTGAACTTGGTCTGGACGCCCTTGACCAGCTCCTTCGCCTTGGCCTTCTGCCCGAGCGCGGTGCCGATGATCTCCGTCTGCCGCTGCCACGGCACGCCGAAGTCGTTGTACTCCTTGGGCTGGGCCACCACTGGCGCGAACTTCGACAGCGTCTCGTACTGCTCCTTGGTCAGGCCGCCGTAGACCGCGAGGATGAGGTCCGGCCGCAGCGCGGCGATCTTCTCCGTCTGCGGCCCCGTACCGGTGTCCTTGAGCACGGTCGGTGTCTTCGCGCTGCCCAGCTCGTCCCGGGCCCAGGGGCCGATGGCGCCCTCGTAGCCGCCGTTCCACTCGGTGGTGCTGACCGGAACTCTGCCGAGAGCGAGCACGGCGTCCTGGTCGGTCAGGCCGACCGTGACGATCCGCTTGGGCTCGTTCTTGATGGTGGTAGTGCCGTACTTGTGCGGGATGGTCACCGGAAAGGCGCCGCCCACGGCGGCCGATGTGCCGTCGTCGGTCCCGGTGTCCTCCTCGGAGCCGCAGGCGGTGGCGGTGGCGAACAGGAGCAGTACGGAGGCGAGCACCGCGGCGAGCCGGGTGCCTCTCAATGAGCCGCGCATCAGTGGTCCTTCATGGTCGGGTCGGTGCAGTGACGGTGCGTGGGGGGTGTACGGCCGGCCGCTCGCGCCGCTCCCCGTGGTGGCGCCCCATCGGGATGACCATCGGGGTGCCGCTGACCGGGTCCGAGGTGACCTGGCAGCTGAGGCCGAAGATGTCCTCGACGGTCTCGGCGGTGATGACCTCGGCGGGCGCGCCCTCGGCGGCGATCCGCCCCGCCTTCATGGCCACCACGTGGTCGGCGTAGCGGCAGGCCTGGTTGAGGTCGTGCAACACCATCACCACCGTGCGGCTCTCCCGCCGGTTGAGGTCCGTGACCAGGTCCAGGACATCGATCTGGTGCGCCAGATCCAGGTACGTCGTCGGCTCGTCCAGCAGCAGCACCGCGGTGTCCTGCGCCACCGCCATGGCGATCCAGGCGCGCTGACGCTGGCCACCGGACAGTTCGTCCAGCGGCCGGTCCGCCAGCTCGGTCATACCGGTGGCGGCCAGCGCCCGCTGGACGGCCTGCTCGTCGGCGCCCGACCACTGCCGCCACCACGTCTGGTGCGGTGAACGGCCGCGCCCCACCAGATCGATGACGGTCAGCCCGTCCGGCGCCGCCGGGCTCTGCGGCAGGATGCCGAGCCGCCGGGCCAGCTCCCGGGGCGGGATGGAGTGCAGCTCCCGGCCGTCGAGATGGACGGCGCCCCTGCGTGGCGCGAGCAGCCGGGCGAGGGCGCGCAGCAGGGTGGACTTGCCGCAGGCGTTGGCGCCGACGATGGCCGTGATCCGTCCGGGGGGTACGGCCAGGTCGAGGCCGTCCACCACCAGCCGGTTGTCGTAGGCCAGGCGCAGACCACTCGCCCGCAGGTCCGGGTCGGGGGCCGGCAGGGGATCAGCCGACATGGATCAACCTCCTGATCCCGCGCGGTTGGCGCGGACGAGCAGCCAGAGCAGGACGGGCGCGCCGAGCACGCCGGTGACGATTCCGACCGGCAGCTCCGTGCCGGGGATCAGCGTGCGGGCGATGAGATCGCTGCCGAGCACCATCAGCGCCCCGGTCAGCCCCGAGGCGACCGTGGGCGGCCAGGCGGTGGCCGCCAGCCGCTGGGCGATCTGCGGTGCGGCCAGCGCCACGAAGGCGACCGGGCCGGCCGCGGCGGTGGCGAAGGCGATCAGCCCGACTCCGGTGAGCAGGACGGCGAGCCGCACCGGCTGCACCCGGGTGCCGAGGCCGGTTGCGATGTCGTCGCCGAGTTGCAGCGTGCGCAGCAGTCGACCGAGCAGCAGCGCAGCTGGCAACAGCACCGCCAGGGCGGCGACCAGCGGCGTGGTCTGGGACCAGGTCCGGCCGTTGAGGTTGCCCACCAGCCAGCCCAGGGCGGCCTGCGCCTGGAAGGTGCCGCCCTTGGCCACCAGATAATCGGTGGCGCTGGTGCAGATCCAGGCCACCCCGATGCCGACCAGGATGATCCGGTAGCCGGTGGCGCCGCGCCGCCAGGCGAGCGCGTACACGGCCAGCGCGGTGACGAGCGCGCCGAGCAGTCCGAGGGTCTGGGTGCCGAGGCCGCCGTCCCAGCCCAGCACGATGCCCGCCACCACGGCGGTGCCCGCGCCCTGGGTGAGGCCGATCATGTCGGGGCTGGCGAGCGGATTGCGGGTCATGGTCTGGAAGAGGCCGCCGGAGACGCCGAAGGCGATCCCGGCCAGCAGCCCCACCAGGGCCCGCGGCAGCCGCAGCTCCTGGACCACCAGGACGGTGGAGAGGTCGCCGGAGCCGGCCAGGGCGCGTACGACATCGGTGAAGGCGATCGGGTAGTCGCCGATCGACAGCCCCCAGCAGAACAGGACGGAGACGGCGGCGGCGAGCAGCGCGCACAGCGTCACCAGCCGGGGCCGGAAGATCCCGGACACGGGCGGTACGGCGAGCCGGTAGCCGCGGAAGGACCGTACGGGCGCGCGTCCCTCGGCCGCCGGGAGCTTCGGCGGCCGGGGCGCGGAGCGGGAAACGGCCATCGTCACACCTCCGCCAGTCGGTGTCGGCGGACCAGGGCGATGAAGAACGGCCCGCCGATGAAGGCGACGATCACCCCGGCCTGCACCTCGGTGGGCCGGGCGACCATCCGGCCGACGATGTCCGCGGTGAGCAGCAGACCGGGCGCGAGTACGGCGGACAGCGGCAGCAGCCAGCGGTGGTCCGGGCCGAGCCCCGCCGACCGGGCGAGGACACGGGCGAGGTGGGGGACCACCAGGCCGATGAAGACGACCGGCCCGATGGCCGCGACCGCGGCACCGGTCAGCAGGGTGATCGCGGCGACCCCCTGGAGCCGGACCAGGCCCAGCCGCCGCCCCAGTGAGGCCGCCACGTCGTCGCCGAGGGCCAGGCTGTTGAGGGCCGGTGCGCAGGCAAGGGCCAGGACCGCACCCGCGAGGAGGAAGGGCAGCATACGCAGCACCGTGGCACCGTCCTGGTCCGCCATCGAACCGGCCGACCAGAAGCGGTAGCGGTCCAGCACATCGGGGTCGGTCAGCACGACGGCGCTGGTGAGCGACGAGAGCAGCGAGGTCACCGAGACGCCGGCGAGCGCCAGCTTGACCGGTGTCGGGCCGGAGCGCCCGAGCCCGCCGAGGAGGTAGACCAGGACACTCGCGACGAGCGCACCGGCGAAGGCGAACCAGATGTACCCGTGGAACGAGCCGAGTCCGAACACCCCCACCGCCAGCACGATGGCGAACGAGGCGCCCGCACTGACCCCCAGCACTCCGGGATCCGCGAGCGGATTGCGGGTCAGGGCCTGCATAACGGCGCCGGACAGGCCGAGGGCGGCGCCCGCGGTCAGACCGAGCGCGGTACGCGGCACCCGGGCCGACCAGACGATGTTGTCCACGAGCCGGCTCGGCGGGTCGCCGATCAGCGCCCGCACCACCTGGTCCGGCGGGATACTCGCCGCGCCGAGGGCGAGCGACAGCAGGCAGATGATCCCCAGCGCCACGACCAGCAGTGTCATGAGCAGAACGGGGCGGGTTCTCCTGCCCCGCCTCACCGTACGGTCTCCAACGGCCAACTCCCCTGAATCCGGCGCAGCTTCGTCGCGGTGCTGAACAGGGAATCCCCCACCCAGAGGCCCCTTTGGTTAGGCAAACCTTACCTTAGCGCGACCGTGGCTCTCCGGCTCGGCGTCGGCATCGATGGGGACCGGTGAGCTGAACAACGGCGGGCGCGTGGGGGGCCCTGTCACACCCCGGAACACCGCTCCCCGGAACACCACGGTCTGCCGCGCGCCGCGCCCGCACGGGAGTGTCGAAGGTGTCGGATTCATCCGCTGACCCCTGGGAGCAACCTTCATGCGAGCAACATTGATGTACGGCGCCGGCAACGTCCGCGTCGAGAACGTCCCGGACCCGAAGATCCAGCAGCCCACCGACGCCGTCGTGCGCGTCCTGCGCGCCTGTGTCTGCGGCAGCGACCTGTGGCCGTACGGCTCCATGCCGGCCACGGAGCACGGCGTGCGCATGGGCCACGAGTTCCTCGGCGTAGTCGAGGACACCGGCGCGGACGTGCCCGGCCTCCACCGTGGCGACCTGGTCGTCGCCCCCTTCGTCTGGTCCGACAACACCTGCGACTTCTGCGCCGAGGGCCTGCACACCTCCTGCCGGCACGGTGGCCTGTGGGCGCGGGACGGCATCGACGGCGGCCAAGGCGAGGCGGTACGGGTGCCGCAGGCGCAGGGCACGCTGGTGAAACTGCCGGTGGCCGAGGACTCCGCCCTCCTGCCCTCCCTGCTCACCCTCTCCGATGTCCTGTGCACCGGCCATCACTGCGCGGTCACGGCCGGGGTCAACCCCCGTACGACCGTGACGGTGATCGGCGACGGCGCGGTGGGACTGTCCGCGGTCATCAGCGCCAAGCGGCTCGGTGCCGAGCGGATCATCCTGATGGGCCGACACAAGGACCGCACCGACCTGGGCTTGGACTTCGGCGCCACCGACATCGTGTCCGAGCGCGGCGAGGAGGGCATCGAGCGCGTACGAGAGCTGACCGGCGGCGACGGCACCCACACCGTGCTGGAGTGCGTCGGCACCCTGCCCGCCCTCCAGACGTCGCTGGGCGTGGTCCGCGCGGGCGGCACGGTCAGCCGGGTCGGCGCGCCCCAGTACGGCGAAGTCCCGCTCGGCTTCCCGGAGTTCATGAACAACATCACCCTCACCGGCGGCGTGGCCCCGGCCCGTGCCTACATCGAGGAGTTGCTGCCCGACATCCTCGAGGGCCGTATCCAGCCCGGACGTGTCTTCGACCGCACGGTGGGCCTGGGCGACACATCCGAGGGCTATCGGGCGATGGCGGCCCGCGAGGCACTGAAGGTGCTGGTGACCCCTGACCCTCTGACCCTCTGACCCCCTGATCCCCGCGAAGCAAAGGATCCTGACGTGAGCAAGGAAATCGCCGTCGTCATCGGCGCGGGCAGCATCGGCCGCGCCATCGCCCGCCGTATCGGTGCCGGCCGCCTTCTGCTGCTGGCCGACTACAGCGACAAGGCGCTGGCCGAGGCCGCAGAACAGCTCGGCGACGAGGGCTACGAGGTGACCATCCAGGTCACCGATGTCTCCGACCGCGCCGCGGTCGAGGCCCTGGCCGACGCGGCGGCCGGGCTGGGGCCGGTCACCCAGGTGGTGCACAACGCCGGTGTCTCGCCCACCCAGGCGAGTACAGAGCGCGTCCTGCACGTCGACCTCCTGGGCACGGCGCTGGTCCTCGACGCGTTCGCCCGTGTCATCGCCCCGGGCGGGGCCGGCATCGTCATCGCCAGCATGGCCGGGCACCGCGAGAGCCCCTACGCGCGCGAGGTCGAGCACGCACTGGCGACCACCGAGACCTCGCAGCTGCTCGCACTGCCGTTCCTCCAGCCCGACCAGGTGGGTTCCTCCGTCCACGCGTACGCCCTCTCCAAGCGGGCCAACTCGCTGCGTGTGCAGACCGCGGCCGCCGCGTGGGCCAAGCGCGGAGCCCGTGTCAACGCCGTCAGCCCCGGGGTGATCATCACGCCGCTGGCCAAGGACGAGCTCTCCGGTCCCCGCGCCGCGTGGTTCCAGCATGTACGCGAGGTGTCGGCGGCCGGCCGCTTCGGCGCGCCCGACGAGGTCGCGGAGGCATCGGCCTTCCTGCTCGGCGAACACGCCGGGTTCATCACCGGTGCCGACCTGCTGATGGACGGCGGCGTGACCGCGGCCCTGCGCACCGGGGAGCTGACGACCCCCTGACGGCCCTAGGCCGCCACCGATGCCCCGCACCCACCTGGGCCGACCCCACCCACGCACATCCAGAGAAGAGCGCACGATGTCCATCAGCCATCGCCAGCTGGGCAACTCCGGCCTGACCGTGTCCACCGTCGGGTTCGGCTGGAGCAACCTGGGCAGGCCGAACACCGCCAGTTTCACCAAGGAGGGCGCCAACGCCGTGGTGCGAGCCGCCCTCGACGTCGGCATCACCTTTTTCGACGTCGCCGACACCTACGGCACACCTCCGGGGTGAGCGAACAACTCCTCGGTGAGGCGTTGAAGGGCCACCGCGATGACGTTGTGATCGCCACCAAGTTCGGCATGGACGCCGAGGGGGCCAACGGCCGCGACTTCGGGGTCCGCGGCTCCCGCCGCTACATCATCCGCGCTGTCGAGGAGTCGCTGCGCCGCCTGGGCACCGACCGGATCGACCTGTACCAGTTCCACACCCCCGACCCGGTCACGCCGATCGAGGAAACCCTGGCCGCGCTCGACAGCCTGGTGCAACAGGGCAAGGTGCGCTACCTCGGCCACTCCAACTTCGCCGGATGGCAGATCGCCCAAGCCGAGTATCTGGCCCGTCAGCTCGGCACCACCCGCTTCGTCGCCTCGCAGAACCACTACAACCTGCTGGACCGCCGCGCGGAGCTGGAAGTGCTGCCCGCGGCCCAGGCGTTCGGGCTCGGGGTGCTGCCGTACTACCCGCTTGCCAGCGGGCTGCTGACCGGCAAGTACTCCTCCGGCAAGGCCCCCGAAGGAGCGCGGCTGACCCACTTCCGTCAGGACGACTTCGAGAACGCCGACCTGACCCAGCTTGCGGCCTTCGGTGACTTCGCAGCGAAGCGGGGCCTCGATGAGGTGCAGGTCGCCTTTTCCTGGCTTGCCTCTCGGCCCACTGTTGCGTCAGTGATCGCCGGCGCCACACGGCCCGAGCAGGTCACCCAGAACGCCGCCGCGGCCGGCCACCGGCTCAGCGCGGACGACCTCGCCGAGCTGGATGAGATCTTTCCCCCGCTGCCGCCCATCGCGCTCTTCTGAGAAGTGCCAGCGGCCCACGGCACGTTCCAGGGCGGCCCACGGCCATCGTATCCGGCCCTCGACCGGGCCCTGGGCGTGGACCCGTCGCGCCCCGGCGCCCTTATGCTGAGGTCGGTGTAGGCGGCATTGAACGGAGCAGCCCGAGCGGCGGGCGGCCGATTGGTGCCGGTGGGTGTCGTGCTGAGCGGAGAGAACGTCGTTGACCGAGGACGCGTGGACCGTGCCGAGTTATTACGAGCGCATCGACGAGGGGCGGTACAAGCCGACCGCCCATGCGAGCGGGGCCTGGAGCACGGACGAGCAGCACTTCAGCCCGCTCGGTGGCCTTGTCGTCCACGCCATGGAGCGCCACCTCGACTCCGAAACACGGCCGGACATGCTGTTCAGCCGCTTGAGCTTCGACATCCTCGGGCGGATCGCCCTCGACGAGTGTCACATCTCCGTGGAGACGGTCAGGCCCGGCCGCACCATAGAACTCGTCGAGGCGACGGTCACCATCGCCGAACGTAACGTCGTACGCGCCCGTGCCTGGCTCCTGGCCGGGCAGGACACCAGCGCCGTGGCAGGCGGTGAACCCGCGGCGCTGCCCTCGCCCGAACCGCTCGACGGCTGGGCCCTGTCCGAGCAGTGGCCGGGCGGCTATATCGCGTCCCTGGACCTGAGGCCCGTCGGCACACCGCGCCCCGGCCGCACCACGGCCTGGGTCTCCACTCCGCTGGCGCTGGTCCACGGTGAGCAAAGCGGCCCGTTGGCGAACTACATCGCACTTGTCGACACCGCCAACGGCATCGCCGTACGACAGCCGCCCACGCAGTGGATGTACCCGAACGTCGACATGTCCGTGCACCTCTACCGGCGGCCCGAGGGGCGTTGGACCGGGCTGGACACCACGGTCGTCTTCGGGGCCACGGGGCTGGGTGTCACCAGCACGGTTCTGCACGACCTGCACGGCCCGGTCGGATATGCGCAGCAGGCGCTCACGGTGCGCCCGCAGCCGCGCCGCGAGGTGTCGGACGAAGGCGCGTAGCGCGCGGTCGACCATGTCGCGTCGGAGCTCGGCGTGACCCGGTGGCCTGCGGCGCGTGGACTGACGGCCGCACACGGGAGCCTCTCGTCGGTCACGATGGTCTCGAGCCTGTCGAGGGCGGTCACGTTGAACCGCTCGACGGTGCCCCACTTCGTGCTGTCGGCGAGCAGCGCGACCGAGGAAGACGCCTCCCTGGCCGCGCCATGTCGAGCCCGTGGTGGTGCAGATCCAGGTGGACTCGGACAACGTGTGCCGCTGGTCGAGCGGCCACCGGCTGGTGTTCGACAACCGGGCCGACGGTGTCACCGCGGCCGCGGTCGCCCGCGCGCTGGGGCGTCTCGGGCGGGCGACTCCTGGACGGGGGCTGTAGTCTCCCCGCGTGCCAAGCCCCGGCGGGCCCGCCGGGACGGCGGGTTCACACCGGCTGTCGGGGCTCGGTGACCGCCGTGCGGCGGATCACCACCTCGCCCTCGTCCGTGGCGACGGCGACCGCGTACAGACCGGGACGTCCGCCGTTGTACTTCAAGGGAAGGTCGGCCGCGCCGTCGCCCAGCCACGCACGCATATCCGCCTCGGTGCCGCCGACCTCCATCCAGGTGATCCCCTGGGGCGTGTTCCGCTGTCCTTCGCGCGGCTGTGCCCCCGGGTGCTCGGAGAGGTCTTCGATCAGGAACACGTTGGGTACACCCCGCTGCCAGCAGGGAATCGTCTCGGGGACACGGATCGCGTTGCGCTGCACGCCGTCCGTCCGCTTGCGCAGGGGCATGTCGATGATGTCGGTGCCGAAGTGCTCGGCCAGCTTCTGCAACTCGTCGCGCGTGTCGACCCGCAGACACCAGCCGATGAACACATCACCGCCCTCGATCTGGTCGTAGAACCAGCGGGCGCTGGGGTTGGTGTGCGGCGAGTAGGCGTCGATGACGCTCTCGACCTCGATGTACTGGTCCGGTCCGAGCGGGACGATGCGATTGGCGATGCCGAGGTGGGGGAACCAGCCGCCCTCGTACTGCCCGAATCCTGTTTCCGTGCAGAGCTGTTCGGTGCCCGCGTAGATGTTGCGGGACCCGAGCGAGATGTGGTCGATCGTGAGCAAGGTGTTTCGTCCTTCGTCAGTGCGAGGTGACTTCTTCGAGGTCGTCGTGGTGCCGTTCCGGGGTCTGGGAGGCGGCGGTGCGCGCCCGTATCCGGTTGCCGGCGACGGTGACGACGGCACAGCCGATGAGCGAGGCGGCGATGAAGTACAGGCCGCTGTTGTAGTTTCCGGTCGTGTCGCGCAGCCATCCCACGATGTAGGGGGCCAGGAAGCTGCCGATGTTGCCGAGCATCGTGGTGAGAGCGATGCCGACGGACATGGCGACGGGGCCGTGCAGGTGTCCGACCGGGATCTGCCACATCAGGAAGAGGGCGGCATAGATACCGGAGGTGAGCAGGACCGTACCGAGCAGGGTGAGCCACAGACCGGTGGTGTTGGCGGCCAGTACGGTGCCGCCGGCGGCCAGCAGCGCACCGCAGGCCACGTGCCACACCCGCTCGTTGCGCCGGTCCGAGCTGGACACCCAGATCAGGGCGACGAGCGTGGCGGGGATGTAGACGGACCCGGACAGCAGGCCCGTCTGGAGCACGCTCAGCTTGGTGTGGGCCTGCTCGGCGAATCCGGTGATGATCAGCGGAAGGAACGAGGTGATGGCGACGAAGCCGACCCACAGAAGGCTGACGCCCACGGAGAGGGTGACCAGGCGGAGGTCGCGCAGGCGCTCGAGAACATCGCTGAACCGGATCTTCGGCTTCTCCGTGGTGTTCTCCGCCGTGGTGACCCGGAGCAGGGCCTCCCGTTCCGGCTCGGTGAGCCAGGTGGCGGTCGCCGGGGAGTCGGTCAGGAAACGGAGCAGGACCAGACCGAGGATGATCGTCGGCACCCCCTCCAGGATGAACATCCAACGCCACCCGGCCACTCCCAGCACGCCGTGGGCGTACTGGATGATGGCCGCTGACAGCGGCGTTCCCAGGATCGCGTAGAACGGCAGACACACCAGAGCGGTGACCCGGCCGCGCATCCGGGGCGGGAACCAGATCGTCAGATACATGAGCATCCCGGGGAGCATGCCTGCTTCGACGGCACCCAAGGCGATTCTGGTCGCGATGAGACTGCCCTCGCCCTGGATCAGGCTCGACAGAGCGGCGACGACGCCCCAGGACATGGTGAGCAGACCGAGCCAGCGCCGCGGGCCCAGCCGGTTGAGCGCCAGGTTGCCGGGGACCTGCAGGGCGATGTAGCCGGCCGAGAAGATCCCGATGGCGAAGCCGAAGGCAGAGGGGCTGATGCCGAGGTCGGCGTTCATCGTCAGCGCGGCGGTCCCGACGTTGACGCGGTCGAGATAGCCGGCCGTGTACAGGAGCAGGACCAATGGGCCCAGCCGTCTGAGGGCCTTTCTGACCGCCTGGCGCTCGGCCAGGGAGATGTCTGACACGGTGGGTTCCTTTCTCGGAACGGCTTGGAACGGCTGGAGCGGTCTGTCCGCCGGTCTCGGCGCCGGGCCCGTCACAGCCCGAGGAACGCCCGCGCGTTGGCGGTGAGCGTTCCGGCGTCGGGCCCGTGGTCGGTGGCGAAGCGGACAGGGTCGGGCTGGGCCATGTCGAACGGGTAGTCGCTCCCGCAGACGACACCGCCCTTGGACGCCTGCGCGGCCAGCAGCCCCAGCGGTCCGGGGTCGTGGGTGACGCTGTCGAAGAAGAGCTCGCCGAACACTTCTGCCGGCGGCCGGGACGAGTGGCGGCGCACATCGGCCCGGGTCCGCCAGCCGTGGGTCCACCGGCCGAGCAGCCACGGTGCGCAGCCACCGCCGTGTACGAAGCAGATCCGCAGCCGCGGCAGCTGCTCCTTGACGCCGCCCAGGATGAGCGCTGCGACGGCGGTGGCGCTCTCGACGGGGTTGCCCACGAGGTTGGAGAGGTAGTGCTCCGACCACTCCGGCCGGGGCAGTTGCATGGGATGGACGAGCACGGCGAGGTCGAGATCCGCGGCTTCGGTGAGGATATGGCGCAGCATGCCCCGGTCAAGCGAGCCGCCGGCGAGCAGCGGCGGGATCGCGATCCCGGCGATGCCGTCGGTCCGGGCCAGCCGCTCCATCTGGGCGCGGGCCTCGTCGGCGTCGTCGAGCCCGGCCAAGCCGAGCCCCACGAGCCTGCCACCGGAGTCGGACACCACGGCGGACAGCGCGTCGTTGAACGCCGTCACATACCTGTCGGCCCCCGGCACACCGCCCACGGGGAACGCGAACGGTGGCGCGGACAGGGCCCGCACCCCCACACCCGTGGCGCGCATGTCCTGGAGGATCGCGGGGACGTCGCTCATCGCCCGGGTCGGAATGGACAGCGGGATGTCCCCGAGGTGGAGTTCGCCGTCGCGGTCGTGCATACCCCCGTACGGAGCCCCCGGGGGGAGGTGGAACAGCTCGGTGGGCAGCCAGTGGGCGTGGACGTCGATGACGCCCTCGGCGAGTGGGGCGCTGATCACGCCTGTCCCTCCTGCCGGGCGTCCGACGCATCGCCGTGGATGTCCAGCGGCGCGTTGGCGCTGTCCAGGTGTTCGACGGTGGTGAAGACGAGTTCGGTGTCGCCGACGTTCTCGATGTCGTGCAGCAGGTATTCACCCGGGCCGAAGGTGAAGTGGCGGGTCTCCCCGGCGTTGTAGGAGACCTCCCGGGTCGTTCCGTCGTGCGTGTGCTGGCGACTGCGGCCGACGTTCACCGCGGTCCAGAAGTAGTCGAGGACATGCCGGTGGGCGTGCCAGCGCTCGCCGGGGGCGAGCCGGATCTCCCAGACCCGCACCCGCGGTGTCTCGCTCAGCAGCCGGGAGCCGACCCGGCCGTCGTGGGAGTGCGCCTCGAACTCCGCGCGCAACTCCTGCGGCCATCCGTCGAATCCGCCGGCGACGAGGTCGCCTGCCAGAGGCAGATCCGCGAGAAAGTTGTCACTGGTCATCATTTTCTCCTTGGGTGTGTTCCGTGGTGGGTCGAGGCGTATCCGTGGGAGTCACCGCCCAGGGCCGTACAGCCCGAATCGCAGGCTCGGGTCGCCGGGCTTCCAGGTGTTCGAGAACTGGGACCGCTCGCCCATGGCGACGACCCGCTCCAGCAGCCGGGCGCTGAGTTCGAGCTGGACCGGCTCCCACTTGCGCAGGGCGGCGCCGATATCGCCCTCCGCCTCCCGGAGCGCGCCGACCAGGGCCCAGGCGTCGGCCGCTGCTTTCGCGGTGCCGGCCGCGGCGTGCGGCCGGGCGGCACACGCGGCGTCGCCGATCAGGGCCGCCCGGCCCTCGGCCATCCGGGACGCGCGCACATCGGAGACGACCTGGATGTACGGCGTGGCCGTGGCGGTCACGACCTCGGCTGCCGCGGGGGACAGCATCCGTCGCGCGGCATCCCGCATCTCGGCCACGTAGCGGTCCTGGACCTGGGAGGGATGGATGGACACCGTGCCGGGGAAGCCGCGCTTGTCGATCAGCATCTCGGACAATTCGGGGCCCTCGGGCGTGTTCCGGTACCAGACGTAGTTCATGAGCCGGTCCTGTGGCCCGGTCCCGCCTTCGCCGGGGATCGGATAGAGCGTGATGTGCGAATGGGGCACCACGGTGTAGGTGATGGAGTCCTTCAGCAGCTCACGGGCGCCCTCGGACAGGTCCTTCTCCGGGACCGTGCCGCGCCAGCCGATGTATCCCGAGTAGCTGAGATCCGCGGCCGGGTCGAGGCGCCGGCGCCCGATGGAGGTGATTCCATCGGCAAAGACCACCAGGTCCGCCGTCACCTCACGCCCGCTCACGAACCGAACCGTGACGGATCGCTCGTCCTGGTCGAAACCGCAGGCGTACTCGCCCAGATGGTAGTGGTCGGATCCGAAGTCGCCGAGCAGAGCGCGGTAGAACGTGCCCCACGAGGTGTAGCTCCAGGTCCGTCGCTCGCGGTGCACGATCTGGTTGTCGGTGTCCAGGTACTGCACCCAGTCCGTGGAGGTGCTGAGGTCCTGCGGATGCTGCTCACTGCGCTCGGTGAACCAGCGCAGGGTGTCCGGCTGCAGCACGATGCCGCTTCCGCGTCCGTCGAGTGCGGTGGGGGTCCGCTCGAAGACATCGACCGTGAAGCCCAGGTCGCGCAGGAGGAGCGCGGTGGTGAGCCCGCCGATCGATCCGCCGATGACCACGGCGGTGGCGCCGTCGTACGTGTTCATGTGTACATCTCCTTGCTGGTGATCGGCCCGGTCGGCGGTTGCGCCCGGTCCGGGCCGAGGTCGATGGGGTCGGTCGGGAGCTCGGCTCCGCGGGTCTCCGGTGCGAAGGCGAGTCCGGCCACGGCGATCAGTCCGACCGCGGCGACACAGGTGGTGGCCAGACCCAGGTCTCCGCCGAACCACGAGGCGGCCATGACGCCGGCCACCAGCGGGCCGGCCGCGGTGATGGACCGGCCGATGCTGTTGCACAGGGCCATTCCGGTGGCGCGCACACTGGGCGGGAAGAGTTCGGGACCGTAGACGAAGGTGCCCGACAGAGCTCCGAACATGCCGAACCCGACGACTGGCAGGGCGAGAAGGAACTCGCCGTAGCCGTGGTGGAAGGGGAAGAGATAGCCGACGCTCACAGCGGAGACGGCGAAGCTGATGGCGAAGGCCTTGCGCCGCCCGAACGCGTCGGCGAGGAAACCCCATGAGGCATAGCCGAGGACGCCGCCGGCGTTGAACAACATCGAGGCGACCGCGACGCGGCTGTTGGCGGTCTCGGGGGACATCGCGCCGGCGGCGGTCATCTGGCGGATGATCTGGGGATACCAGGTCGATACGCTCCAGAAGGCGATCAGCGAGCCGGTGGCCAGCGTTGTGCAGATCGCCGTCCTGCTCAGCAACGGCGCGGCGAGCAGCCGGCGCAGGACGAACTGGTCCGCCACGGCGGCCTGCCCCTGTGACTTACGTGTCCGGCGTGCCGCGATGGCGCCCTGGATCTCCGGGGGTTCGGGAACGTAGCGGCGGATGAACCACACGAGGAGGGCGGGCGCCACCGCGATGCCCATCATCAGCCGCCAGCCGTGGTCGCCGAGCAGCTGGTAGGCGAGCGCGGCGATGAAGAAGCCGGCGGCGTAGCCGGACATCATCACGCCACAGGCCCGCGCCCGGTAGCGGTTGCGCCATACCTCGGCCACCAGCGCGGCACCGACCGGGGCCTCGACGCCCGAGCCGAGCCCGGCGACGAACCGCAGGACACCGAGTTGCCACCAGGTGTCGGCGAACGCCGCCAGCGCGGTGAACACCGCGTAGGTGACGATGCCGGCGGACAGCACCCGGACCCGTCCGAAGTAGTCGGCGAGCATGCCGAACAGAAGCCCGCCGACCGCCCAGCCGGCGAGGAACAGGGCCACGGTCAGCCCGCCGTAGAACCCGATGGCGTCGGGGTCCACCGCGACACCGCTGTGCGGCAGCAGCTCGGTCATGGCCGGGCCGAGGACCAGTGCGTAGAGGCTTCCGGCGAAGCCGTCCAGGGCCCAGCCCATCGTCGTCCCCAGCAGGACGAGCCATTGGATTCGGGTGATCTCCGTGCGCCAGCCGCGAGCGGGCGGCGCTGCCTGTGTTTTCGACATGGGCGGGTCCTTCGTTGGACGTTGCCGGACAGGAGTCGTCGTGGGAACCACGGGGAAGTTGGTGGGGCGTGGGGAGGTTGGTGGGG
>NZ_MUNE01000271.1 GCF_002154605.1 Streptomyces milbemycinicus | reverse complement strand
CCTCCCAGGCCGGGTCGACGAGTCCGCTGAAGCCGTCCCATACGGCGGCCGCCACCGACGCCGCCCCCACGCGCATGTTGCTGTTGCACGGGCTGGCCGGTGGCGCCGCCGTATGGGACGGCTTCAGCGGACTCGTCGACCCGGCCTGGGAGGTGTGGGCGGCCGATCTCCCCTGGAGCGGATTCTCGCGGCCCGGCTGGCCGGACCGCCCGGTCACCCACTGGGTGGCGGAGGCCGTGGCCCGGGTGCCCGGCGGGCCCGATGTGATCGCCGGCCACTCCTTCGGGGCCGCCGCGCTGCTCTCCTGGCTGGCCGAGGCCGACGCCGAGGGACAAGCGCCTGCCGGGGTCATTCTCGTCTCCCCCTTCTATCGGGCGCGCAAGCACGACTTCGACTGGGCCACGCTGTCGTTCTACGTCAACAACTTCGACCAGATCCTCGAAGACGGCCTGCGGGTCAGCGCCGGTGACCGGCTGTCCCCCGACGTACGGCGCCAGATGGCGCTGAAGGTCCGCGAACACGTCGGCCCGTACGGCTGGATGCGCTTCTTCGAGACGTATCTGGCGACCCCTCGGCTGCCGGTCGAGCGCCTGCGGACCCCGTTCCTCATCGTCAGCGGGGAGCGGGATGCGGCTGCCCCGCCCGCCGAGGCCATGGGGCTGGCAAAGGCGCTGCCCGACGCCGATGTGCGCGTGCTCACCGACGTCGGGCACTTCCCGATGATCGAGGGCGCCGACGAGTTTTCGGAAGCGGTCAACGGCTTCCTCCGCACTATTGCCGCCCGGCACCCCCGGCCGGGCGAAGCCCTTTCTGTTCCCGATGGAGTACACCTGATGACAGCTGCGGTCGCGCCGACATTGACCAAGGCCCTGCTCGCCGATACCACCACCGTGCGGCTGCGCCCCCGCTATGAGGGCTCCAATATCTGCACCTGGATCGGTTTCAAGCACGTCAACTACCTCGTGGAAGAGGCCGTGCTGGTCCACTTCGCGCACTGCGGGGTGCCGGCCCGGCTGCTGTACGAGGAGTACGGGCTCGGCCTGGACATCGTCGGCCTGGACAGCCGCATCCTGCACGCGTTCCACATGGACGACGAGGCGGAGGCGGAGGTGGTGCCGGACACCTCGGCCGACGACGGCACCCTCGGCTTCCGGGTGACCATTCGCGTCGACCGCGACGATTCGACGCTCAAGGCCGTCACCTCCAAGGTGCGTGTCTCGCTGCGTACGGACACCTATCTCGACCCGCCCGTCGAGGCGCCCGAGGAGCTCGCCCCCTTCACCGTCGGCCGGCTCGGCGGGCACGAGGGCGCGGCGGAGGCGGCCGGGGCCTGTGTGGCGGCGGACGCGGTGCTGGCGGCGGGCGGGGACGAGGCGGCGGTGCTGGCGGCCCTGACCGAGGGCCGTAACGCCTACGCCTGGAAGTGGAACATCACCTACCCCTACTGCCACTTCACCGAGCGCCTTCAGATGTCCGGCTATCTGCGGCTCATGGAGGAGGCCAAGGACCGCTTCGTCCTCGACCGCGGTATATCCATCAAGACCCTGCTGGACGACCGCAAGTGGATACCCGTCGTCCCGCACTCCGTGATCCGCGTCGTCGACGAGGCGCTGATGGAGGAAGACCTCTACACGGTCTACACCGTGGAGGAGATCTTCAAGGACTTCACCTACACCTCCCGCATGGACTGCTACGTCATCCGCGACGGCAAGCTCACGCTCACCGCGACCGGCCGGATCGTGCACGGCTACGCGGTGATCGAGAACCGCCGCGACTGGCATCTGGTCCCCTTCGACCAGCGGGTGCTGAGCGCGCTCGGCGGAAAGTCCGCGGCGCCCGGAAAGCCCGGCGGCAGCTGATGTCCGCCGACACCACCGACGTACTGGTCACCGGCCTGGGCGCGCTGAGCTGTGTGGGCTCGGGCACCGGCGCCCTGTGGCGGGGCATGCACACCGCGCGCAGCGCGCCGACGCGGGTGCCCGATCCGCTCGCGCATATGGACCATCCGCATATGTATCTGGTGCCGGAGGCCGATCTGCCGGTCGGGACGGAGGAGTTGGACGGGCTGCCGCTGGGGCGCGCATCCCAGTTCGCCATCGAGGCGGCGCGCGAGGCGGTCGAGAGCGCGGGGCTGGCCGGGCTGGCCGGGGTGGACCCGCGCCGGGTGGCCGTCGCGATCAGCAGCGGTATGGGCGACTCCGATCTGCACGAGCGGCGGCGCGCCGGCGAGCCCGCCAAGCACGACCGCTGGGCGCCGGTCTTCCCGGTCGCCTCGGCGGTCGGCGCATGGCTCGGCGCGCAGGGCGCCAACACCAGCCTCAGCAACGCCTGCGCCGCCAGTGGCTACGCCCTGTCCGTCGCCGCCGATCTGATCCGCTCCGGCGAGNNCTCGCCGGCGGCACCGAGGCGTACTCCCGCACCGCGCTGGCCTGCTTCAACCGGCTGGGCGCGATCGACCCCGAGCGGTGCCGCCCGTTCGCCGCCGACCGGCGCGGGACGATCTTCGGCGAGGGCGCCGCCGTACTGGTCCTGGAGTCGGCGGCGCATGCACGCGCACGGGGCGTGAAGACGGTCTACGCACGCCTGGCGGGCACCGGCTGGAGCTGCGACGCGTACCACGCGACCGCGCCCGAGCCCGGCGGCGCACAGATCGAGCGCGCGATGCGCGAGGCCCTGCGGGAGGCGGACCCGGCCCTCGACACGGACGCCGATACAGCCCCCGGGGCGGCTGGGACCGGCCCGCTCGGGTTTGTCGTGCCGCACGGCACCGGCACCGAGCTCAACGACGTCGTGGAGGCCCGGGCGCTGTCCAACGTGCTCGGCGAGGCCGCCCCGCTCACCCCGCTCTACAGCGTCAAGGCGCTGCTCGGCCACACCGGCGGCGCGGCGGGCGCCTTCGCGGCGCTGGCCGCCGTACTCGTACTGCACCACAAGACGCTCCCGCCGAACGTGCCCGTGGGCCCGCTCGACCCCGAGTGCGAGGTGCCGCTGCCCGCCGAGCCGACCCCCATGACCGCGCCCTACGGCCTGGTCAACGCCTACGCCTTCGGTGGCAACAACGTCTCGCTCGTGCTCCAGGAGGCGTCCTCATGACCGCTGAACTGATCGTGTCGGGCGTCGGGACGGTGCGCCCCGAGGGGTTCGACTTCAAGACCGCGCTCGGCCGCCGCGGCTACAAGTACCTGCCCACCGCCTCCCAGTACTTCCTCGCCGCCGCCAAACGGGCCCTGGCCGACATCGGGCAGGACGACACCCTGGAGGCGGTCGACGCAGAGCGCCGCGCCGCCGCCGTCGGCACCAACAGCGCGGCCGCCTCACTGCACGACGCGATGGACCGTACGGTCATGGAGACCGGCGCCGCCGATCTGAGCCCGGTCCTCGCCCCGTACTTCTCCATCAACCTCTTCGGCAGCCGCCTGGCGATGGAGCATGAGCTCAAGGGCTTCAACGTCACCTTCGTCAGCCCCCGGGTCGCCGGTCTCGAAGCCATCGAGACCGGTCAGCGCGCCCTCGCCGCCGGCCGGGCCGGCTGGCTGCTGGCCGGGGCCACCGAGCAGGTACTGGCCGAGGGCGAGCCGGGGGCGGACACCTCCGAGGCCGGGGCGGTCGCCCTGGTGCTGGAGCCGGCGGCGGCCGTCGCGGCGCGCGGCGGGCGGGCGTACGGCCGGGTGGCGGTCCGCTCGTTCTTCCTGCCGCCCGCCTTGGCCGCCGGTGCGCACGGCGCGGAGCGCGCCCGGGTACTGGTCGACGGTGCGCTCGAAGTACTGGGCCATGTCCCTGACGGCCCGCTGCCCATCACGGCCGTACTCGACGACTCCCCGGTGGGCGAGGCCTTCGCGGCGGCGCTGGGGGAGCGGGCCGAGCGCGTGCGCGCGGGCGCCGGCTGTCTGGAGCCGGTGGCGCGGGTCGCCGCCGCCCTGGCGGACAGGTCGGGCCCGGCGCGACTGGTGCTCACCGCGGCGGCGGAGGGGAACGCCGCCGTGTGCCTGGTCACTCCCGGCGGCCCCGATACGGGAGTTGGAACAAGGCCCGAAACACAAGCCGAAACACAAGCCGAAACACAAGCCGAAGCACGAGCGGAAGCACGAGCGGAAGAAGGCGGAGGGTGAGCGGCTGATGATCACATCACTCAAGGGCTCCTGGTGCCTGATCCTGGGCGCGTCCAGCGGCATGGGCCTGGCCACCGCCCAGGAACTGGCGCGCGAGGGCGTCAACATCCTGGGCGTGCACTTCGACACCGCGGAGGGGCAGGACAAGGCCGCCGTCGCGCGCGAGGAGCTGTGCGCCCACGGCGTCCAGGCGCACTTCTTCAACGCCAACGCGGCCTCCGCCAGAACCCGGGAGGAACTGCTGCCGCAGTTCACCGAACTGACCGGCGAGTCCGGCGTCAGGATCCTGGTGCACTCCCTCGCCTTCGGCACCCTGCTGCCCTTCGTCGCACCCGAGGGCGAACCGGGTGTGACCTCCCGCCAGATGAACATGACGCTCGACGTGATGGCCCACTCCCTCGTCTACTGGACGCAGGACCTGTTCACCGCGGGCCTGCTGCGCGAGGGCGCGAAGGTGTACGCGATGACCAGCGCGGGCGGCGCCCGCGTCATGCCCAGCTACGGCGCCGTGTCCGCGGCCAAGTCCGCGCTGGAGTCGCATGTCCGCCAGCTCGCCATGGAGCTGGCCCCCTCCGGTATCGCCGTCAACGCGCTGCGCGCCGGGGTGACCGTGACCCCGTCCATGGAGCGCATTCCGGACAGCGCCCGGCTCGCCGAGTACGCGCGCGGGCTCAATCCGCACCACAGGCTGACCCGGCCCGAGGACGTCGCCGAAGCCATCTCCCTGCTCTCCCGCACCGACTCCTCCTGGATCACCGGCAATGTGATCGGGGTCGACGGCGGCGAAATCCTGACCTGATTCCACTCTGTAGGCCGAGGACCGACGATGACCAGTGCAGACACCGGCGGCGCAGCGCCGCGGCGGCCGGGCGGCGCCCTGCGCGCCCCCGCGGCGCCGCTGCTGGGCATCGTCGGCGCGGCCAAGCACGCGTATCAGCTCTACCACCCCCCGCTGCCCGCCGGCCGCGCCCGCACCCCGGCCGACAAGGGGCTGCCCCTGCTCCACAAGACCGTGGTGGCCTCCTTCGACGGCGTTCCGCTGCGCGCCTGGGTGGTGCCGGGCGCCGGGCCGCACACCGTGATCGTGTGCCACGGCATGGGCCGCACCAAGTCCATGGCGCTCGGCCATATCGAACTGCTGCACCGGGCGGGCCACCACGTCATCGCGTACGACATGCGCAATCACGGGGACAGCGGCGCGGACCGGGCGCTGGGCCGCATGGCCGAGCGCTACACCAGCGATCTGCGGGATGTGCTCCACGCCACCGCCGCCGACCCCCGGCTGCGCGGCGGCGCGATCGCCCTGTACGGGTTCTCCTTCTCGACCTGGCCCGCGCTCCAGGTGGTGCGCCGCTCCCGGGTGCCGGTGGCCGCCGTGATCGCGGACAGCGGCCCGGCGTACGACGTCCCGGCCGGGCTGCGCCACTTCGCCGCGCTGCGCGGGCGGACCCTGCCGCCCTGGCTGCGCGGGCCGCTCACGTTCGCCGCCTACGAGCGCGCCTTCGAGTTCTTCGCGATGCGGATGCTGCGCCTGACCGACTGGCCGCCGGACCTGTCCGCGTACGACACCCGGCTGATGTTCATCGTCAGCGCCGACGACACCTTCGTCCGCCCCGACGCCGTCGCGCGGACCGCCCGCCACTACCCCGGCGCCGAGCACTGGACGGCGGCCGGGGCCCCGCATATGCGGGGGCTGCGGTTCGACGCGGCGGAGTACGAGAAGCGGGTCCTCGGCTTCCTGGCCGAGGCGTTCGACGCGTCCGAGGGGGCCATGGGGGGTGGGCGACCATGACCGACCATCTGCTCGTCGAGAGCGGCGGGGCGGAGTCCGGGCCCGCCTGTGAGCGGTTCGTCGGCGACGCCGTACGGCTGCTCCAGGACGGCCACCGGGTGGTGCTGTTCCTCGTCGAGAACGGGGTGACCGCCGCCGTGCCCGGCGCCTCGCCCCGCGTCGCCACCTTTCTGCGGGACGGCGGCGAGCTGTGGGTGGACACCTTCTCGGCCGCCCAGCGCGCCCTCCCCGCCGAGGATCTGCTGCCCGGATCCCGCCTCGCGGACATGGACGAGGTGGCGGACCGGCTGCTGGAGCCCCGCTTACGGGCGGTGTGGCACTGATGGCCTGGTCGCCGCCCCCCACCGACGTACTGCTGCAACTCCTCGGCGCCCCGCACCAGACCGAACTCGTCAGCTCCGCCCTGCGGCTGACGACCGCGCTGCTCGGCAAGGGCGCCCGGGTCCAGGTGTGGGCCTGCGGCGATGCCACCCGGCTGACCTGGACGGGCCTCGGCGAGACCAAGCCGCGCAACTACGGCGACTGGGACCGGGAGTACCCCTCCGCCACCCGGATCGTGCGCGAGCTGCTGACCGACCACCCGGACCGCCTCTACTGGTACGTCTGCGCCTTCTGCGCCGAGGAGCGGGGCACCGCCGACCAGATCCCGCAGGTGCGCAGGCGGCCCATGTTCAAGTACGCCGAGCACGTGGCCGTGGCCGGCAAGTGCCTGTCCCTGGGGGTGCACTGACCATGCCCGAGACGACGACGGCGCGCTGGCTGGTGATGATCGAACGGGCCTATCGGGGCGCGGTCGAGCGGCAGTTCGCCGACGTACTGTCCCTGATCACCGAGTTGCACCGGCAGAGCGGCGGCACCGATCTCGCCCTGCGCGGACTCGCCGCCAGCTACGCCCTGACCACCGACTACGAACCGGCATTGCGCATCGGCGGCCGCACCCTCGACACCCTCCCCGACCCGCGCGCCACAGTGCGCGACATCCTCGCCGCGGGCGTGACCGTACTGGTCGAGGAGCCCGACCTCACCACGCTCGGCCGCACCGCCGCGGACCGGCTGCTGCCCGGCGTACGGGTCGTCGAAGGAGGCGGACTGGCCGCCCGCTGGTCCTCGTACGAACAGGTGTGGTTCCTGTGACCGGGCCCGAGAGCAAGAGCGCCGCCCACCCGCACACTGCCCCAGCCCCTACCGAAGGAGTGCACGGATCCATGGTCTTCGCCACCGCCACCAGCGGCCCGGTCATCTCCGCCTGGGCCGCCATATCTCCGCTCGGCCTGCACGGGGCGGACTTCGCCACCGGGCTGCGCTCCGGCCGCAGGGCCGGCAAGCCGCTGGACCCCGAGGAGTGGTCGGTGCCCTTCCACGAGGCCTGCCTCGTGCCGGACTTCCACGTCAAGCAGATCCTGGGCCGCAAGGGCACCCGCTCCATGGACCGGGCCACCGGCCTGGCCGTGACCGCCATCGGCCAACTGCTCACCGACGAGCGGCCCGAACGCCTCCCCGGCGTGGGCGAGGACACCGGCGTGGCGCTGGGCACCAGCACCGGAAGCGCCCAGTCCATCATGGACTTCACCCGCGACTCCCTGGTCGGCGAGCGCCCCTTCTTCGTGGACCCGGCCCGGTTCCCCAACACGGTCATGAACTGCGCGGCCGGGCAGACCGCCATCTGGCACGGGTTCAAGGGCCCCAACACCACCATCGCGGGCGGCCGCGCCACCGGGCTGCTCACCCTCCAGTACGCGCTGCGGCTGCAGCGCGCCGGGCGGGCCACCACCGTGCTGTGCGGGGCCGTCGAGGAGTTCTCCTCCGCCCGCGCCTGGCTGGAGTGGCACTCCCGCGCCGACGGCGACACCGCGGCCGTACTCGGCGAGGGCGCGGCGGTGTGGCTGCTGGAGCCGGACGCGGCCGCGCGCGAACACGGGCGCGTCGGCCTGGTCGAGGTGGCCGGCCTCGAATTCGGCTTCGCCGGCGACCCCGACGGCGGCGCCGGGCGGGCCCGTACAGTGCTCGCCGACGTGGTACGGCGGCTGCTGGACCGTACGGGCGTGGAGCCCGGCGAGATCTGGGCGGTCGCCGATTCGCAGGCGCCGGGCGCGGAGGGGGAGGCGGAGCGCGCCGCCCTCGCGGAGGTGCTGGCCGGCCATGAGCCGCTGCGGATATCGGCCGCCGACTCCATCGGGGACACCTACGCCGCCTCGGCGGCCTTCCAGATCACCGCCGTGCTGGCGCTCGCCGAGCGGTCGGACACCGCCCCCGGCAGCCTGGCCCTGGTCACCTCGGTGGACCGGGACGGCGTGGTCGGCGCGGCCCTCCTCCGGGCCCGGCCACAAGCGACCACGTAACACGCGCGGGACCACCGTGAGGAGCTGGTTGAGATGAGACACGACGACAGAGCGAGCACAGAGAACAGCGCGAGCACAGACAGCGGGAACGCCCGTACCGCCCTTGTCTTCCCGGGCCAGGGCGCCCAGAAGCAGGGCATGGGCGAGGTCTGGCGGGAGGCCGAGTCCTGGCCGCTGGTCGCCGGGATCTCCGAGCACACCGGAGTGGACGTCGAGGACCTGCTGCTGAAGGCCGACGACGAGACGCTGCGCCGCACCGATCTGGCCCAGATCGCCGTGTTCACCACCGAAGTGCTCGCCCATCGCGAGGCGGCAGCGGCCGGCGTGCTGGGCGAGGTGGTCGCGTGCGCGGGGCACAGCCTGGGTGAGTACACCGCGCTGTACGCGGCGGGGGCGCTGTCGCTCGCCGACGCCGCGCGTCTGGTCGCCGCCCGAGGCCGCGCCATGCGCGTCTGCGCCGAGCGGTCGCCGGGCACCATGGCCGCGGTGGTCCGCCTGGCCGCGGAGACCGTGGAGGCGCTGGCCGCGCGGGCCCAGGAGGCGGGCGAGGAGCTGTGGGTCGCCAACGTCAACGCGCCCGGCGCCATCGTCGTCTCGGGCACCGCCGACGGCGTGGCGCGGCTCGGCGAGTCGGCCGTCGAGAGCGGCGGCAAGGTGATCCCGCTCAAGGTCGGCGGCGCCTTCCACAGCCCGCGCATGGCGGATGCGGCGGCCGAACTGGAGGCGGCGCTGACGGCCGTGGAGTTCGCCGCCGAGCACATGCCCGTCGTCGCCAACGTGGACGCCCGCGCGTACGCCGACGGCGGTCGGTGGCGGGAGCTGGAGCTGCGTCAGCTCACCAGCCCGGTGCGCTGGGAGGAGTGCGTCCGCACGCTCGCCGGTGAGCTCGGCTGCACCCGTTTCGTGGAGCTCGGCCCCGGCCGCCAGCTGACCGGGATGATCCGCCGGATCGCCAAGGACGCGGCGACCGTCCCGGTCGACTCGTCCGCCGCCCTCGCCAAGCTGACCGCGCCTTCCGACTGAGACGCCCGACTGCGACGCCCGACTGAGACGCCCGACTAGAACCGCGAGGAGAACACCCATGGCAGACACCGCCGCCGCCCTGGACCTGGAGGAGCTGCGCGCCTTCGTCGCCGACGTCCTCGACGTCGAGGAGGAGGAGGTCACCGACGACGCCGACTTCGTGGCGGAGCTGGGCGTCGACTCCCTCATGGCCCTGGAGGTCATGGTCGTCCTGGAGAAGAAGTACTCGGTGAAGCTCCAGGAGCAGGAGATGAAGGAGATCACCTGTCTCAGCAACGTCTATGACCTGCTGGCCTCGAAACTGGAGAAGTGAGGTGCTGACGACAACCGCGTGCGGACCGGTCGACGGCACCATCGAGGTCGTCGACCCCGGGGCCCCGGGCGGCCGCCCGGCCCGGACCAGGGTCCACATCGACGCGAACGAGCGGGTGTTCGCCGGACACTTCCCCGGCTTCCCCGTCTTCCCCGGCGTCTGCGTGGTCGAGTACGCCCACCGCGGCGCGCTGGCCACGCTCCCCGAGCCCGGCGAGCACTGGACCCTGGCGGCCGTCGAATCGTCCCGGTTCACCAGCCCGGTCTTCCCCGGCGACCTGCTGAGCTGCGATATCACCTGGTCGCGGGGGACCGGGCCGCGGGAGGCAGGGGCCTGGCGCTGCCGGGTGGCCGTGTCCACCGGGCGGGGGCCCGTCGCGCTCGTACGGCTGCGCTACGCCCGCGACGGCGGCGGGCAGCGGGAAGCCGCCGTGGCCGAGCGCACCGCCGAAGCGGCGCCCGCGGTCCAGGAGCACCGGACGGAGCACCGGACGGAGCACCGTACGGTGATCACGACCAGCGAGATCAGGCGGGTGCTGCCGCACCGCTACCCCATGCTGCTGATCGACCGGGTCACCGAGCTGGTGCCCGGCGGCCGTGCCACCGGTCTCAAGGCGGTGACCTGCAACGAGCCCTGGTACGAAGGGGTGCGGGACAAGGCCGCCGACGAGGACTACCACTACCCGTGGACGGCCCTGATCGAGTCCTGGTGCCATGTCGCCGGAGTGCTGGTCGCCCACGACCAGCCGAACCCCGATGTGCTCAGCGGTCAGGTCATGCTGCTGGGCGGTATCACCGACGCCACACCGCTGCGCCCGGCCGTCCCCGGTGACCTCGTCGAGCACCGCGTACGGCTGTCCCGCCAGGTCGGCGAGACCTTCATGTTCGAGGGCGAGAGCCGGATCGGGGACGAGACCGCCCTGACGGTCGGCCGACTGGTGATGACCATGCGCCCCGCCGCGGCCCTGACGGACGCGGTCCCCACGGGAGGTGAGTGACCGGATGCCGAGTACGGACGAGACGAAGCCCACGAAGCCCACGCCACCCACGAAGGCCACGCCACCCACGACGCGCCGCGTCGCGCTGGTCTCCGGCGGTTCGCGCGGCATCGGCCGCGCCACGGTGCTGCGGCTGGCCCGGGACGGCTTCGACGTCGCGTTCTGCTACCAGTCCAGCCCGGACGCCGCCCGCAGCCTGGAGAAGGAGGCCGAGGAGCTGGGCGGCGGGCGGGTGATCGGCAGTCAGGCGGACGTCTCCGACGCCGACTCGGTGCGCGAGCTGGTCGCCTTCGCGCAGGAGCAGTTGGGCGCCATCGATGTCGCGGTGACCTCGGCGGGCATCACCCAGGACAATCCGCTGCTGCTGATGAAGGACGAGGAGTGGCGGCAGGTGCTGGGCGTGAACCTGGACGGCACGTACCACGTGTGCCGCTCGGTGGTGTTCGAGATGATGAAGCGCAAATCCGGCTGCATCGTCAACATCTCCTCGGTCGCCGGGGTGTACGGAAACGCCACCCAGAGCAATTACGCGGCGTCCAAGGCGGGGATCATCGGATTCACCAAGTCGCTCGCCAAAGAGGTCGGCCGCTACGGCATCCGGGCCAATGTGGTGGCGCCGGGCTTCATCGATACGGATATGACCTCCTCGCTGTCGGAAAGTACGCAGAAGGAGGCGCGTAAGAAGATCCCGCTCGGCCGCTTCGGCCGCCCGGAAGAGGTCGCTGACATGGTCGCGTATCTCATCGGGGCGGAGTATGTGACCGGCGCGGTCTTCGAGGTCGACGGCGGCATCGTCATCTGAGCCGCACGGAACGGAAACGGAACAGAAAGGGGGGATCGGCGATGGCCGGCAGGCGCGGCAAGGTGCCACGCTTCTATTTCAACTTTCGCAGTCCGTACAGCTGGATCGCCTACCGTGATCTGACGGACCGCTATTCGGACGTCGCACAGGCGGTCGAATGGCATCCGTGGTGGGAGCCGGACGCGGACGGTGAACGCCTCATGAAAGAGCACGGCGAGACGTTCCCGTACACCCCGATGACCCGGGAGAAGCACCTCTACATCCTGCAGGACGTACGGCGGCTCGCCCGCGCCCGCGGACTCGACATCAGCTGGCCGCTGGACGAGGACCCGGTGTGGGAGGTGCCGCACCTCGCGTACTTCCTGGCGCTGGAGGCCGGGCACGGCCCCCGGTACATCGAGCGCGTGTACCGGGCGCGCTGGCAGGAAGGGCGCGACATCTGCGATCCGGCGACGGTCGCGGACATCGCCGAGGAACTGGGGCTGCCGGCCGAGCGGCTGGCGGGGGCGGCCGAGGACCGGGAGCTGCGTGAGGGGCCGGGCCTTGCGGCGCTGCTCGCCCTGGGCCGGGACGGGGCGTTCGGCGTCCCGTTCTTCCTGCACGGCTACGACAAGTTCTGGGGGGTGGACCGGCTGCCCGCCTTCGTCGAGTCCGTACGCGCCCGCGCCCGCCCCGAGCCTGTAGAGCCTGGTGGGTCCGGCGGGCTGGACTCCCCCAGCTACCGCTGGGCGGTGCCCCCTGCCGCCGCCCGCTCGGGCGACCAGGGCCATGCCGGGGGCTGCGGCTGACCGCAGACACGACCCGCACGCACCACCCGCACCGCCCATGTGACCGATCCACCCGAGACGACCGAGACGAGACCGCTCTGACTCCCGACGGACACCCCTTCCCTGCACGGAGGACGCAGATGCCCGAGCCACGGCAGAAGTCGGTACGGTATCCCGCGCTGAAGTCCCGCGTCCTGTCGGCCGCGGCGCTGCCGCTGGCCCCGCTGTACGGGGCCTCGCTGGCGTACCGGGCCTTCCATCCGCGCCGGGCACAGGACGACGGGCATCCGCGGGACTACGGCCTGCCCGCCACGGAGCTGAAGATCCCCTTCGCCGCCCGGAAGTATGTCCACGCCTGGCTGTGCCCCGGATCCGAGCAGAAGGTGGTGGTCCTCGGGCACAGCATGGGGATGAGCAAGACGCGCAGCCTCGGTCACGCCAAGTTCCTGCACGACGCGGGCTACACGGTCTGTCTGTTCGACCACCGCAACCACGGGGCCAGCAGCGTCGACCGGGCGCTGCTCGGCCTCGGCGACCGGTTCGCCAGCGACGTCACCGCCGTCGTCTCCCATCTGCGCGGCAGCCAGGGCTACGGCCAGGCCCGGCTGGCCGTCTTCGGCTTCTCCTTCTCCTGTTTCTCGTCCATGTGGGCGCTGACGCATGAGGGGTTCGCCGTGGACGCGCTGGTGTGCGACAGCGGCCCCGGTCATGACGTACCGCCGCTGCTGCGCAAGTACCTGGAGGCCGGGATGTTGCCGGTGCCGGCGCTGCTGAGCGGGGAGCCGTCGCTGTCGGTGGTCAAAGGGGTGCTGTGCTCGCTGGCGCCCGCCCTGGTCCGGGCGCAGTGGCCGCCGCCCGCGACGGGGAAGTTCGCCGAGATACCACTGCTGTTCATGTCGGGGGAGCGGGACGCCATCGTGCCGCCTTCCTCAGTGGACGCGCTCGCTGAGCGTTATGCCCAGGCCGAGACGCATGTCCTGCCGAACGCCGAGCATCTGCTCGGCTTGGAGACCGATCCCGAGGCATATGCGAATGTCGTACTGGATTTCCTCAAGCGGGCCCTGGGGTAGCCACTGACCGTCCTGGACGGACGGTTCTTCTGACAGAGGGAAGAGAGAGCATGCAAAAGGTGCTCATCGCCAATCGT
>NZ_MUNE01000270.1 GCF_002154605.1 Streptomyces milbemycinicus | reverse complement strand
GTCGGGGCGGGGCGCCGTCTCTCCAGCGCCCCGGCGGTGGCCGGGGCCGGACTGTCCGGCGCGCCGCACCCGGGGCCGCGCCCGGGCGCCGCTACGCCTCGGCGGCGGCTGCCGCCTCCTCCTGGACCCGCTGGACGTGCAGCGCCCGGCGCAGATCGTCGAGCTGGTCGGCGAAGCGGCGGCGCAGCGTCGGGGACACGGACGGGTCGTCGGCGCTCAGGCACTCCTCCCCCAGCCGCAGGGTCGTCTCGTCCACCGTCGTCGGGAAGCCCCAGCGGGCGACCGCGTCGGCGATGGCCGGACCGCGGCGGCCGGCAAGGTCGACGGCGGCCGGGAAGTAGCCGTGGACGTACTCGGCGAGGAGGGCGTGCTGCTCGGGCTGCCAGAAGCCCAGGGCCGTCGCGGTGACGAGGTGGTTGGACAGCTCGGGGCCGTCGGCCTCGAAGAGCGCGGCCCAGGCGGTGCGCTTGGCCTCGGCGTCGGGGAGCGCGGCGCGGCAGCGGGCGGCGCCCTCCTGGCCGGTGGCGCTGGAGTCCCGGGCGAGTTCGGCGTCGATATCGGCCGGGCTGACGGCGCCGAGGACGGCGAGGCGCCGGAGGACCTGCCAGCGCAGCTCGGGGTCGAGGTCCGGGCCGCCGGGGACGGTGTCGCGGTCGAGCCAGTCGCTCAGCTCGGCGGCCGAGGTGGCGCTGTCGACGAACGTGCGCACGGCGGCGAGCCGCAGCCCGGGGCCCGAGCCGTCCTCGGTGCGGCGCAGCAGATCGCGGCAGGTGGCGGAGATGGTGGCGAGGGCGGCGGCGCGCTTGTGGGCGGGGAGGTAGCGGTCGGCGATCTGGGTGCGGGCGAAGGCGAGGACGCCCTGGACGATCGCTATGTCGGTCTCGTGCGGGAGATGGGCGCGGGCGGCGTCGAGGTAGGCGCCGGGCGGCAGTTCACCGTCGCGCACCATGTCGCGCGCGGCGTTCCAGACGACGGCGCGGCTGAGCGCGTCGGGGAGGCCGGACAGGGAGCGCAGGGCGGTCTTCCAGGAGCCGGGATCCAGCCGGATCTTGGCGTAGGTGAGGTCGCTGTCGTTGAGGAGCAGCAGGTCGGGGCGGGGTCCGGTGAACGGGAGGGTCAGCGGGGAGCCGTCGGTCAGCTCGGCCTCGACCCGGTCGCGCAGTACGAGCTTGTGGGGGGCCGCGGGCTCGTGGTCGTACAGGCCGATGGCGATGCGGTGCGGGCGGCTGATGCCGCTGTCGCCATCGCCTGCTGCGCTGGTTCCGTCGTGGCTTCCCTTGTGGTGGATCTCGGCCTTCCACTGGCCGCCGCTCGTGGTGATCACGGGCGTGAGGGTGTCCACGCCGTCGGTGCGCAGCCAGCGGTCGGCCCAGGCGTGCACATCCCGGCCGGAGGCCTCGGCGAGGGAGTCGATGAAGTCGGCGAGGGTGGCGTTGCCGAAGCGGTGCCGGGCGAAGTGGTTGTTGATGCCGTCGAGGAAGTTCTTCTCGCCGAGCCAGGCGACGAGCTGGCGCAGCGCGGAGGCGCCCTTGGCGTAGGAGATGCCGTCGAAGTTGAGGCGGGCGGCCTCGGTGTCGGGGACCTGCTCGGGGG
>NZ_MUNE01000027.1 GCF_002154605.1 Streptomyces milbemycinicus | reverse complement strand
CTCCAGCGCGGCGGGCGAGTGCAGGGCCGCCAGCTGAGCCACGACGGAGCGGGCGAGCCCGGCCAGCCGGGCGCGCGGGCCCGCCAGGCCCAGCGAACCGGCTTCCCGCAGATCGACGGTCACGGGGGCCGCGGGCAGCAGCCCGCCGCCCGCGGCGGGCCGGTCGGCCGACCCCACCCGCACGCTCAGCGCGTCCGGGTGCCCCGGGCCGCGCTCCCACAGGCGCGGGCCCGGACCGAGCGCCGTCATCAGTACGGCGGTGGCCGGATCCCGCCGCCGTACTGATGACGGCGCTCGGTCCGGGCCCGCGCCTGTGGGAGCGCGGCCCGGGGCACCCGGACGCGCTGAGCGTGCGGGTGGGGTCGGCCGACCGGCCCGCCGCGGGCGGCGGGCTGCTGCCCGCGGCCCCCGTGACCGTCGATCTGCGGGAAGCCGGTTCGCTGGGCCTGGCGGGCCCGCGCGCCCGGCTGGCCGGGCTCGCCCGCTCCGTCGTGGCTCAGCTGGCGGCCCTGCACTCGCCCGCCGCGCTGGAGATCATCCTGATCAGCACGGACAGCCGGCGCCCCGTCGCCGAACGGCTCGCGCAGTGGTCCTGGCTCGGCTGGCTGCCCCACCTCCAGCCGCTGCGCGGGCAGGACTGCCGACTGCTGCTGGCGTACGACCCGGAGCAGGCCACGGCCCGTACGAACGAGCTGGTGCGGAGGCTGGAGGACGGGCGGCCGGGCCCGGGCTGGGCGACCGCGTCCCCGGCGGCCGTGGCCGCCGCCGCAGCCCGGCACTCCGGCCCGTACACCGTGGTCGTCGTGGACGGCGACCCCGGCCCCGCGGCGCTGCGCGAAACGCTCGCGGCCCTGGCGCTGGGCGGCCCTGCGGCCGGAATTCATCTCCTGTCCCTGGTGGAGGCGCCCACGGCGTCCTATATGTCTCCCGCGTCTCCCATGTCTCCCGCGTCTCCCGCGTCTCCCGCGTCTCCGCTGTCGGCGAGCTATGGGGCCGCCCGTTCCGCGTCTCCGGTGTTCGCCGCGTGCGGGATGGCGGCGCTGCTCAGCGGTGATGTGGCGACGGGGCTGCAGATCGTGCGCCGCGGCGGCCGCGACGGGGCGGCGGGCGCGGCGGCGACCGTGGACGCGGTTTCGGTGGCCTGGGCCGACCGGTTCGCACGGGCCCTGGCGCCCCTGCGCCCGGCCGACTCCGCCCTGGAGGGCGGCGCCCCCGGCTCCGGCCGCCCGGCGGCCGCCACGCTGCCGCGCGCGTCGCGGCTGCTGGACGAACTGGGTCTGGCGCGGGCCACCCCCGCCTCGCTGCTGGCCCGCTGGGCGGCCGCCGCCGACGAGGTCCCGGCCGGCGGCCGGGCCCTGGCCGTCCTGGGCGCGGGCCCCCGCGGCCCGCTCGCCGTCGACCTGGTGGCCGACGGCCCGCATCTGCTGATCGGCGGCGGCCCCGGCACCGGCAAGACAGAGCTGCTGCGCTCCCTCGCCGCCTCCCTGGCGGCCGCCGAGCGCCCGGACCGGCTTGGCCTGGTGCTCGTCGACGGCGGCGGCGCGGAGCGCGGCGAGGGGCTTCGGGTGTGCACGGATCTGCCGCAGGTCTCGACGTATCTGGCGGCCTCCGACCCGGTACGGATGCGGGAGTTCGCCCAGGCGCTCAGCTCGGAGCTCAAGCACCGCGCCGAACTGCTGGGCGACCAGGACTTCACCGCCTGGCACGCGAGTGGCGGCGCCGCGGCCGGACACGCTGCAGGCGGCCCCGGCGCCGCCCCGGTCCACGACGCGGGGAGCCCGGGCGTGAGCGCCGCCTCTGCGCGCAGCGCAAGCGGTGTGCGTTCCGACGCCTCGTCCCGCGGTGCGAGCGTGCACCCGGGCAACAGCGCGCGCTCGGCTGTCGATGACGCCCCGGCGCGGAGCACGGGCGACGCCGCGCCGACCCGCAGCGCGAGCGGCGTCAGCGGGCACATGCTCGGGGGCCCGCGCTCGGGCGGCGCCGCGGACTCCCCCACCGACGGCGGCACGGCCCGACGTCCCGACGCCCAGGCCCGGAGCACGGGCCACGCGCCGACCCGCGGCGCGAGCGGTCGCGTGGTCGGCGGCGCGTACGTGGGCGGCGACGGCGACGCGGCCCGCCATCCCGACGCCCCTGCCCGCGGCACGGGCGGGTACCCGGGCGGCGGCGCACCGGCGCGGAGCGCCGGGGGTGGCCCGGCGGGAGGCTCGGCCGGAGGGATGAGCTCAGGGGGCGACAGCGCTGGTGGAGCGCGGGTGGTCGCGCCGCGGCAGGCCGGTGACCTCGACTCCGCCTCCAGCGGCACCTTGCGGCTGCGTACCCAGCCCGGCAGCGAGCACACGGAGGAGGCGGCGGCAGGGGCCTCGCTACCGCGGCTCGTCGTCCTCGTCGACGACTTCGACGCGCTGGTCGCCCCCTCCCTGGGCAGCACCGGTCGGCCGGCGGCCGGATCGGTCGTCCGGGCGCTGGAGGCCGTCGCCCGCGACGGCGCGCGCCTCGGGGTGCATCTGGTCGCGGCGTCCGGCCGCCCGGACCGTACGGCGGATACGGCGGCGGCCGAGCGTGCCGGGCTGTGGATCACGCTGGAGGCCCGCCCCCTGTCGGCCGCGGCCTCCGGAGCGTCCACCGGCTCCGCCGCCGACTCGCCCACCGGCTCCGGGGCGGCGGAAGCGGCCGTCGGGCGCGGGCAGCTGTACCGGCGGCGCGACGACACGTCCAGCCCCTCCACGCCGTTCCAGGCGGGCCGGGTGACCGGGCGCATACCGCGTACGGCGACGCAGCGTCCCACCGTCGTGGCGGTCGACTGGGAGCGTACGGGCGACCCGCCCACCCGGCGCCCGGTACGGGAGCTGGGCAACGGGCCGACGGACCTGGCCCTGCTCGCCAGCGCGCTGCAGCGCGCGGCGCAGTCGGCTGGCGCGCCGACCGCGCCCGCGCTGATCTGACCCACTACGGTCCAAACCGGACCGTAGGCGCACCGCGCTAAACCCCCCTGGACCATCCGACCCGTCCGACTTTCGAAATCGATCGTCCGATCCTCCTGTCTGACCGCCCTGCCCCTTTCCTTCCTGACTGTTCATCACGGCCCGGTCACAATCGGAGAGTTACCGCAGAAAACGGTATTGCGACGGACCGTGACCGGGCGTAGGACTGTCGGCACGGGACACGGCCGCAGCGGGGGACGGCCGATTTGGGAGGAAAACGGGGATGCTCACACCGCTTCGCAGGAAGCGCCAGAAGCGCCAGATGGGCCGACCGGGCCAGACGGGCACGAAGCGTTCGGCGCGAGCCGCGCTTGCCCTCTGTTCGGCGGGGGCGCTGTTGCTGACCGCCGCGGGCTGCGGCACCGACGACGGGGAGGCCGACAGCGGCAGCCCACCGCCCGTGACCGTCAAGCTGCCCAGCCTCAAGGGCAAGCATCTTGAGGTCACGGCCGTGTGGACGGGCACCGAACAGAAGAACTTCACCAAGGTGCTGAAGGAGTTCGAGAAGCGCACCGGCGCCACGGTGTCGTTCGTGCCCAGCGGCGACGACATGGCGGGCTTCGTCGGCTCGAAGATGGCGGGCGGCCAGCCGCCCGATGTCGCGCTGGTCGGGCAGGTCGGCGTGTTGCGCGAGTTCGCGCAGAAGGGCTGGGCCAAGCCGGTCAACGCCGCCACCAAGGCGGAGTTGTCCAAGAACTTCTCGAAGGGCTGGCAGGAGCTCGGCGCGTACAAGGGCAAGCAGTACGGCGTCTATTTCAAGGTCAGCAACAAGTCGCTGATCTGGTACAACACCTCCGCGTTCGAGTACGCGGGGGCCAGGGAGGCGAAGACCTGGAAGGACTTCCTCGCCCAGGCGCAGCTGATCTCCGATTCGGGCACCGACCCGGTCTCGGTCGGCGGCGCGGACGGCTGGACGCTCACCGACTGGTTCGAGAACGTCTATCTCTCCCAGGCGGGGCCGGAGAAGTACGATCTGCTGGCCCAGCACAAGATCAAGTGGACCGATCCCTCGGTGACGCGGGCGCTCAGGACGCTGGCCGAGCTGTGGGGCACCAAGGGGCTGCTCGCGGGGGGCAGGTCCGGCGCGCTGCAGACCGCGTTCCCGGATTCGGTCGTCAAGGCCTTCGCCAACGCCGCCCAGCCGGACGCCGCGATGGTCTTCGAGGGGGACTTCGCCGCGGCCAATGTCTCCGACGCGGGGGCGAAGCTGGGCTCGGAGGCGAAGGTCTTCCCGTTCCCCAAGGTGGGTGAGACCGCCCCGGTGGTCACCGGCGGCGATGTGGCCGTGGCGCTGAAGGACAGCGAGGCCTCGCAGGCGCTGCTGACCTTCCTGGCCTCGCCCGACGCCGCCCACATCTGGGCCCAGGCGGGCGGCTTCATCTCGGCGAACAAGAAGCTCAGCCTGAGCGTCTACCCCAATGAGCCACTTCGCAAGATCGCCAAAGCGGTGATAGACGCGGGCGACAACTTCCGCTTCGACATGTCCGACCAGGCCCCGGCCTCGTTCGGCGGCAAGCCGGCCCAGGGCGAGTGGAAAGCGCTCCAGGACTTCCTGAAGAACCCCAAGGATGTCGAGGGCATCCAGCGCCAGCTGGAGCGCGATGCCGCCAAGGCGTACGGGAACTGACGACGCGACCGGGAGATCCACATCATGTCGACCGCGACAGCGGGCGGCGCGGCAGCACCTGGCCGCGTAGCGCCTGCGCAGGACAAGAACAAGAAGAGGAAAAGCATTACGGGCACCCGGCTGTGGGTGGCGGGGATCTTCCTGCTGCCCGCGCTGGTGCTGCTCGGCGCGCTCGTCGTCTACCCGATCGGCTACTCCGTCTACCGCAGTCTCTTCGACGCGTCGGGCGACGGCTTTGTCGGTCTTGACAACTATCGCGAGATGTTCAGCGACGACGCGACGATGACGGCGATCAAGAACAACATCGTCTGGGTCATCGTCGCCCCGTCCGTGGCCACCGCACTCGGCCTGATCTTCGCCGTGCTCACCGAGCGCGTGCGCTGGGGCACGGCCTTCAAACTGGTCGTCTTCATGCCGATGGCGATCTCGATGCTGGCGGCGGGCATCATCTTCCGGCTGGTGTACGAGGCCGATCCGGACCGGGGCGTGGCCAACGCCATCTGGGTGAGCGTGCATGACACCTTCAAGGAGTCGCCGCCCTTCCCCGGCGCCCATCCACGGCCCAACGCCGGGTTGACCGAGTCGTCGAACGGGTCGTTCACCACCGACGCGACGGCGAAGGCGGGCACCCCCGTCTCGCTGCCGCTGGTCGCCGCCAAGCGCGACGATGTGAGCGGCGCGCAGGACGCCAAGGCCGCGAAGCCGGAGGCCGGGAAGGTCACCGGCACGGTCTGGTTCGACTTCACCAAGGGCGACCGCGGTCAGCACAATGTGCTCGACAAGGGCGAGAAGGCGCTCGCCGACATCAAGATCGAGGCGGTCAAGGACGGCAAGGTCGTCGCCACGACCACGTCCCGCGCCGACGGTACGTACACCCTCCCGGCCAAGGCGGACGGCGCCGAGCTGCGGCTGCCCGCCTGGAACTTCGGCCAGCCGTACAACGGGGTGGACTGGCTCGGCCCGTCGCTGGTCACCCCGGCCATCATCGGCTCGTACGTCTGGATCTGGGCCGGTTTCGCGATGGTGCTGATCGCGGCGGGGCTCGCGGGCGTGCCACGCGAGCTGCTGGAGGCGGCGCGGATGGACGGCGCCAATGAGTGGCAGGTCTTCCGGCGGGTGACGGTGCCGCTGCTGGCGCCGGTGCTGTCGGTGGTCGTCGTCACGCTCATGATCAACGTCTTGAAGATCTTCGACCTGGTGTACATCATCGCGCCGCAGACCAGCCAGGACGAGGCCAATGTGCTCGCCCTCCAGCTGTATCAGTCCTCCTTCGGGACCGACGTCAACCAGGGCCTCGGCAGCGCGATCGCCGTGTTCCTGCTGGTGTTCGTAGCGCCCGTCATGTTCTTCAACATCCGCCGGATCCGAAGGGAGCGCCGTCGATGACCAGCGCGGACACGGTCGTACAAGCCAAGCAGTCGCTTGCCGCACGGATCGCGGCCCGGGCCGGCGGCGGGGTGATGCGGGTCGTCCTGATCCTGATCGGGCTGTTCTGGCTGATGCCCACGGTCGGGCTGCTGCTCTCCTCGCTGCGCGACCCCTCCGAGGTGGCCCTCTCGGGCTGGTGGAAGGTCTTCACCGATCCGGGGCAGCTCACCTTCGGCGCATACGACGATCTGCTGTCCAACCAGCAGATCACCGACTCGCTGTGGACCACCCTCGCGATCACCATTCCGGCCACGGTCCTGGTGGTGGTGCTCGGCGCCCTGGCGGGCTACGCCTTCGCGTGGATGGACTTCCCCGGCCGCGACTGGTGGTTCCTGGTCGTCGTCGGCCTGCTCGTCGTCCCCGTACAGGTCGCGCTGATCCCCGTCGCCAAGCTCTTCGGCGAGATCGGCATCTTCCAGACGACGACGGGCGTGGTGCTCTTCCACACCGCCTTCGGCCTGCCCTTCGCCATATTCCTGCTGCGGAACTTCTTCGCGGAGATCCCGCGCGAGCTGCTGGAGGCGGCGCGGCTGGACGGGGCGGGCGAGCTGCGGCTGTTCGTACGGGTCGTGATGCCGCTGGGCGGGCCGGCCATCGCCTCGCTCGGCATCTTCCAGTTCCTGTGGGTGTGGAACGACATGCTGATCGCGCTGATCTTCGCGGACAGCGGCAACCCGCCCATCACGGTGGCGCTGCAGCAGCAGGTGCGGCAGTTCGGCAACAACATCGACATCCTGGGCCCCGGCGCCTTCATCTCGATGGTGATCCCGCTGGCCGTCTTCTTCGCCTTCCAGCGGCAGTTCGTCGCCGGAGTGATGGCGGGCGCGGTGAAGTGACCAGAACCTGCTGAACCACAAGCACTGAGCCGGTCGGCCCGCCGCGGGTCGGCCGGCTCAGTGCTGCGTGCGCCGAACGGGTTGCTTTCCGCGCCTCCCCGGCACGCGTCGCCCCGCATTGTGCTTACGTTCCGATGATGCTGATAAACCACATCCACACCGCCTCAACCGATGGGATGCGCTTTGCCCCGGTTCAGCGTCATCGTGCCCGCGTATCAGGTCCAGCCCTACCTCCATGACTGCCTGCGCTCGGTGCTCACGCAGGACTTCACCGACCTCGAGCTGATCGCGGTCGACGACCGCTCCCCCGACGCCTGCGGCTCGATCATCGACGACGCGGCGGCCCGTGATCCGCGGGTGCGGCCCGTGCATCTGAGCGACAACATGGGGCTCGGGCCGGCCCGTAACGTCGGGATGGGGCAGGCCACCGGGGACTATGTGCTGTTCCTCGACGGGGACGACACGCTCGTGCCCGGGGCGCTGCGGGCGATCGCCGAGCGGCTGGCGGCCACCGGGGATCCGGAGGTGCTGCTGTTCGACTACGCACGGCTGTACTGGACGGGCCGGGCGGAGCGGAACGTACGGGCCGAGCTGCTGCGCCAGAGCGGGCCCCGGACGTTCCGGCTGGACGACCGGCCCGAGCTGCTGCGGCTGCTGATGGTGGCGTGGAACAAGGCGTACCGGAGGGACTTCCTGGAGCGGGAGGGGTTCACCTTCCCGCCGGGGTTCTACGAGGACACGCCCTGGACCTACCCCGTGCTGCTGACCGCCCGTTCGCTGGCCGTACTGGACCGGGTGTGCGTGCACTACCGGCAGCGGCGGCGCGGCGGCATCCTGCGCACGCCCAGCCGCCGCCATCTGGACGTCT
>NZ_MUNE01000269.1 GCF_002154605.1 Streptomyces milbemycinicus | reverse complement strand
GGTGGCCGCGCCACGCCCGCGGCCCGCGGGGTTACGCGGCCACCGGCCGTACGTTCGCTCTGACCCACTCCACGATCGAGGTGGTCGTGGCCCCCGGGGTGAAGATCTCGGCCACCCCCTGCTCCTTGAGCAGCAGGATGTCCGCCTCGGGGATGATGCCGCCGCCGAACACCTTGATGTCCTCCGCGTCGCGCTCCCGCAGCAGCTCAAGCACCTTCGCGAAGAGCGTCATATGCGCGCCGGAGAGGATGGACAGCCCGATCGCGTCGGCGTCCTCCTGGATCGCGGTGTCGACGATCTGCTCGGGCGTCTGGTGGAGGCCGGTGTAGATGACCTCCATACCCGCGTCCCGCAGCGCCCGCGCGATGACCTTCGCCCCGCGGTCGTGACCGTCGAGCCCGGGCTTGGCCACCACCACACGGATCGGACCGGTCACACCCATGGCAGCCTCCATGTCGTCATCCCCCGCGGTGCGTCGCGCGGATCTCGCGGACCGCCGCCGCGGTACGTAAACGTGAACGAACGTTATCTACAGCATCCCGCACGCAGCAGTTTCACGGCGCGCGGCAACGGGGAAATCACACGTGGGACATATTCACCTCGGCCGCACCCATCTCCGCCTCGCCCGCCGCGAGGCGGTCCCACGCATCGGGCCGGCCGCCAGGGGAGCCGCAGCGGGGACCGTCGCACCGCGCAGTGCCATCAGCACGAGCCGCCTGGCGCCGCGGTGCGACGGCGCGGTCGTACCGCCACGACCACGACGTCCACCACCCCCTCCACCCACTGCAGGCTGCCCGTGAGGGCTCACGGGGGCAGTGCCGCCTCCCGTGCGCCGTTCAGGAGGTCGGCCGTCATGGGCCTCACCCGGATTCGCGCTACCGTCCTCGACCTGGCGATCCTCGCCGGGCATCTCCTCCTCTATCCGACCGGTCTGCTCCAAGAGCGCCCGCCCGCAGCGCCGCTGCCCGCCACACCGCCACAGCCCGGCGCCCCGGCCCGGCTGCCCGCCAACAACCGGGCCCACCGCCCGGTGCTCCTGCTGCACGGCTTCATCGACAACCGCTCCGTCTTCGTCCTGCTGCGCCGCTCCCTGCGCCGGCACGGCCGACAGCATGTGACGGCGCTCAACTACTCCCCGCTGACCTGCGATATCCGCGCCGCCGCCGCGCTGCTCGACCGCCATGTGCGGGAGATCTGCGCGCGCACCGGCCACAGCCGGGTGGATGTCGTGGGGCACAGCCTGGGCGGTCTGATCGCCCGTTACTACGTGCAGCGGCTGGGCGGGGACGCCTTGGTGCATACGCTGGTCACCCTCGGCACCCCGCACTCCGGCACCCGCACCGCGCCCCTGCTGTCCGCGCATCCGCTGGTGCGCCAGATGTGCCCGGATTCCGATCTGATCGAGGAATTGCGGCTCCCCGCGCCCGATTGCCGTACTCGGTTCATCGGCTTCTGGAGCGATGTGGATCAGCTGATGATCCCCGCGGAGACGGCCCGTATCGACCATCCGGATCTACGGGCGCGCAACATCCGCGTCAGCGGAATCGGGCATCTCACCCTCCTGGTGCACCATGCGATCGCCGCGGACGTCCGCGCGGCGCTGGACACCCCCGAAGGGGCGCCGGCAGACGCTTCCGACGCCGCCTCGGTTGCGTGAAGGGGCAGGAAGTTGCCGAACAGTAATCGAACACCCGGCCAAATTACGGCAGCCAGTCAGCCGAAAGGCGGCCAAATGACCGTTCCGGCGTTACTCAAAACCTGATGAAGATTGTCGCCGTCCCGAACCGGCGGGTACAGTCGCCGCTAATTCTCCTGCTGCCGAGGCGAAAGAGAAGTTGGTGGTGAACGACCGTCACCCGTCGGGGATCACAACCTCGACCGTCCCCGCTCCTGACGCCTCATATCAGTATTACGAGGCATACGACCAGCAGGGCACAGCGCACGGCTACGCCGGGTATGACGGCTACTCCACCGGCAGCTTCGACAACCTCAACGCCGCATATGGCGATGGCGACCCCCTCTTCGGCTCCCTCCCCGGCCACCACGGCGGCGGCTATGGGACCGGGCACGACGAAACCGGCAGCGGGCAGTACGACGCCACGCAGTGGGGCGCCGCGACCGGCGCCTACGACTCCGCGGCCTACAACTCCGGCGCCTATGAATCCGGGACCTATGACACCACCGCGATGTGGGCCGGCTCCGGCGTTCCGCTGGCCGGCACCATCCCGGCGCAGCAGGACTCGGACACCGGCGGCCACTGGGACGCCTCCGCCTGGGACACCACCGGCCACCACGATCTGACGGCCGGCACCCAGTGGGACGGCACCGGGCAGTACGACACGTCGGGGGTCGGCACCGGCCAGACCCAGTTCTGGGACATGAGCGCCTATGCGACCGTCGACGAGTCGCACTATAACCAGGGCGAATACGACCAGGGCGAATACGACCAGGGCGAATACGACCAGCGCGGATACGACCAGAACGGTCACGGCCAGAGCGAGTACCACGAGGGCGGGTACGAGCACGGCGGATATCAGCAGTCCGCCGAGCAGCCGTACGCCGCCCCCGAGGCGGAGCCGGAACCCGGGGCGGGGGCCGTGCACGAGGCCGAGACCCAGACCGCCCTGATGGTCCTGGACCTCGACTCACCCGAGGCCGACGCCGCCCATGGGGCCGACGCCGACGAGCTCACCGACCCCGCCCACCCCGAAGGCGACACGCCCGCCGACTTCGAGGACGCCGCGCCCGAGGTGGCATCGGTTCCCTCGCCCCGCCGGGACGGCGGCCGCAGCAGCCGCCGCCGCGCCCCCTCGGCCCGCCCCAAACGCTCGGCGCTCCTCACCGTCGCCGTCCCATCCGTCTGCGCACTGGGCGTCACCGCCGTTGCCGCCGCCTCCGTCGCCAACCTCGGCGACGACAAGAAGGACGCCAAGACCACCCAAGCCGCCTCCGACACCCCGCCGGTCAAGGCCTCGGTCGCCAACAGCAAGCTGGACACCCAGCTCGCCGCGGGCCTCGAGGACGCCGACGACTTCCGGGACCGCGCCAGCCGCACCCAGGAGCGGATCGACCTGAAGGCGCGCCAGGCCGCCGAGCGGCAGCGCAAGATCCAGGAGGCCGCCCGCAAGGAGGCGCTGCGGCCGAAGTTCGCGCTGCCCGTCGCGCAGCACGGGCTGAGCGCCACCTTCGGCCAGGCGGGCATCAACTGGATGTCCCTGCACACCGGCATCGACTTCCCGGTCAGCTACGGCACACCGGTCATGGCCGCGACCGACGGCACCGTACGCACCCAGTGGAACAACGCCTACGGCAACATGGTCATATTGACCAGCCCGGACGGCACCGAGACCTGGTACTGCCATCTGAGCAGCGCCAAGATCCGGGCCGGTTCGGTCAAGGCCGGGGACGTCATCGCGTACTCCGGGAACTCCGGCAACTCCACCGGGCCACACCTTCACTTCGAGGTGCACCCCGGCGGCGGCTCGGCCATCGACCCGCTGCCCTGGCTGCGCACCCACGGGCTCGACCCGACATAGGCCCAGGCCGAGGCCCGGCCAGGCCCAAGCCAGCCCAAGCCGGCCCAGGCCCCGCCGCCGGGCCGCCAGGCACCGCCCTACAGCTTCTCCACCGGCGCGTACCGCAGCAGCAGCCGCTTGGGCTTCTCGTCACCGAAGTCGATCGTCGCCTCCGCGTTGTCCCCGCTGCCCTTCACCGCGACCACGGTGCCGAGCCCGAACGCGTCATGGGTGACCCGGTCGCCGATGGCCAGCGCGACCACCGGCCGCTCCTTGGCCCGGCGCGTGGCGAAGCCACCGGCCCCGGACCCCGCCTTCGAACGTGACGAGGACAGCGAGGACGCAACCCCCGAGACGGCACCGACGGCCCCGACCGCGCCCATAGACGCCGACGGGGTGGAGGGCCCGGTCCGCTGCCAGCGCACAAACTGGTCCGGGATCTCCTCCAGGAAGCGGGACGGCGGGTTGTACGCGGGCTGGCCCCAGGCGCTGCGCATCGTCGACCGGGTCAGATACAGCCGCTCGCGCGCCCGTGTGATGCCGACGTACGCCAGCCGCCGCTCCTCCTCCAGCTCCTTGGTCTGGCCGAGCGCGCGCATATGCGGGAAGACCCCGTCCTCCATGCCGCTGAGGAAGACCACCGGGAACTCGAGGCCCTTGGCGGTGTGCAGCGTCATCAGCGTGATGACCCCGGTGCCCTCGGTGTCGTCGTCGGGGATCTGGTCGGAGTCGGCGACGAGCGCGACCTGCTCCAGAAACTCCGCGAGCGTGCCCGGGTTCTCCTCGCCGCGCTCCTGCTCGTACTCCAGGGCGACGGCCGCCAGCTCCTGGAGGTTTTCGATACGGGTCTCGTCCTGCGGGTCCGTGGACGCCTGCAGCTCCGCCAGATAGCCCGTGCGCTCCATCACCGCCTCCAGCACGGTGGCCGGTCCGGCCCCCGACTCGGCGATCGTGCGCAACTCCTCCATCAGCACGTTGAACCGCTTGACCGCGTTGGCCGAGCGGGCCGCCATACCGTACGCCTCGTCGACGCGGCGCAGCGCCTGCGGGAAGGTGATCTTCTCGCGCAGCGACAGCGCGTCGATCATCGCCTCGGCGCGCTCGCCGATGCCGCGCTTGGGCACATTCAGAATGCGGCGCAGCGGGACGGTGTCCTCCGGGTTGGCCAGCACCCGCAGATACGCGAGGACGTCGCGGACCTCCTTGCGCTCGTAGAAGCGCACACCGCCGACGACCTTGTACGGCAGCCCGACCCGGATGAAGACCTCTTCGAAGACACGGGACTGCGCGTTGGTCCGGTAGAAGACCGCCACGTCCCCGGACCTGGCGTCGCCCGCGTCCGTCAGCCGGTCGATCTCGTCGGCGACGAACTGGGCCTCGTCGTGCTCGGTGTCGGCCACATAGCCGGTGATGGTCGCCCCGGCGCCGGCGTCGGTCCACAGGTTCTTCGGGCGCCGGTTCTCATTGCGCTCGATGACGGCGTTGGCCGCGCTGAGGATCGTCTGGGTGGAGCGGTAGTTCTGCTCCAGGAGGATGGTCGTGGCGTCCGGATAGTCCTCCTCGAACTGGAGGATGTTTCGGATCGTGGCGCCCCGGAAGGCGTAGATCGACTGGTCGGCGTCGCCCACCACGCACAGCTCGGCGGGAGGGATCACCTCGCCGCCGTCGACGGTGGCCACCGAGCCCGGGCCCACCAGCTCGCGCACCAGCGTGTACTGCGCGTGGTTGGTGTCCTGGTACTCGTCGACCAGGACATGGCGGAAGCGGCGGCGGTAGTGCTCGGCGACGTCGGGGAAGGCCTGGAGCAGATTGACCGTCGTCATGATGATGTCGTCGAAGTCGAGGGCATTGGCCTCGCGCAGCCGCGACTGGTACATCGCATACGCCTCGGCGAGCGTCTTCTCGAAACCGTCCGAGGCCTGTCCGGCGAAGGTCTCCTCGTCGATGAGCTCGTTCTTCAGGTTGGAGACCTTGGCGCTGAAGGACTTGGGCGGATACCGCTTCGGGTCGAGGTCCAGATCCCGGCAGACCAGCGCCATCAGCCGCTTGGAGTCGGCCGCGTCGTAGATCGAGAAGGAGGACGTGAAGCCGAGCTTCTTGGACTCCCGGCGCAGGATGCGCACACAGGCGCTGTGGAACGTCGACACCCACATGGCGTTCGCACGCGGGCCGACCAGCTCCTCGACCCGCTCCTTCATCTCGCCCGCGGCCTTGTTGGTGAAGGTGATGGCGAGGATCTGGCCGGGGTGCACGCCGCGCGCGCCGAGCAGATACGCGATGCGGTGGGTGAGCACCCGGGTCTTGCCGGACCCGGCGCCCGCGACGATCAGCAGCGGCGAGCCGGTGTGCACCACGGCGCCCCTCTGCTGCTCGTTCATCCCCTCCAGGAGCGCGGCCGGATCCACCGCGGGGCGCGCCGCGCCGTCGCGGTAGTACGCCTCCCTGGGGGCGGGCGCGTCGAACTTCCCGTCGAAGAGGTCGTGCGGGACGTCCTCGGCGGCGGGACCGCCGTCGTCCTCGGGCGGCGGGGGCTCCTCGTCCGAGGGCCCGAGGTCCGCCAGGAAGCTGTCGTCAAAGAGGCTGCTCATCGCTCACCGAGTCTAGGGCGCCGCACTGACAGCGTATGCGCGGAAGTCACGAAACGGTTTCGGGGCAATTCGAACATCAGCCTTCACACGAGCCCCACAAGGCCACTACGGTCCTTCATCAGACAGGCCGGAACCCGTCGGCGACCACGTCGGCACGGGCTGTCTCCGCCGAGTCCGGCCCCGCCGCGAGGCAGCCGGAGCCGGGGACCCAGAGGTACCACTGGGGTGAATCGGCCCACGTGGCGACGTCAGCCGTCCGCCGCACGGACCGTAGGGCAGCCTTCCGTACGCCCGAACCCGACAGCTAACCCGGTAGGCGGTCCACGGAAGGAGTCGCCTCCCTTGGCGTCGCACCGCAAGCCGCGGACCCGAATACTGGACTCGGCCACCGGCCGCCGCACCGCCGTCGGGGTCACCACGGCCGCCCTCGCCTCCGTCACCCTCCTCTCCCAGACGGCGAGCGCCGAGCCGGGCAAGCCCAAGCCGACGGTCGAAGAGGTCAAGAAGAAGGTCGACACGCTCTACCACCAGGCCGAATCAGCGACCCAGGCCTACAACGCCGCCAAGGAGCGCACGGGCGAGCAGCGCGCCAAGGTCGACCGGCTGCTGGACAGCGTCGCCAAGCGCACCGAGAAGCTGAACGAGGCCCGGCGCAAGCTGGGCAACTACGCGGCGGCGCAGTACCGCAACGGCGGCATGTCCTCCAGCGCCGCGACCCTGCTGTTCGCCAAGGACCCGCAGGACATCTTCGACCAGTCCCATCTGATGGACCGGCTGTCCGGAGAGCAGCAGACGGCAGTCGACGACTTCCTGTCGCAGCAGGCCAAGGCCGCCAAGGAGCGTACGAAGGCCGGCAAGAGCCTGGCCTCGCTGACCCGCTCGCAGGAGCAGCTGAAGACCAAGAAGAAGACCGTCCAGGACAAGCTCACCCAGGCCCGTGAGCTGCTGTCGAAGCTGACCGCCGAGGAGAAGGCGCGGCTGGCGGCGATCGAGAAGAAGAAGGAAGAGGAGGCCCGGCGCAAGGCGGCGGAGCTGGCCCAGCAGCAGCGGGAGGCGGCGGCGAAGCGGACGCAGGAGGAGGCGGCGAAGCAGCGGCAGGAGCAGGCGAGCTCCTCCGGCTCGTCGAGCTCCTCCGGTTCCTCGGGGTCTTCCAGCTCCTCGGGGTCCTCCGGCTCGACCGCCGCCAAGGCCGACAAGGCCATCGCCTTCGCGGAGGCGCAGCTCGGCAAGCCGTACGTCTGGGGCGCGACCGGCCCCAACTCCTACGACTGCTCGGGGCTCACCCAGGCCGCCTGGAAGGCCGCCGGGGTCTCACTGCCGCGCACCACCTGGGACCAGGTGAAGATCGGCACGCGCGTGTCGACCGCCAACCTCCAGCCGGGTGATCTCGTCTTCTTCTATGACGACATCAGCCATGTCGGCATCTATATAGGCGACGGAATGATGATCCACGCCCCGAAGCCGGGCGATGTGGTCAAGAAGGCGCCGATCACCGAGATGCCGATCTACGGCAGCGTCCGCCCGGCCTAGCAGCCTTCCGTCCCGCCTCCCCGGATCCCGAAGGGGCTCTCCGGGTCCCGAAGCTCTCCGGGTCCCGAAGGGGCTCTCCGGGCCCCGGGGAGGCGGCTGCGGCTCAGGTGCCGGGCTTGCGGCCGTAGACGTATACGTCGTCGCCGTTGCGCAGCAGGCTCCAGTACTTCTTGGCGTCGCCCTTGCGCATGTTGACGCAGCCGTGGGAACCCGGCGGCGACCACACGCTGCCCGCGATGGAGTGGAAGGCCTGGCCGCCGTCGAAGAACTGGCTGTACGGCATCGCGACGTCGTAGAGCGTCGACCAGTGGTCGATGTCCCGCCAGTAGATCTTCTTCAGCCCGCCCCGGGTCTCATACCGGTCGCGGCCGGTGCGCACCGGCACCGGGCCGAACTTCAGCCGCGAACCGTCCTGGATCCAGCTCAGCTGGCGGGTGAGGTCCACACAGGCGATGCGGCCCCTGTTGGTGGGGCACTTTCTCGCCCTGTTCGGGTTGTGCCCGGCCGCCTTCTGCGAGTTGATCAGCTTCATCACGCCCCAGGTGACCGGCCCGGCATAGCCGATCGTGGGGCTGATCCCGTGGTTGATCTGGAACTTCTGGATCGCCAGACAGTCCGTACGCGACTGCCGCCCGTCCACCGGACGGCCCAGGAACTTCTCCACCTGCTTCTGGTACGGCCCGACGCTCGTCGTACACGACGAGCGTCGGGCCGTAC
>NZ_MUNE01000268.1 GCF_002154605.1 Streptomyces milbemycinicus | reverse complement strand
ATGCGCGACGGCGACCGGGCCGGGCTCGCCCTGCTGCGCGACTCCTCCGCCTGGATCGGCCTCAAACGGGACGGCGGCACGACCAGGGTGGTGATGGTGAACGGCCTGACCATGGACACCAACTGGAACACCACCGGCACCGGCACCGAGGCCGCGAGCGCGGCAGTCTCCGGCGGCCGCATCTGGCTACGGGCCACCGCCGACATCCGCCCCGGCGCGGCCCGGCCCGGCACCTTCTCGTACAGCACCGACGGCACCACCTTCACCCGCCTCGGGCCCTCTTTCACGATGGGCAACGACTGGCGGTTCTTCATGGGATATCGCTACGCCCTCTTCAACTACGCCACCCAGGCACTCGGCGGCTCGGTGAGAGTCGCGCGCTTCGAACTGAGCACGCCCTGACCCTCAAGGAGAGACATGACCCCTCTGACCAGGTCCCGCCGACGCCGAGCCTCGGCGTTAGGGCTGCTGGCCGCCAGCGTGATGGCGGTGGCCGGGACCGCGACGGCCGCACCCGCCACCGCAACCGCTGCCACCTCCGCCACCTCCGCCACCGCCACTGACTCCATTCAGGCCTCCACCCTGGGCGCTCAGGCGGCCCAGTCCGGGCGGTACTTCGGCGCCGCCGTGGCCGCCGGCAGACTCGGCGACGGGACGTACTCGACCATCCTGGACCGCGAGTTCAACATGGTCACCCCCGAGAACGAGATGAAGTGGGACACCACGGAGCGCTCCCGCGGCTCGTTCAACTTCGGCCCCGCCGACCAGATCGTCAGCCACGCCACCTCACACGGCCAGCGCGTGCGTGGCCACACCTTGGTCTGGCACTCCCAGCTGCCCAGCTGGGTCAGCTCCATCGGCGACGCGAACACCCTGCGCAGCGTGATGAACAACCACATCAACGGCGTGATGGGCCACTACAAGGGCAAGGTCTACGCCTGGGACGTGGTCAACGAGGCGTTCGCCGACGGCGGCAGCGGGGCGCACCGGGCCTCGGTGTTCCAGAACCTGCTGGGCGATGGCTTCATCGAGGAGGCGTTCCGCACCGCGCGGGCGGCCGACGCCTCGGCCAAGCTCTGCTACAACGACTACAACATCGAGAACTGGACCGACGCCAAGACCCAGGGCGTCTACCGCATGGTGCGCGACTTCAAGGCGCGCGGTGTGCCCATCGACTGTGTCGGCTTCCAGGCCCACTTCGGCGCCGGTGGCCCACCGGCCAGTTTCCAGACCACACTGTCGAACTTCGCCGCCCTCGGTGTGGACGTTCAGATCACCGAACTCGACATCGCGCAGGCACCGACGACCGCGTACGCCAACACGGTCAAGGCCTGCATGAACGTGGCGCGGTGCAACGGCATCACGGTGTGGGGCATCCGGGACACCGACTCCTGGCGCGCCGGGGAGAAGCCACTGCTCTTCGACGGCAACGGCAACAAGAAGGCCGCCTGCAACTCGGCTCTCACCGCGATGGGCGGCACCCCCGCGGTGAAGGGCACGGCGAACACCGCGGCGAACACCGTGACTAAGGCCGCGGCAAAGGCCCCCGCGAAGAGCCCGGCCTCTCCCACCTCGTCGGCCGCCGCCCTGCCCGGCAGCTTCAGCTGGAGCTCCAGCGGGATCCTGATGTCCCCCAAGCCGGACTCCACCCACAACATCGCCGGGCTCAAGGACCCGACCGTGGTCTACTACAACGGCAAGTACCACGTGTTCGCCAGCGTCGCCAGCGCCTCCGGATACAGCCTGGTGTACCTGAACTTCACCGACTGGTCCCAGGCAGCCTCGGCCCCGCACTACTACCTGGACCGCAGCGGGATCGGCACCGGATACCGGGCCGCACCCCAGGTGTTCTACTTCGCGCCCCAGCGCACCTGGTACCTCGTCTACCAGACCGGCAACGCCTCGTACTCCACCAACACCGACATCAGCAACCCCAACGGGTGGAGCGCACCGCGCAACTTCTACTCCTCCATGCCGGACATCATCAAGCAGAACATCGGCAACGGCTACTGGGTCGACATGTGGGTGATCTGCGACAGCGCCAACTGCTACCTCTTCTCCTCCGACGACAACGGACACCTGTACCGCTCCCAGACCACCCTCGCCCAGTTCCCCAACGGGTTCACCAACACCGTCATCGCCGCCCAGGACTCCAATAAGTACGCCCTGTTCGAGGCGAGCAATGTGTACAAGGTGCAGGACAGCAACCAGTACCTGCTGATCGTCGAGGCCATCGGATCCGACGGAAAGCGGTACTTCCGCTCCTGGACCTCCAGCAGCATCGGCGGCTCCTGGACACAACTGGCCGCCTCCGAGAGCAACCCGTTCGCCCGGGCCAGCAATGTCGCCTTCCCCGCGGGGGCCTGGACGAAGGACATCAGCCACGGCGAGCTGGTCCGCGCCGGATACGACCAGACCCTCACCATCAACCCCTGCAAGATGCAGTACCTCTACCAGGGCATGAACCCCAACGCCAGCGGCGACTACAACACCCTGCCGTGGCGGCTCGGCCTGCTCACCCAGACCAACTCCTCCTGCTGACCGACCACCGGGACCGCCGCAGATCCCGCACGGAACCGCGGCGGCCCCAAGGGGCTCAGCCGTTCCAGCTCTCGTCGTACGGGTCGCGCGGGGTCGCGACCGGCCTGGCGCGGCTGACCTCGATGAACGGGATGGGGCCGCCGCCCAGCGGATCCTTGGTCTGTTTGGCCGTGTAGGTGCCGGTGACCTCGAGCCAGGTGTCGGGTTGTACGACGGGAGGGATCCGCCCGGTCAGCCCGATCTTGACCGGCTGGGCGTCGGCGGCACAGCAGTTGAGGGCCATGCGGACGAGATAGGGCGCGCCGTCGCGGTCGAGCGCGAGGAAACCGGTGATTTTGATCCGCCGGTCGCGGAGGGAGTGTCCGTGGTCGTAGACCGCGCGACCGGCGTAGTCGGCCACGCTGAGCGGAAGCGGGTCCTTGGCCGGAAGGTCGGGGAAGCCCCAGGGGCGTTGCAGGGCCGTGCCGGTGTGCATGGCGCTGTAGGAGCCGAGCGCGGGCGGGGCGACCAGGATGAGGGCGAAGAGGGGCAGGACGAGCAGCCAGGACACGCGTGGTTCGCGGTGGGCGTGGCCGCCGTGTTCGTGGCTTCCGCCCTCCGGGTCGGGGTCGGGGGGTGTCTTCGGGCCGCGCAGTTCGTACCAGACGGTGGCGGCGGCCGCCACGACCAGCACGCCCCCGGAGGCCAGCAGCAGCGGGCGCAACCCGGCCTTGACGTAACGGAGGTAGAGATCGGTGCAGCCCGCCCGCAGCATCGCCACTCCGACGAGGAACAGCACCACTGCCTGTGCCTTGCGGTTCACAGCAGGACCGCCCCGACCAGGGCCGACACCAGGACCGCCAGGGTGAAGGTGGCGGGGGCGAACCGCAGCGCGAAGGCGCGGCCGAACGTGCCGGCCTGCATCGCGAAGAGCTTCAGGTCGATCATCGGTCCGACGACGAGAAACGTCAGCCGGGCGGTGAGCGAGAACTGCGACAGGGACGCGGCCACGAACGCATCGGCCTCCGAGCAGATCGACAGCAGCACCGCGAGGACCGCGAGCGCGAGTATCGACACCACGGGGTCGTCGGCCGCGGTGTGCAGCCAGCGCGCCGGCACCATGGCCTTGAGCGTGGCGGCGGCCATCGCGCCGACGACGAGGAAGCCGCCGGCGTGCATCACATCGTGGCGTACGGACCCCCAGAACGCGGCCCCCTTGCCGTGGCCGTCGAACGCCGGGCGGGCCGGTGGGCGCAGCCAGTCGGCGCGGCCCACCCGCTGCCACAGCCAGCCCATCACACAGGCCACGAGCAGACTCGCGACGAACCGGGCGAGGACCATCCGCGGTTCGCCGGGGAACGCTACGGCGGTGGCGGTCAGCACGATCGGGTTGATCGCCGGGGCCGACAGCAGAAACGCCAACGCGGCCGCGGGCGCGACACCCCGGCGCACCAGCGCCCCGGCCACCGGCACCGAAGCACACTCGCAACCGGGCAGCACCGCCCCGGCCGCCCCGGCGACCGGCACCGCCAGAGCGGGGCGGCGCGGCAGCGCGCGGGCGAAGAACGACGGCGGAACGAACACCGCGATGAGCGCCGACAGCAGCACACCGAGGACGAGGAAGGGCAGGGCCTGCACGACCACCGCGACGAACACGGTCATCCAGCTCTGCATCACCGGCGCGGACAGCGCCCGGCGCACCGGCCCCTGCGCCGCCACCGCCAGGACCAGCAGCATGGTCAGGACGAGCGACGAATCCAGCCGCCCGCCCCGACGATCGTCCGCGCCCTGACGGTCGTCCGCGCCCTGACGAGCGTCCGCGGCGCGGCGGTCGGCCGGGGGCGGGGCGGCTTTGACGGTGGCCACGGTGGGTACCTCCGGCGTCAAGAAGGGTCGCGAGTGGGTGCCTCTCCCCTTCAGTACGCCGACGCACGCACAACTGCTCACTCGCCCCGGCGGGTCATACGCTGCCGAACAGCTGCGTCCAGTAGGTGCCCGCCCGGCTCCCCGTCGCGTAGCCGATCCCGATGTGGCTGAACTCCGGCTTCAGGATGTTCGCACGGTGTCCTGGGCTGTTCATCCAGCCGCGGACCACCTCCGAGGGGGTCCGCTGGCCGCATGCGATGTTCTCGCCGATGCCGCGGTGACGGCATCCGGCGGCTGCCGCCCGGTCCCATGGCTGGCTGCCCTCGGGGGCGGTGTGGGAGTAGAAGTCGCGGGCGACCATGTCCTCGCTGTGCCGCTGCGCGGCCACGGTCAGGTTCGGGTCGGGGGCGAGCGGCGGCAGTCCCGCCGCGGCGCGCTCCGCGTTGGTGAGCGCGCGGACGGCGTCCGCAGTACGGGCCAGGCCCGCGGCCGTGAACGGCCGGGCCCACAGCACGGTCCAGAAGACCTCGCCCGAGCGGCCGCCGATGGCCCGGCCCATCCCGACATGGGCGACCGAGCCATCCCGGAACGGCGCGCCGCGCTCACCGTCCTCGAGGCAGTAGTCCACGAACTCGGCCGCCGTACGGGGCCCGGAGACGATGTGCTCGGCGATGGTCAGACAGGAGTATCCGGCGGTGGCGATCCGGTGGAAGACCGATGTCCCGTCGGGGCTCTCCAGGCCGAGGCTGCCCTGTGCGGCCATGGCGTCGGCGTGGGCCCGGGCGGCCGTGCTCAGCCGGGCGTCGAGGGCGACGGCCGGGGCCCCGGTCCGCGACCGTACGCCGTTGACCAGGCCGAGGAAACCGTCGGGGTCATGGGCGGCGCCGGCCGGGGACGTGACAGACGACGGTGAAGGTGGCGGAGGCGGCGACTGCTCACCGTCGTCCGCGACGTCGACGCCGAAGTCCCGCGCCACCCCGGCCAGCCCCTCCGCGTACCCCTGCCCCAGGGCCCGCACCTTCCACCGGTTGTTGTGCCGGTAGATCTCGGCGAGCAGCAGCACCGTCTCCTGTGTCGGGCGCGGTGGGGTGAACCGGATGGCCTGCAGCCCGCCCACCCCCGTGATGGTCATGGTGGGGGCGGGCAGCCGGCCGAGCGGTGTGCCGGGGTCAGCGGGGCTGATCACCACTGTGGCGCGGCTGGCGCCGCGTCGCAGCTGCCCCGGCCGCAGCGTGATGGTGTCGCCGTGCAGCCGGGCGCCGGGGGCGGTGGGCTGGTTGAAGAAGACGAAGTCGCCGTCCCACGCGACCCTTCCGTCCTCTCCGGTGATCAGCACGGACAGGTCGAAGGGGCCCGGCACCCGGATCCACAGCACGCCGTCGTTGAGCAATGCGTTTCCGCCAGGTACCAGTTCGCCCATGTCACACCCAACGCGGGGGCGCCGCGCAGGGTTCCGGCGCCCCGCCTGCCGGGGCGCCGGATCGGTCGGTGTTCGGTCGGTGCGCCCGGATCAGACCAGGGGGGCCGGGTAGGTCGGGTACTCCACCCCGGAGACATGCTGGACGACGCGGATGACCTGGCAGGAGTAGCCGAACTCGTTGTCGTACCAGAGGTAGAGGATCGCGTTGTCCCCGTCGACCTTGGTGGCGCCGGCGTCGACGATCGAGGCGTGGCGCGAGCCGATGAAGTCGCTGGAGACCGCGTCCGGGGCGTTGGTGAAGTCGATCTGGCGCTTGAGCGGCGAGGTCAGCGACACCTCGCGGAGGTAGTCGAGGACATCCTCGCGGTTGGTCTCGCGGCCGAGCCGCAGGCTGAGGATCGCGATCGACACGTCCGGGACCGGGACCCGGATCGAGCTGCCGGTGATGGTCGCCTTGAGGTCGGGCAGCGCCTTGGCGACGGCGGAGGCCGCGCCGGTCTCGGTGATGACCATGTTGAGCGGGGCCGAGCGGCCACGGCGGTCCGACTTGTGGTAGTTGTCCAGCAGGTTCTGGTCGTTGGTGAACGAGTGGACGGTCTCCACATGGCCGCGCAGCACGCCGTACTCGTCCGCCATCGCCTTCAGCGGCGGGACGATCGCGTTGGTGGTACAGGAGGCGCAGGACAGGATCTGCTCATCCGGCTTGATCATGTCGTGGTTGACACCGTGGACGACATTGGGGACGTCGCCCTTGCCCGGGGCGGTCAGGACGACCTTGTCGATCCCCGGCTGGAGGTGCTGGGACAGGCCCTCGCGGTCGCGCCACTTGCCGGTGTTGTCGATGAGGATGGCGTTCTTGATGCCGTACGCCGGGTAGTCCACCGAGGTCGGGTCGTCGGAGTAGATGACCTTGATCTCGTTGCCGTTGGCGACGATCGCGCTGTTGGCCTCGTCGACGGTGATGGTGCCGTGGAACTGGCCGTGGATGGAGTCACGGCGCAGCAGCGAGGCGCGCTTGACGAGGTCCTGGCCGGCGCCCTTGCGGACGACGATGGCGCGCAGCCGCAGGCCGTTGCCTGAGCCGGCCTTCTCGATGAGGAGGCGGGCGACAAGGCGGCCGATGCGGCCGAATCCGTAGAGGACGACGTCACGCGGCTCACGGCACTCGATCTTGTTGGCGCCCGTGGCGCCGGCAACGGCCTCGGCGGTGAACTCCTCCACCGGAAGACCGCGGTCGTCGGTCTTGTACATCGCGGCCAGCATGCCGATGTCGATCTGGGAGGGGCCGAGGTCGAGCGTGGTGAGGGCTCGCAGGAACGGCATGGTGTCGGTCACGGAGAGTTCCGAACCGGCGATCTGCCGGGCGAATCGGTGGGTCTTGAGGATGCTGACCACTGACTTGTTCACCAAGGAGCGGCTGTGGAGCAGGACCGTGACGTCCCGCTCGCGCTGCAGCTTCCCGATGATCGGAATCATCGACTCCGCGATCTCCTCGCGGTGCTTCCAGTTGGTGAACGAGTCCTCGTTGACAGTCACAAATTTATCTTTCGAGCTAGGCGGCGCTCATATGCTAACCCCCCGCCATTTTGATCTTTCAAACGGAGCCACCCAAGCCCTGTCGATCGCACTGAATGGAATGTTATAAATGCGGACATGAGCACACATGCTCGTATGTCCTGGCGGCGGCATCGGCCCCGATCCGGGTCCGAAGCTCCCCTCGCATCCCGCTGGAGACGGCTCGGGGCCCTCTCGCGTGCCCGAAGCGTCGCCGGGCAGGTGTTCATCCTGCAGCTGCTGCTGGTCCTGCTCCTGGTCGTCGGCGCGGTCGTGGGCCTCGCGCTCCAGGCGCGGAGCCAGGGCATGGCGGACGCCCGAAAGCGCTCTCTCGCGGTCGCCGGGACAATGGCGAACGCCCCCGGGGTGGCCCAGGCCATGGCGAGCAACCACCCGACCGCGCTGCTCCGGGACTCCGCCGAAGCGGCGAGGAAGGGCTCCGGTGTCGACAGCGTCGTGGTGTTCGACCATCGTGGCCTCCGTCTCACCCACCCCGACACGACATTGATCGGCAAGCGGATCATCGGCCCCGCCAAGCTGGTGCGGGAAGAGCTGGCCGGAAAGACGATCTCGCAGACATTTCATGCGAGCCAGGGCCTGTCCGTGGTCTCGGCGGTCCCCGTCCTCAAGTCCGACGGCAGCGTCCTCGGCGGGGTGTCGGTCGGGGTCAAGGTCGAGAGCGTCAACAGCGTGATGACCCAGCGGCTGCCGCTGCTGCTCGGCAGCGCCACCGGGGCGCTGGCCCTGACCACCGGCGGCACCGCGCTGATCAGCAGGCGGGTGCGGCGGCAGACCCACGGCCTGGGCGCCACCGAGATGACGCGGATGTACGAACACCACGACGCGGTGTTGCACTCGGTCCGGGAAGGCGTGCTGGTCGTGGCCGCGGACGGGCGGCTGCTGCTGGTCAACAGCGAGGCTCGGGCACTGCTCGGCCTCGCCCCGGACGCCGAGGGGCGGCACATCGGCGAGCTCGGCCTCGAGCCGCGGCTGACGGAGCTGCTGGTGTCGGGGCGCCCCGTCACGGACGAGGTGTACCCGTGCGGCAACCGGCTACTGGCGGTCAATCTCCGGCCCACGGACCGTAGGGGCGGGCCCGCCGGAAGCGTGGCGACGCTCAGGGACACCACCGAACTGCAGGCGCTGTCCGGCCGGGCCGCGGTGGCCCGCGAGCGGCTGGAGCTGTTGTACGACGCCGGGGTGCGGATCGGCTCGACCCTGGAGCTGACCGAAACCACCGAGAAGCTGGTGGAGGTGGCCGTCCCCCGGTTCGCCGATATCGTCACCGTCGAGCTGCTGGACCCCGTGCTCCAGGGCGAGGAGCCGGAGCCACCGTACGAGGTGCTGCACCGCACGGCGGTGGGCGGCGACACCACCGCACACCCCCTCTTCCGCCCGGGAGAGCGGGCCGTCTACGGTCCCACCGCACCCCAGAACCAGGCCCTGCGGACCGGCCATGCCGTCCTTCAGGCCGCGGTGAGCGACCAGGCCGCAGTGAGCGACGCCACCGGACTCGGCACCCCCGCCGAACACCTCCCCGACCACGGGATCCAGTCGCTGATCACGGTTCCGCTGCGCTATCGCGGCGTCACCCTGGGGCTGGCCAACTTCTGGCGGACACGGCGGAGCGAGCCGTTCGAGGAAGAGGACCTGGCGATCGCCGGGGAGCTGTCCGGGCGCACCGCCATCTGTGTCGACAACGCACGCCGGTACGCCCGCGAGCACGCCATGGTCACCACCCTGCAGCGCAATCTGCTGCCCGGCAGCCTGCCCGATCAGGACGCCACGGAGGTGGCCACGCGCTACCTGCCCGCGCAGGGCGGGACGAGCGGCAGCTGGTTCGATGTCATCCCGCTGCCCGGACACCGGGTCGCCCTGGTCGTCGGGAAGGTGGCCGGGCAGGGCCTGCACGCCGCGGCCACGATGGGCCGGCTGCGCATCGCGGTGCAGAACTTCTCGGCCCTGGACCTGCCCCCCGATGAACTTCTCTCCCTCCTGGACGAGCTGGTCACCCGGCTCGACCTGGAGCAGGACACCGACCCGGACGGTGCGCGGATCACCGGAGCCACCTGCCTGTACGCGATCTACGACTCGGTGCGCGGCCTGTGCACCGTGGCCAGGGCAGGCCACCCGGCGCCCGTGCTGATCGGCCCGGACGGCACCGTGGACACCCCGGCGGTGCCGGTCTCCCCGCCCCTCGGTTTTGGCGGGGAGCCCTTCGAGGTGGCCGAGCTTCCGCTGGCCGAAGGGACTCGTCTGGTGCTGTACACCAACGGGCTCCTCGACAGCCACGACGGCGCCCCCGACACCGGCCCGGGCCCACTGCGCCACGCCCTCGCCGACCACCCGGACCTCGGCCCCGAGGAGATCTGCCAGACCCTGCTCGACACCGTGCGTCCGGCCCGCCAGAGCGATGACATCGCGCTGCTGGTGGCCCGCACCCGGGTGCTCGACCCCAAGGACGTGGCCGAGTGGGAGGTACCGCTGGACCCGGCGGCGGTGGCCCCGATCCGCGCCGCGGCCGCCCAGCAGATACGGGCGTGGGGTCTGGAGGAGGCCGACTTCGCCGCCGAGTTGATCATCAGCGAACTGATCACCAATGCCCTGCGCTATGGCGCCCCGCCCGTGCGACTACGGCTGCTCCGCGGCCGCGATCTGACCTTCGAGGTCTCCGACGGCAGCAGCACCTCCCCCCATCTGCGGCGGGCCAGGGCCACCGACGAAGGCGGGCGCGGCCTGTTCCTGGTCTCCCAGTTCGCGCGAGCCTGGGGCACCCGCTACACCGCCGACGGCAAGGTCATCTGGGCCGAGCAGGCCCTGAGCGGCACGGCGGCGCTCGACGATGGCGCGCTGGGGCTGGGGGACAGCCTGGTCGGCCAGGGGGATCCGTCGGCCTTGTAGCCGCCCGGCGTTCGGACTGTACCGCCAGGCGTACGGACTGCAGCGCCAGGCGTACGGACTGCAGCGCCAGGCGTACGGGCTGTAGCGCCCGGCGCATGGGCCCGGAGGTCAGGGGCGCGGTCCGACCGTCGTGGCGCCGTCCCGTACGGTGATCGCCGCCGCGGGACAGGAGTCGGCCGCGTCCAGTACCCGCTCCTCCTCAGGGACCTCGTCGGCCAGCGGACGGGCGTGTTCCGCGTCGAGGGCGAACAGATCGGGAGCGATTCCGGCACACATACCGGACGCGATGCACCGGCCCCCGTCGATCTCGGCCTGCCAGGTCATCCCGCTCACCACCCGACCGGCATGACGCGCGGTCCGCGGACCAGCATCTGGTCCTTCCACACCACGTCCCCGGTCAGGCACAGCCCCGGGAAGCGGGTGATCAGCGCGCCGAGCGCTTCCTGGAGCTCAAGCCGGGCCAGGGGCGCCCCGAGGCAGTGGTGCACACCGTGGCCGAAGCCGAGGTGCTGGGTGGCGGGCCGGGCCACGTTGAGTTTGCCCGGCTCGTCGAAGCGCAGCGCGTCGCGGTTGGCGGAGCCGACGGCGACGAGGACGGGCTCTCCGGCGCGCACCAGTTGGCCGCCCACCTCGATGTCCTCGGTCGCGTAGCGGGGCTGGGAGGCGCCCTTGCCCAGCGGTACGAAGCGCAGCAGCTCCTCGACCGCGCCGTTCAGCAGGGCGGGTTCCTCGCGCAGGCGGCGCAGTTCGCCGGGGTGGTCCAGGAGCGTCAGCACGAAGTTGGGGATCTGGGTGGCCGTGGTCTCGTGTCCGGCCACCAGAATGCCCACGCACAGGTCGACGAGTTCGAGCTCGGACAGCCGGTCGCCGGCGTCCCGGGCCTCGATCAGCGAGGTCATGAGGTCGTCCTGGGGCGCGGCACGGTGGATCTCGATCAGCCCGGCCATATAGGCGCGCAGTTCGTCGCGGTTGCGGTCGAACTCCTCGGCGCTCAGGGAGCTGGTGGACAGCGCCGCGTCGCTCCAGGCCCGGAACTTGGGCCGGTCCTCCTCCGGCACACCGAGCAGCCGGCAGATGACCCCGACCGGGATGGGCAGGGCGTAGCGGTCGACCAGGTCGGCGGGCGGCCCGGCGGCCTCCAGCCCGTCGAGGAGTTCATGGGTCAACTGCCGCACCGACGGCCGTAGTTTCTCCACCTGGTGGACGGTGAACGCCTTGGCGACGAGGGTGCGCAGCCGGGTGTGCTCGGGCGGGTCCATGGTCAGGATGCCGCTGTTGCGCCGGCCCTCGCCCTGCCGGGGCTCGTCGCGGTGGAGCGCCGCGGCGCGGCTGAAGCGCCGGTCACCGAGCACCAGCCGGGCCTCGGCATAGCGCGTGACGAGCCAGGCGGGCTCGCCGTACGCCATGCGCACCCGCACTAACCCCGGGCGGTTCCTGGCTTCCTGGTACGCCTGGCTGAGCCCCAGGCCCTCGGAGGAGTTGAAGGGATAGGCGATCGCTTCCGACTGCACGGTCGTCTCCGCTGTGGTCACCGTGACCTCCCTTGCGTAAGCACGTGCTTACAAACGTAGGAGCGGCGCCTTGGTACGGTCAACGGCCCGATTGCGCCGTTGATCCGGCGATCCTCCCGTAGGACCGCGGGGATCACGGAGAGCGGACGAGAGGAGTGTCGCGGTGGGTACGACCACGTCAGAAGGGCGGCGACGGGATGCGCAGGGCACGCGGCGGCGGTTGCTGGAGGCCGCGTCCGCGCTGTTCGCCGAGCGGGGTTATGAGCGGACGACGGTCCGCGATATCGCGGACCGGGCCGGGGCGAACCAGGCGCTGCTCTTCCGCTATTTCGGCTCGAAACGAGCGCTGTTCGGCGAGGTGGTGGCGCACGACGGGGAGGAACAGATGCGCAGCACCCCGCCCGATGAACTGCTCGAGGCCGCGCTGCGCGGGGTGCTCGCCCACCGTGGAAGAGAGCCGGGCAGCCGCGCGCTGGCGACCCTGCTTCGCTCCGTCGGCAGCGGTGACGAAATCGGTACGGCGGTACGTTCGATCAGCGACGACTACGCGCGGGTGCTGGCGTCCCTGAGCAGTGCCGACAACCGTGCGCTGCGGGCGGACCTGGCGTTGTCCTGGATGCTCGGCATCGGCATGATGCGGGTGGTCGTCGGCAAGGAGCCGCTGGCCGACGCCGATCCGGACGAGGTGTGCGCGCTGGTCATGGTGGCGCTCGGCACCCTGCTCGACGGCCTGCCCGAGATGCCGGGGCAGGGTTCGGTGAACACCGAAACATCGGCCCTTTAGTGTCTGCGCCATGCACATGTACATTCCACGAGAGGACACCGAATGACGCCGGGCGAGATGGTCGCCGTGTTCCTGGCGGGCATCAGTGCGGGCGCCATCAACACCGTCGTCGGTTCGGGGACCCTGATCACCTTTCCGGTGCTGCTCGCGACGGGCCTGCCACCCGTCACCGCCACGGTGTCCAACGCGCTGGGCCTGATCCCCGGCTCCGTCAGCGGGGCCATCGGCTATCGGAGCGAGCTCAGCGGCCAGCGCCGACGCATCCTGAAGCTCGGTGTCGGCGCCCTGCTGGGCAGCCTGACCGGCGCCACGCTGCTCCTGGCCCTGCCCGCGTCGGCGTTCGAGACGATCGTCCCCGTGCTGGTCGGGCTCGCCCTCCTGATGGTGGCACTCCAGCCCGTGATCAGCGCGAAGGTGCGCCGCCGCCGTGAGGAGACCGGGCGGGCCGCCCGCCCCGACGGCGGCCCGCTGCTGTTCGTCGGCCTGATGCTGGCCAGCGTCTACGGCGGCTACTTCGCCGCCGCGCAGGGGATCATCTACATGTCCTTGATGGGCATCCTGCTCGACGAGCCCCTGCAACGTCTCAACGCCACCAAGAACGTCCTCGCCGCCCTCGTCAACACGGTCGCCGCGCTCTTCTTCCTCTTCGTCGCGGAGTTCGACTGGACGGCCGTCGCGCTCATCGCGGTCGGTTCCGCGCTCGGCGGCCAACTCGGCGCCAGGGCCGGCCGTCGGCTGCGCCCCGTGGTCCTGCGGACCCTCATCGTCACGGTCGGCACGGTGGCCATCGTCCAGATGCTGGTCGGCTGAGTTCAGGGGATGGTACGGCGGTTGGCCAGCACGACGGCGCCTCCGGCGAGCGCGGCGGCCGCGACGACGGCGCTGAAGACGGTGGTGCCGCGGGACAGCCCGACCGCGTCGCTGAGGTATCCGACCGCGACCGGCAGCAGCCCGGCGGGCACGTAACCGCCGACGTTCAGCGCCGCGTTGGCCTCGGCCAGCCGGGCGGCCGGCACATGGGCGCTGATCAGCGTGAGCCCGCCCAGTTGCCCCATCCCCTGCCCGGCGCCGGCCAGGACCGCTGCGAGGGCCAGCAGCGGGGTGGAGGACAGCTGCACGGCCAGCGCCAGCGAGGCCATGGCCCCGACGGTCGACGCGGCCCCGGCCGCCAGGATGGCACCCACCCTCAGCCGTCGCACGGCGAACTGAACGGCGGTCGCCGCCGTGAACATCACGAAGGCGGTGGCTCCGGCCACCACCCGGCTGGTGGTGCCGAGCAGATCCGCCAGCAGCGAGGGGCCGAGCGAGAGGACGAAGGAGGTGGAGGTGATGCCGGGGGCGAACACCACGATGCCCAGCAGGAGGTGGACACGGTTGGCGCGCGGCACGGACGGCACGCGGACCCAGGCGCCGGGCCGGGGCCCGGCGGCGGGGCGGCGCAGTGGCATGCGCACCACGGCCAGCACCGCCAGGACCAGCAGCGCGATCTCCACCAGGAACACGGTGACCGTCGGGCCGGGCAGGGCCTCCGAGAGGACACCGGCCAGCAGCGGGCCGAGCCCCGCGCCCAGGACCATGGCCGTGGAGGCCAGCAGCGCGGCGAGCCGCTTGCGGTCCGGTCCCGCGACATCGGTCACGGCCGCCATGCCCGCCGACACGATGGAGCCGACCGCCACGCCGCTCAGCAGCCGGGCGATCGCCAGGGCCACGATCGAACCGGCCGTCGCGAACAGCACACTGGCCACGATGCCCAGCGCGAGGGCCGGCAGCAGCACCGGCTTGCGGCCGACCCGGTCCGACACCACCCCGGCCACCAGCAGGGCCGCGATCAGGCCCACGATGTAGCAGGCGAAGACCACGGTCAGCTTCCCGGAGGAGAACCCGAGCTCGTTCTGCCACAGGACGTAGAGCGGGGTCGCCGTGTTGGACAGGATGAACACGGCGGTCACCGGCCAGGCCGCGAGCCAGACCTCCCGGCGTGGCGGGGGCTCGGCGGCGGTGGCCGCCGTCGTCGCAGTTGCCGCTGTCACCGGGGTTTCGGTGTGCTGGGCGCTCCCTGCGCTCCCCATGGGGTCTCCCCTCCAAGCCGCACAGCAATCTGTACGAGAAAAGTCGAACTACCAGTACGAGAAGAGTCGAACATAAACTCCGGTACGATTCAACTCGTACTGATGGTTGCGCTGTCTCAACGGAGGTGACGTGGATGCCGCAGACCGCCACGGCCCACAGGTTCGCCGCCCCCTACCCCGCC
>NZ_MUNE01000267.1 GCF_002154605.1 Streptomyces milbemycinicus | reverse complement strand
GCGCCCGCTGGGGAGCGGCGGGATGGGGGAGGTGTGGGAGGCGCGGGACGCCAGTCTCCGGCGGCCGGTCGCGGTCAAGGTGATCTCGATCCTTGCGGGTGGCGGTAGTCGGGCCGACGAGGCGCGTGCCCGGTTTCTGCGGGAGGCGCGGATCACCGCCGCGCTTCAGCATCCCCATATCGTGACCGTCCACGACCTCGGTGAGGCAACCACCGACCAGGGCACGACGCCGTTCCTCGTGATGGAACTGCTCCGGGGCGAGGGCCTGGACGCCGTTGTCCGGCGCGGACCTGTCAGCGAGGAAGAGGTGGCGCGCTGGGGGGCGCAGGTGTGCGACGCGCTGGGTGCGGCGCATGCCGCCGGCATCCTCCACCGCGACATCAAGCCCGCGAATCTGTTCGTCGCGGCCTCGGGCAGCCTGAAGGTGCTCGACTTCGGGATCGCCCGCGCCGCCGACGCCTCGGCTACCGGTGACCGGCTGACCCACACCGGGTTCATGGTGGGCACGGCCGCGTACATGGCACCGGAGCAGGCACGCGGGCGCCCCGAGCAGCGCAGCGACCTGTACTCCCTCGGGTGTGTGCTGTTCGAACTGCTCACCGGGCGGCTGCCGTTCGACGCCCCGGACACCCTCGGCTATGTCACGGCGCACCTTCACGATCCGCCCCCCGCGCCGAGCAGCCTTGTGCCCGGCGTCTCCGCTCCGTGGGACCGCCTGGTCGGTCGGCTGCTGGCCAAGGACCCGCGCGAGCGATACGAATCGGCCGCCGTGCTCGCCGACGAGCTGCGACGCTTCGATGGTGTGCGGCAGGCCGCACCCGCGGTTCGCTACACCCCCACCGTCGCCGACCAGGAGCACGTCGCCGACCAGGAGCACCGGTCGAGCTCACCGCCTTCGGCTGCCTCCGTGTCCGGCGATCTCGCGGCGGCATCTACGGTTCAGGCGCCTGTCGGGCCGTTCGGTGGAACAGGCATGAGCCGACGCAGCCTGCTCCTGGGGGGCGCGGGCGTCGCCGCGGTCGCGGTCGCCGGAGGGGCGGCGGCGATGTACCTGACCGGCGACCCCAAGCGGGACCCGGTCGCCTGGTCGCAGAAGATCGCAGACGTCGACCTGATCAACTCCGACGGTCCGGACGTCGTCCTGGCCGACGGCCGGTGTCATGTGGCCGCCGGTCACTACTACAAGGAGACCGCCGCGCTCCACACCTTCGACCTTGCCACCGGTAAGCGTCTGTGGAAGACGTCCTTCAACGCGGCCTGGTCGCGGGAAACACGCTTCACGGTCGTCGGCGGCACGCTACTCGCCCTGACCCGGTACTCCGACAACAAAGGCGGACAGGTGCGCGCCTTCGACGCTGCCACCGGCGAGCGCCGGTGGCAGCATTCGGTCTCCAACAGCGCCATGGGGCTGGAAGTGCACCGGCCCAGCGGCCTGCTGATCACCGGAGAGGACGGTCACGTGATCGGAATCGATCCGCGCACCGGCAACCAGCGATGGGCGACCGACGTATCCTCCCCCTACGACGCCACATGGATCCTGGCCGGCGACCTGATCCTCTGCAGCGGCGGAACCGCCGTACTCGGCAAGACGGGCAAGAAGCTGTGGACACGCTCCGGCTTCCAGCCGCAGGGCGACCTGGCGCAGCCCCTGGGTGAGGGCCTGCTCTGCTACGAGGACGGCAGGACAGTCCCCGTCGACCTCGTCTGCCGCAAGGCGGACACAGGTGAGGTGATGTGGCGGAGCCCGTTCCAGAAGACCGAACCGGACACCCTCACCACCGGGGCCTTCCAGCCGCTCGACGAGCTGGTGTCGGGCACCACGGTGTTCCTTCCGCTGGCCGCGGGGCCCCGCCGGAAACCGACCGCACTGAACGGACTCACCGGCGAGCAGATCTGGACCTACGGCAGTACGTACCAAGAGGTTGGCCTGAAGGAACAGGCGACGACCAGCGTGGCGGGCGGGTTCGTCCTGCCCACGGGATCGGGACCGGTGTGCGTGGCCGCCGCCGACGGCACAAAACGGTGGCACGCCGATACTCAGAGAGTGCAGACCACCGGCAAATACGCCCTGCTCTCCGGGACAGAGCAGGCACGAGTGTTCCAGCGCTGGACCAGCGTGCGGATCGTCGGAGTGGAGCACGGCCGCACGCTCTGGACGGGCCAGTTCGACAGCACGGCCATGAGCGAGCCTGCCGCGAGCGGCGACGCGATCGTGTTCCTCGACGGCGGCGGCACAGTGTGGGCGGTGCGCGTGTGACCTTTGGGCCTGGCGGGAGAGCGGCCACTGCTGCTGGCTGACCTGTGTGTTCGGGTAATGTGGGGAATCCCCCCAAGGAGTCAAGATCACGACGATATGCTCTGAAATACCATTTATGAGGCGCCAAGGCGCCTGATGCGCACGGGAAGTGTGCGGCGAGGGGGAACCGTGCAAGGGGCAAGGGACGTTGACGTCGAGCGGATTCTCGCCATGGTCGACGCGTCGGCCGCAGTGGTGGCTCCGGAGGACCGAGAGGATCTCTTCTCGGAGTTCGCTGAGGACATGCGGGAGAGCGGCCGTATCCCGGGGGAGGATTCGGCGCTGGCCGATGACGCCGATGCGGGCATCGCCGACACCCATGTCTTCCTCGGGATCGGACTGACTCTGCTCGGCCAGATCGCGGTCAAGGTGGTGTCCGTGGCGACCGACATGGCCATCGAGCGCGGTATCCGGGAAGCGGTGACCTTCGTGGTGAAGCTGTTCCGCGGGAACGAGCCGGGGCAGGCATCCCCGGACGACGTCGCCGACGCCGTCACGCGTCAGATGGCCGTGCCGGCAGAGCTCGACGAGGAGACGCTGCGCCTCATCGTGCGGTCCCAGCTGGAGGCATGGGCGCGAGCCGAGGGCCAACCCGTCGACCCGGCGTAGCAGACGTGGAGACGGTAGACGATCGCGCCGTCGCGGGCGCGTCGTTCGCCTCGCGCCGGTCGCGGCAACTGCACTCGCTGAGCCGCGCTCACCGTGCGCTGTGGGCGGTGATTCTCGCGCCCTTCGCGCTGTTTCCCCTGGTCGTCGTAACCATCGGTCAGGCAGGAGGCGACCCGGTCTCCAACCCCATCGCCATTCTCTTGTATGGTCTCGCGGCCGGCTGTCTGCCCTTCGCGGTGGTGCTGATCATGGTGATGCAGGTCTGGGCCAGGCGTTCGTACGACCATCGCCACGGCGGGATGAAATACCGCCTCGTGGACTGGTCCGACTCGGCGTGGGAACGGGTGCGGGCGGCATTCGTCTCTGCGGGGCTGGATCCCGACCGTCTGCGGGCCGTGAGCGTATGGGACCAGAGGGCGAACCTGCGGGCACGTCACATTCCCCGCCCGACACCGGGGCGGCTGGGGCGGCTGGCCGATTGGAGCGTGCCCCGATACAACCTGCTGTACGTCGCGGGCGCTGTCTTGGGGATTGCCGCAGCGGTGTTCCAGAACGACATCTCCGAATTCACCGACACCCCGGTGTTCATGGTGTTCATCGCCTGTGCTCTGGTGGCCATGCTCCCTTTCGCCTGGAGGCATGGCTCTCGGCAGATCCGGTTGAATCTGCGGGATCCCGACAACATCGTGATCATCCCTTCGCACTGGCGGCCCCAACTTCGTCGGGAACCGAAGGCCACAGTCCGGCTGCTGCACGAAATCTCCCATGTGCGGCACGGGGACCCGGGCATGCGGCGTCTTCTCGCCGTTTGTCCGGGCATCGGGCAGTTCCTCGTGTTCGTCGATGCGGCGACGGTCTCATCGTTGACAGCGAATGCGGGGGTCGTCGCCGCCGGCTTCGTCGCCACGGTCACATGGGGAATCTTGAGCGTACGGCGCGCCGCACGCCTCATCCCACTGGTCCACGAACTGCGCGCAGACACAGAGGCGTGCCGGGACGCCGAGACCACAGCCCATATGGTGGCGTTTCTCCGAGAGCTGCAGGCCAGGCATTCGAGCGAGGAGAAGGCGCTCCGGCTCGCCTTGCTCACCAACGGCTCTCAGATCCGCGCGCTGCGAAGGCGGTTGGTGGTGCCCGTCGCGATGATGGCGGGCTGCGTTCTCACCGTGATCAGCACCGCTGTAGGCGAACTCACGGGGGTGCTCACGATCTCCGTGTAGAACGCGCCCCGGCCCAGGCTCGAGCAGGGCGCACGCTTAATCAGTTGACCGGCTGGCACCGGCTGGGCAGGCTCCAGTACGACCCGCCTGTCCCTACCGGGAGACCTACGGATGCCTTCTCACCTGCACGCGCTCTGCTTCGATGCGCACGACCCGCTCCGTCTCGCGCGCTTCTGGGCGGACTTTCTCGGCTGGGAGAGGTCCGAGGACTCCTCCGACGGCATCACGCTGCTGCCCATCGATGACACCGGGTTCCGGCTCCGCTTCCTCCCGACCCAGGAGCGGAAGACAGGCCAGAACCACATGCACTTCGATCTGACGAGCACGTCCCTCGATGACCAGAAGCAGGTGGTGGAGAGGGCGCTCGAACTCGGCGCCCGGCACATCGACATCGGTCAACGCCCGGAGGAGGGGCATGTGGTGCTCGCCGACCCGGAGGGCAATGAGTTCTGTGTCATCGAGCCGGGCAACAGCTTCCTCGCCGAGTGCGGATTCATCGGAGCGCTGGCGGGCGATGGTTCGCAGGAGGCCGGGTACTTCTGGAGCCGAGCGCTGGGCTGGCCATTGGTCTGGGACCAGGACCAGGAGACCGCGATCCGCTCACCGCACGGCGGTCCGAAGGTAACGTGGGGTGGACCACCCCTGATGCCGAAGACGGGGAAGGAACGGCTGCACTTCGACCTCGCTCCACCGGCCGGCAGTGACCAGCAGGCGGAGGTCGACCGGCTCGTCTCCCTCGGGGCGACGCGCATCGACATCGGCCAAGGGGACGTCGACTGGGTGGTGATGGCCGACCCCGACGGTCACGAGTTCTGTGTGCTGACCCCCCGATAAGCCCCGGTCGTCTCCAGGCGGGCGCGGGCGGCGGCGCCCACGGGTACGGCATCGGCGCCGAGTCGGGCACGGACCAGGCGGACCGGGTGACTACTGACCGGGGGCTCCTCGGCGAGCTCGGCCCGTACGACGGGCTCGAGGAGGTGCCAGGCACGGCTGACGCCGCCACCGATCACCACCGTGGTGATGTCCACCAGGCCGGCCGTCATGACGACCGCCCGCGCGAGCCCGGCGCCGGCGGCGCGGTACACCTCCAGGGCGTCCTCGTCGCCGTACGCGGCCGCGTCAGCGACCTCTCGCGCGGTGAGCCGGCGGCCGGTGCGGTCGGCGAATCGGGCCCCGATGGAACGGCCGGAGGCCAAGGTCTCCAGGTGGCCACGCCCCCCGCAGGTACAGGGCAAGTCGCCGAACCCGGGGATGTGCCCGATCTCGCCGGCCGCGCCGTGCGGGCCGGCGAAGAGCCGGCCGCCCGCCCAGAGTGCGCCGCCCACGCCCGTGCCCAGCGCAATGCCGAGAACATCGGGCTCACCTCGTACCGCGCCGCCCGATACCTCCCCGCGCAGGAACGCGTTGACGTCGTTGTCGAGGAACGCGGGAACGCCCAGGGCGTCCTCCACGGCGGCGGTGACGGGGAAGCCTGACCAGCCGCTGAACGAGTCGCTGGCCACCAGGATGCGGCCCACGGCGGTGTCCACCACCCCGGCCGCGCCGACGCCGGCGCCGATCAGTCGGCCGGGCGTACGCCGCAACAGCGGTGCCAGTACACCGAGCGCGGCGTCGATCATGGCCTGCCCGCCGGAGGCCGCCGGAGTGGTCGTTCCGGCCCGGTCGAGCACCGTGAGGTCGTCGTCGCACAGCACCACCTGGGTCGTGGTCCCGCCGATGTCCACGCCGGCGAACAATGGACGGTCGCTCACGCCTCGGCCTCCATGCGTCCGGCCGCCAAGGTGGCCAGGCGTTCGGCCCTGCGGCCGCGTTGGACCACCGGGTCGGGGACCGGCACGGCGGCCAGCAGCCGCCGGGTGTAGTCGGTTTCCGGGTGCAGCAGCGTCTCACCGGTGGGGCCCTGCTCCTCGATCCGCCCGGCCCGCATGACGGCGACCCGGCGGGCGAAGTGCTGGACGACGGCGAGGTCGTGGGAGACGAACAGGCAGGCGAAGCCCAGCTCGTCCTGCAGTTCCGTGATGACCTTCAGTACGGACTCCTGCACGCTCACGTCGAGCGCGCTGGTGGGCTCGTCGGCGACCAGCAGCCGGGGCTCGAGCACCAGCGCGCGGGCCAGACTGACCCGCTGGCGCTGACCGCCGGACAGCTCGCCGGGGGCGCGCCGGACGATGTCGCGGGGCAGCCGGACCCGGTCGAGCACTGCTTCAACCCTGCTGCGCTGGTCCCGGGCGGACAGTTCACGGCGATGCACCCGCAGCGGCTCGGCGACGCACTCGCCGACCGTCATCCTGGCGTCGAGCGAGGCGACCGGGTCCTGGAGGACCACGCCTATGCCGGACCGCAGCCTCCGGCGGGCACGGGAACGGGTACGGGCCAGGTCGGCACCGAACAGCGACACGGCGCCGGACGTCGGCGGGATCAGGCCGAGTGCGACCCGGGCCGCGGTGGACTTGCCGGAGCCCGACTCGCCCACCAGGCCCAGGGTCTCGCCGGGGCTGACGACGAGCGAGATACCGTCCAGGGCGTGCACCGAGCGCTTTCCGCGACCGAACACCACCGAGATGTCGCGGAGTTCGACGACCGGCGCGGTGGCGTCGCCGCTGCCGGACCCGTCGTCCGGGCGGACCTCGCCGGCCGTCGGGCGTTCGTCGGACTCCGCGACCGACAGCCGGGGCACGGCGGCCAGCAGCCGCCGGGTGTAGTCGTGGGACGGGCGCAGCAGTACGTCCTCGACCGGGCCGGTCTCCACGATCCGGCCCTGGTACATCACGGCGACCCGGTCCGCGAAGTCGGCGACCACACCCATGTTGTGGGTGACGAGCAGGACGCCGGTGCCGGTCTCGGCGGCGAGCCTGCGCAGCAGGTCGAGGATCTCGGCCTGCACGGTGACGTCCAGCGCGGTGGTCGGCTCATCGGCGATCAGGAGGGCCGGGTCGTTTGCGATGGCCATGGCGATGACCACCCGCTGGCGCTGGCCCCCGGAGAGCTGGAAGGGGTAGGCGGCCGCGCGTTTCTCCGGCTCGGGGATGCCGACCCTGCGCAGCAGTCCGACGGCGCGAGCGGCGGCGTCCTTGGCGGAGACGTCGTTGTGGTTGCGGATCACCTCGGCGATCTGCTTGCCGATCCGGGTGAGCGGGTCGAGCGCGGTGGCCGGCTCCTGGAACACCATGGAGACGGTCCGGCCGCGCAGCGCGGCGAGCCCTGCCTCGTCGGCGCCGACGATGTCGGTGCCGTCGATCACGGCCCGGCCCGTGGCACGGGCGTTTCCGGCCAGCAGCCCCATCGCGGCCAGCGCGACGGTGGACTTGCCGGAGCCCGACTCGCCGACCAGAGCGAGGGTCTCACCGGGACGGACGTGCAGGGACACCCCCCGTACGGCGGGAACCTCCGCGGACTCGGTGGTGAAGACGACACCGAGGTCGTCGAGTTCGAGAATCGGCTCGGCCGCCGGGGCGTCGGAGGCCTGGGTGGCGGTCATCCGCGTCCCCTCACGTCGAATGCGTCACGGAGCCCGTCCCCTATCGCGTTGAACGCCCACACCACCAGGATGATGGCCAGGCCGGGCGGCAGGATGAGCCACCAATAGCCGGAGTAGGCGGCGGTGAGTCCCGCGGAGAGCATGCCGCCCCAGTCGGTGGTCGGCGGCTGCACGCCCAGGCCCAGGTAGGAGACGTAGGCTACGAGGAGGATGGCGTCGGCGATCTGGAAGGTCGTGGCAACGATGATGGTCGACACGGAGTTGGGCAGGATGTGTCGCAGGATCGCGCGGGCGTGCGTTCCCCCGATGGCCCGCAGGGTCAGTACGTAGTCGCGATTCTTCAAAGTCAGGGTCTCGGCCCGGATGAGCCGGGACGGCACCAGCCATGACACCAGTCCGAGGATGAGGATCAGGCCGGGCAGGCCGGGGGTGGTGATGGCGGAGACCACCAGCAGGATGAAGAGGGCGGGGATGGCGATGCCCGCGTCCACGATCCGCATCATCACCGCGTCGATCCAGCCGCCGGCATAGCCCGCGGCCGCGCCCCACAGGGTGCCGACGACGGTGGCCAGGACGCCTGCGGCGAGACCGACGGTCAGCGACACCTTGCCGCCGTACATCAGCCGACCCAGCTCGTCGTGGCCGACGGCGTCGGTGCCGAGCCAGTGTGCGCCGCTCGGCGAGAGGTTGACCTGCTGGAGGGCTGTGTGGGTCTGGTCCGTGTGGTACACCAGCGGGCCCACGAAGCAGAACAGGACGAAGAACATCACGACGCCGAGCCCGGCGACGGCGAGCCGGTTGCGCAGGAAGCGCCGCACGGCGAGCCGGGTGCCGGAGGTCTCACGGGGGGTGCCCGCGGTGCCGGGCGTCTTGGCCGGCTGGATGACGGTGCTCATGCCCGGCCTGCCTTCACTCGGGGATCGATGATCCGCTGGACGACGTCGGCGAGCAGCGTGCCGACCACGGTGGCGGCGGAGATGACCAGCACGCAGCCCAGCAGGACCGGGTAGTCGGAGGCCTGCGCGGCGGACCAGAACAGCAGTCCCATGCCGGGGTAGTTGAAGAGCTGCTCCACCACCAGCGCACCGCCGAAGAGCACCGGCAGGTAGTAGCCGAGCATGGCGATCACGGGGGTCAGGGAGTTACGGAAGACGTGCCGCCGCAGGATGGCGCGGGAGCGGGAACCCCCGGCCCGCGCCGTCCTGACGTAGTCCTCGGAGAGATTCTCCAAGGTGGCGGCGCGCATGTAGCGGCTGAACACCGCGACCATGGAGGCGGCGCCGGCGGCCACCGGCAGTACCAGGGCCTGCGGGTCGGAGAACACCTGGGCGAGCGAGTCCCCCTGCGGAGCCTGAGACGGGAACCACGGCAGCACCTGGCTGAACACCAGAATCAGGATCAACCCGAGGAAGTACACCGGCGTGGAGTAGGCGATGAAGCTCAGCGTGGTGATGACATAGTCCACCGGCCTGTTGCGGCGCACGGCCTGCCACATACCCAGCGGGATCGCCAGGAGAAGGCCGATGACCATCGACAGGACGGTCAGGACCAGGGTCTTCGGCAGCCGCTCCCCGATGAGCCGGGAGACCGGCGCATTCAGGGTGTACGAGGTGCCGAGGTCGCCGTGCAGCAACTGGTTCAGGTAGTGCAGGTACTGCACGGGCAGGGGCTGGTCGAGGCCCTGTTCGTGGTTGAACCGGGCGATCTGCTGCGCCGTGGCCTGCGGGCCGAGGATGCCGCGGGCGGGACCCCCGGGCAGGGCGTGCAGCAGACCGAAGACCACGATCGTCACGATCACGATCACCGCGACGGCCTGGAGGACGCGTCTGATCAGGTACGAAGGAGTGCTCATGTGTTTTCCGGTCGCTTCGGCTCAGGAATGCGCTGGGTCACCGGCCGGGCTCACTTGTTCGTCCACTTCCACATGGCGGGGTGGAAGTTGGCGAGCGAGTCCTGGGCGAAACCGCCCAGCCCGTTCTTGACCACGGAGACCTGGTAGTCGGGCTCCGGCAGCCAGATCACCGGCAGGTCCTTGGCCAGCGTGGCGCTGTACTCCTGGACGGCGGCGGGCGACTCGGAGGTCGTGGTCTGCGTGATCAGCTTGTCCACCGCCGGGTTGGAGTAGTTGCCGAAGTTGGAACCGCCGCCGGTCTGGAAGAGTGCGTCGCCGCTCGGGTACGCCGGGAAGTACCAGCTGCCCGCGGTGCCGAAGAAGGACAGCTGCCACTTGCAACCCGGGTCACCGGAGGTGCACTGACCGGACTGCGAGAGCACGGAGTTGACGGGGGCGGTCTTGATGGTGAACTTGATGCCGGTCTTCGAGAAGGAGGACTGCAGCGCGCTCATCATGTTGTCGGTCACGGTCGAACCGGACTGGGACAGCACCCGCATCTCGAACTTGGTGCCCTTGGCGACGCCCGAGCCGCACTGGTCGTCGCCGCTGCCCGCGTCGGTGCACACCATGGTGCCGTTCTGCTCGCTCCAGCCGTGCGAGGTCAGCAGCCGCTTCGCCTTGGCGGTGTCGAACGGGTACGGGTTGTTCTTCTGCTCCGGAGAGACGAAGTCGGAGGCCTGCCCCTGGGGGATCGGACCGTAGGTGGGGACCGCGGTGCCGTTGAAGATCACCTTCGACAGACTGGTCTGGTCGACCGACATCTGGATCGCCTGGCGGGCGTAGAGCTGCTTGAAGACGGCGCCCATGGCCGGGTTGTTGAAGTTGTAGGGCATGTAGGTGATCGCCCAGCCCGCCCACGGTTTGACCGTGTAGCCCCGCGACTTGAAGGACGCCTCCTGGCTGAGGTCCGTGGCGTTGATGTAGCCGTAGTCGACTGTGCCCGCCCGCAGCGCGTTCGCCTCGGCGTCGGTCGTGGTGAACGGCAGGAGGTTGACGTTCTTGATGTTGGCCTTGCCGCCGCCGTCGTACTTGGCGTTGGCGGTCAGTTCGACCCTGCCCGCGGTGGAGAAGGACTTGAGGGTGTAGGGACCGCTGACGGTCTTCCACAGCGGGTCGGTGGCGTACCCGGAGATGTTCTTGGCGGCCTTGTTGAGGTACGTCCAGACCTTCTTGGCGCCGGCGGCGGTGCGGTCCAGGTCGGAGACGGCATCGGAGTCGCCGGTCTTGTCCCAGACGTGCTGCGGCATCGGGCGGATCATGCTCAACTCGTTGGCAAGCATCCACTGCTTGTTGTACGCCTTGTCGAACGTGATGGTGAAGTGAGTGTCGTCGACGATCTTCAGCGAGGTCCAGTTGTCCGGCGCCTTGCCCGGACTGTAGTTTGCCCAGTCGGCCTTGTTGGCCTTGACCAGGTTGAACCAGAACTCGACGTCGCGCGAGGTGATCGGCTTGCCGTCACTCCAGTGCCGGTTGCCGAGGGTGATCGTGACGCTCTTGCTGTCCTTGGCGAAGTCCGCCGCGGTGGCGAGGGAGTTGTTCTTGTTCCAGCCGACCTCGCCGGTGGAGCCGTCATAGGCGATCAGCGGCTCCCAGAGGGACTGGGATATGGAGGAGTTGTTGGTGTTGAGGTGCGAGGCCGTGCCGACCGGGAGGATCCAGTTCGGCGTGAAGTTGGCCGGGAGCGCGTAGTTGATGGTGTCGGTCGAGTGTCCGCCGGACGACGAGGTACCGCCCCCGGAACAGCCGGTGAGCAGCGCGCCGGACGTGATGGCGGCACCCGCGACGAGGGCCCAGCGGCGGCCGGTCGCCGTATGAGCAAGGAACATGACTCTCCTCGGAGTGAAAGGACCCGTGTGTGCCCCGTTGGGCCTGGGGCGGGCGCCGCGGGGATCGGCGCTGCGACGACAGTCAACGTCTCACGTGCCGATTAAACAAACAAGAATTAGTAAAAAGTAAGTTTCTGCGAGCTTGGCAGAACTCCCCGAAGCCTTGTTCAGGTAGCGAAAACACCATCTTTGACCGGTTTTGTCACGCTGCTGGTCAAGGCAATGTCATCCGGGAAGCGGTTCACGTACGCGTTGTGCGGGCGTACTGTCTTCGTCACACCCACCGTTGCGGAAGTTACTTCGTACATGACTGAAATAAGTGCGCGGAACCGTCAGCCGGCGAAGGGGGGTTCCTCCCTCGCCGCCCGCGTCCTGGAACTCGTGGCCTCGGGCCAGGCCTCGTCACGCGCCGAACTCGCCGGCCTGCTCGGTGCCGCCCCCTCGACCATCTCCCTCACCGTGGGGCAGCTGGTCGAGCGCGGGCTGATCGCCGAGGAAGGCACCCAGTCGTCCACCGGCGGGCGCCCCCGCAAGGTCCTGCGGCTCGGCGGCACCGACGAGTTCGCCGTCGCCGCCGACCTCGGCGGCCGGCATGCCCGGATCGGTGTGGCGCTGCCCGGCGGCCGACTCGAAAAGGTCTCCACTGTTCCGTTCGTCATCGCCGACGGCCCCGAGCAGGCCCTGCCACGGCTCGCCGAAACCCTGGAGGCCCTGGCCGAGGAACACGGACGCGACCGGATGTGCGGTGTCGGCCTGTCCCTGCCGGGCCCTGTCGACATCCGATCCGGAGCCGCCATGCTGCCGTCGCGGATGCCGGGGTGGAACCGCTTCCCGGTCGCCACCTGGCTGGAGGAACGCTTCGGCGTCCCGACCGCGGTGGACAACGACGCCAACTGCATGGCGATGGGCGAGCACACCGTCCGGCCCGCCGAACATCGACAGTCGATCATGGTGAAGATCGGCTCGGCGATCGGCGCCGGCGTCATCGTCGACGGTCGCCTCTACCGGGGCGCTACCGGCGCCGCCGGCGACATCACCCACATCCGGATCGACGGCGCCGCCGACATCCCCTGCTCCTGCGGCAAGACGGGCTGTCTGGAGACCGTGGCTTCCGGCGCCGCCCTGGTGCGCATCCTGCGCGAGCGCGGCGCCGACGTCAGCAGCCTCGAGGACGTCGTAGGCCTCGCCGCCGACGCCGACCCCGAGGCCACCCGCGCGGTCCGCCGAGCCGGAGAACATCTCGGACAGGTGCTCGCCGCCAACGTCAACTTCTTCAACCCGGACGCCGTCTACCTCGGCGGCATCCTCTCCACTCTGGAACCCTTCGTCGCCGCGGTCCGCAGCCAGCTCTACGACAGCTGCCACCCGCTGGTCACCGAGCACCTCACGATCGAGCGGGCCAGCCTCGGCGTCGACGCCGGAGTTGTCGGGGCCGGACAGTTCGCCCTGCAGCGCGCCATGGCGCACGCCCTGCGCAGCGTCGGCGGCACCGAGCTCGGTGTCGAGCACTTCGGCCCCGCCGCGCACCGCACCCCCTGACGCACCACAACCCGCACGAGGAGCCATGTCGGAATCCCGCACCGCCGCCCGCCCGGTCATCGCCATCGCCGGGCTCGGCATCGAGTCGTCCACCTTCTCCCCGGCCCGCACCGAGGCCCCAGCGTTCCAACCCCTGCGGGGCGCCGACGTATTCGACCGCTACCCCTTCCTCGCGCTCGGCGAGGAACTGCGCGAGGCCGCCGACTGGCACGGCGCCCTGGTGGGCAAGTCGCTGCCCGGCGGCATGGTCACCGCCGCAGCCTGGTCCGCACTCACCGGCGAACTCATCGACCGCCTCGCCGCACTGCCCCGGCTCGACGGTCTCTGGTACGACATCCACGGCGCGATGACCGTGGAGGGCGTCGAGGACGCCGAGGCCGTCCTGCTGGAACGCATCCGTGCCACCGTCGGCCCCGACGTGACCGTCTCCACCTCGATGGATCTGCACGGCAACGTCTCCCGCGAGCTCGCCCACCGCAGCGACCTCATCACCTGCTACCGGATGGCCCCGCATGAGGACCACATGGAGACCAAGGAGCGCGCCGTGCGCAACCTGGTCGACCTGCTCGCCTCCGGCGCCCCCCGACCGGTGAAGGCATGGGTACCGGTCCCGGTGCTGCTGGCCGGAGAGCAGACCTCCACCCGCATCGAGCCCGCCAGGAGCGTGTACGCGGCGGTCGACGAGGTCGAGGCCATGGACGGGGTGACCGACGCGGCGATATGGGTCGGCTACGCCTGGGCCGACGAACCACGCAACCGCGCAGCCGTCGTCGTCACCGGCCCCGACCGGAACGCCGTGTCGTCAGGCGCCGAACGCCTCGCCCGCGGCTTCTGGGAGGCCCGTCACGACTTCGGCTTCGTCGCCCCGACCGGTACCTTCGACGACCTCCTCGATGAGGCCCTCCGCTCGCAGCACCGGCCGTACTTCATCAGCGACACCGGCGACAACCCCACCGCGGGCGGCGCCGGCGACGTCACCTGGGGCCTGACCAGGCTGCTGGAGCGCCCGGAGTTCCAGAAGGACGACGGCCCGACCGTTCTGTACGCCTCGGTGCCCGGCCCCGCCGCCGTTGACACCGCGGTTGCCGCCGGCGTGGGCGCCACCGTCACCGTCACCGCCGGAGCCGAGGTGGACGACCGGCACGCCGGTCCCGTCACCCTCACCGGCGTGGTACACGCGATCCGGCACGGCGACCGCGACGCCGAGACCGAGGTCGTGGTCCGAGTCGGCAGCGTGTACGCGATCCTGACCCGGCTGCGCAAGCCCTACCATCATGAACACGACTTCTCCGACCTGGACCTCGACCCCCGCTCCGCCGACGTGGTCATCGTGAAGATCGGCTACCTGGAGCCGGAGTTGTTCGACATGGCCGCAGCGTGGAAGATGGCCCTCACGCCAGGAGGTGTCGACCAGGACCTGGTGCGACTCGGCCACCACCGCATCCGTCGGCCCATGTTCCCCTTCGACCCCGACATGGCCGACCCGGACCTGACGGCCCGGATCATCCCGGCCTCCGACCAGCCGCTCACCGGGGACGACGAGTGACCGGCCGCAGCGCTCACACCCCTCACCAGAACCGACCCGGCGTGCCCTCCGGCGCTCCGGGCGGCACCGGTACGTCGGGAACCACCCTCGAGATCGCGGTCACCTCCCCGGCGGGTGCCCGTGCCGCCCGCGACCACGGTGCGGACCGGCTCGAACTGTGCACCGGGCTCGAACTGGGCGGCCTGACCGCGTCGGCGGCCTCGGTGGCGGCGGTCGCAGCCGTCGGGTCGCCGGTGCACGCTCTGGTGCGGTGCCGTCCCGGTGACTTCGTGTACGACGCCGAGGAGATCGCCCTGATGGTCGCCGAGGTACGCTCGGTCGTCGCCTCGGGCGCCTCGGGTGTGGTCGTCGGTGCGCTGACTGCCGAAGGCCTCCTGGACACCGACGCCGTGACCCGCCTGACCGACGCCGCCCATGACGCGGCCTCGAACCACGGGCGCTCCGTGGACGTCACCCTGCACCGCGCGATCGACCAGTCCGCCGACCCGGTCGCCGCCGCGGCGCTGCTCCCCTCACTGGGGATCACCAGGGTTCTCACCTCCGGCGGCGCGGCGACCGCGGCCGGCGGCGCGACCACGCTTGCCGCGATGGTCGCCGCGGCTCCTGGTGTGCAGGTCATGGCAGGCGGCGGCGTCCGGACCGCTGACATCCCTGCCCTGGTGGCCGCGGGGGTCGCCGCAGTGCACCTCTCCGCCAAGACCCAGGCCGAGCCCCGGCGCGGCGGTGCGTGGATACCTCTCGGAGTCGCGGGAGCCTCCGCCCTCCAGGACACCCACTTCGTCACCGACCCGAAAGTGGTGGCCGAGGCCCGGCAGGCACTGGACGCCGCACGGACCACCGGCCGCCCGGACCGTCCCGACGACGGTACGGCGTGACCCCGAACCCTGGCCGCTTCTGTGGCCGGGTTCCTGCGCCCGCAGCTGCCTGTGCGGCGAGGTCACTCCCGGCCGGCCAGCAGCTCGGTGATCTTCTCGCGCATGAACACGGAGGACTCCTCGGCCCGCTCCTCCCAGGCGAAGACACAGGCCGTCAGGGTGCCGTCGAAGCCGTTCGCGTGCAGTTCGCGGAAGAGTTCGTCGAAGTCGACCTCGCCCTCACCCATGTCGAGGTGCTGGTGGATACGGGCCTCAGTGCCGGGCGGATTGAGGATGTAGCGGTTGCCCGAGGATGCCGTGTGGTCGAAGGCGTCGGCGAGGTGGACGTGGGTCAGGAGTTCGCCCGCGTACTTGATGATGCCGGGTGCGTCGTTGCCGATGTGGAAGGTGTGCGGGGCGCAGTAGAGGAAGGTGACGCTCGGGTGGTTGATGCCACGGATGAGGTTGATCGCGTCGTAGCCGTTCTCGATGAAGTCGTCGGGGTGCGGCTCCAGAGCGAGCTTGATGCCCTCGCGCTCGAACAGCGGGAGGAGTTCCTCCAGGGACTTCCAGAACTGGGCCTCGCTGCGGTCGGGGTTCTCCGGGCGGCCGTTGAACTCCGAGATCATACTGTCCACGCCGAGGTCCGCGGCGATCTGGATCGAGCGCTTCCAGTAGCGGACGGCGGCCTGGCGGGCGTCCTCGTCCGGCCCGGACCAGCGGAACAGCGGCAGCACTGAGGAGATTCCGACGCCCGCCGTGTCCAGCGCCTTGCGGAATCTGTGGACCGTCGCGTCGTCCACGCGCGGGTGACGGAAGAAGGGGATGAAGTCCTCTCGCGGTGACAGCTCGATCCACTCGTAGCCCAACTCGGCTACGACGGCCGGGAGTTCGAGGAGTGGGGTGTTGCGGATCATATAGGGGTCGAGAGCGATCTTCATGGTGAGGGCTCCTTGGTGATGGTCGTTCCCTGTTCGAGGAAGGCGCGGGCGGTCGCGCGGCCGATGCCGGTGCCGAATCCGGTGACGAGGATGACTTGGCCCTGGCAGGGGTGGGTGGCCCAGTCGATCACGACCGCAGTGACTCCCGCAGTGCCGTGTCGGCGGCCTTGAGCACTTCGGCGGCCACGGCGACCCCCTCGACGGGGCCGAGTTCGGTGTCCTCGTGCTCGATGTTGACCAGCATGTCCGGGTCGACCTCGTGGAGGGCGCGCAGGAACTCGGTCCAGTAGGCGACGTCGTGGCCCTTGCCGAGGGCGACGAAGTCCCAGGCGGCCTCCTTGGGCCACTCGTTGGCCCACTCGTCGCCGCCGAGGTTGGTACGCGGCTCGTCGGGCGACAGGCGCCGGAAGCTGTTGTCGAGGACCCCGTTGAGTGCGGCGTGCTCGGGGTTGATACGGACGTCCTTGGCGGCGGCGTGGAAGACGAGCTCGCCGAGGTGGCGAACGACGGCGACCGGATCCATCTGCTGCCAGAACAGGTGCGAGGCGTCCAGCTCGACGCCGACGTGGGTGGCGCCGGTGAGGTCGATGAGCTTGTGCACGTCGGCGGAGTTGAACACGACGTTCTGCGGGTGCAGTTCCAGGGCGACCTTGATGTCGTGATCGCGGGCGAGGCGGTCGGTCTCGCGCCAGAAGTCGGCGGCGATTTTCCACTGGTGGTCCAGCACGTCCAGGGCCGCGGAGTTCCAGGCGTTGACGACCCAGTTCGGGCGGGTGGCGCCGAGCTCGCCGCCGGGCAGGCCGGACATGGTCACGAGGCGGTGCTGGCCGAGGCGTTCGGCCAGGCGGATGGAGCGGCGGATGTCCTCGGCGTGCTTCTCGCCGATGGCGGGGTTCGGGTGCAGTGGGTTGCCGTTGGCGTTGAGGCCGGCGATGGCCACGCCGGTGCCCTCGAAGAGGCCGAGGAAGTCGTCCCGGGCGGTGTCGCTGACGAGGATGTCGTCGAAGGTGGGTACGTGCACCGCAGGCAGGAAGCCGCCGGTGTTGATCTCCAGGCCGGTCAGGCCGAGATCGGCGACGACTTTGATCGCCTCCGGCAGCGGCCGGTCGTGCAGGATGGCGTTGTAGAGGCCCAGTTTCATCGTGTGTTTTCTCAGTCCTTCTCGACGGTGCGGACGGGGCCGCGGGTGCGGGCGGCGTGGGGGAGGCGCCATCGAGCGGGAGCTCGTCGCGCGGGTGGTGCGGGGGAGCCGGCGTCACTCGGCTGCGAGCCGGGCCGGCTCACCGGACGACGGTGACCGTCGTGCCGCCGGTGCCGGCGGAGGCGACGATCGCGTCGATGACGCGCAGGTTGCGCAGCCCGTCGGCCAGCGTGGGGCACGGGGGAAGGCGGTCCAGGCCGGCGATCTGCTCCAGGAAGGCGCGGGCCTGCCAGACGAAGAACTCGTGCTGCCCGTGGCCGACGCTGGGGAAGTCCATGGGCAGGCCACCGGCGATGTAGGGGTGGCCGGGGCCGACCACCACCCGCCGATAGCCGTCCACGGGGTCGGCGGCCGCCGCGTCGGCGATGGTGAACTCGGCCGGCCGGGACAGTTCGAAGGTCGCGGCGCCGTCCTTCGTGAACACCTCGAACCCAAGGGAGTTGGCCAGTCCGCGGGCCATGCGTGAGACGGAGAAGGTACCGACGGCGCCGGAGGCGAACGTCGCGGTGAAGGTGGCGATGTCCTCGTTCTCGACGGGCTCGCGTTCCTGGCTCACCTGTACGTCGGCCGAGTGCCCGACCGCGGTGCCCAACGGCACGGGGCGGTCGGGCACCTGGGTGGACAGGATGGCGCCCTGCACGCGCTGGACGGGACCGCAGAAGTATTCGCCGAGATCGATGAGGTGGCTGCCGATGTCGGACAGCGCCCCGGAGCCGGGTCCGCCCCGGTAGCGCCAGCTGATGGGTGCGTCCGGGTTGTGCCCGTAGTCGCACCAGTAGTGCCCGTTGAAGTGCTGGACCGGCCCGAGCGAGCCCTCCAGCACCTGCTGCCGAATGGCGTTGATCGCGGGCGAGCGGCGGAAGGTGAAGCCGGTGGCCGCCACCAAGCCGGTACCTTCGGCGGCCTTCACCATGGCCTCGGCGTCCGCCACGGACGGTGCGAGGGGCTTCTCGCACAGCACGTGCTTGCCCGCCGCCAGCAGCGCCTCGACGATCTCGCGGTGCAGGTGGTTGGCGACCACGACGCTGACCGCGTCGATGTCATCCGCCTCGACGATCGCCCGCCAGTCGGTTTCGGCCCGCTCGAAGCCGTACCGGCGGGCGGCGTCGCGGGCGAAGGGCTCGTGGGCGTCGGCGACGGCGACCAGGCGTACCTCGGGCAGCCCGGCTCCGTACAGGGTCGAGGCCTGCCGGTAGCCGTTGAGGTGGGCCCGGCCCGCCATTCCGGCCCCGATGACTGCTACCCCGATCGGCCTTGTGCTCATGGTGGTTCCTCTCCGACGCGCCGCTGCGCCGTGACTAGGGGGATGTGGGACCGAGAGCCATGGGGGCCGGTTCTTTCCCGGGTTCAGCCAGCCAAGATCTCGCTTAAAGCGCTTTAAGTGCTGGTACTATCGGCGGCGTCACAGGCAGATGTCAAGGGTGCTGCCGCAAATCCACGGGAGGCCGTGTGGACGAGCCCGGTTCCGCCGACCCCGTGGGCTCCAGCGGAGCGAAGCCGCGTCCCCGGCTGGAGGACGTCGCCGCGCGCGTCGGCCTGTCCACGGCGTCGGTGTCACTGGTTCTGCGAGGCGTGCCGGGGCCGAGTGAGCGCACCCGGCAGCGGGTCCTGAAGGCGGCCGCCGATCTCGGCTACCGCCCGGACCGCACCGCCAGCGCCCTGGCCAGCAAACGTAGCCGGCTGCTCGGCGTCATGATCGACGTCCACAGTGCCTTCCATGCCGAGATGGTCGAGCACCTCCACACGGCGGCCGAAGAGGTCGGCTACGACCTCGTCCTGAGTACCCAGACCCGGACCCGCGACGAGAACGCGGCAATCGAGACGCTCCTGTCCTTCCGATGCGAGGCGCTGATCCTCCTCGGGCCGGTGGCCCCTGCCTCTGTCCTCGCCGACCTCGACCGCAAGGCACCCGTCATCTCGGTGGGTCGCCGGATCACCGGAGCCGGTCTCGATGTCGTACGCAGCGCCGACGATGACGGAGTCGGTCAGATAATCGACCATCTGGTAGGCCTGGGTCACCGTGCGATCGTGTACGTCGACGGCGGCAAGGGCGTCATCGCCACCGACCGTCGCCGCGGCTACCGCGCCGCCATGCGCCGCCATGGTCTCGACGCGCAGATCAGAATCCTCCACGGGGATCACACCGAGGAGGCCGGAGACAGAGGCGGCCGGCATCTCCTCGGCGGCGGTGATCTGCCGACCGCCGTCGTGACGTTCAACGACCGGAGCGCCATCGGCGTGCTCACCGCCTTCCGGGGGGCCGGGGTCGGCGTTCCCGGCGATGTCTCCGTCGCGGGCTACGACGACGACACCCTGTCCCGGCTGACCTGCTTCGATCTGACCACGGTCAGCCAGAACGCCGAGGAGCAGGCCCGCCAGGCCGTCCTGGCTGCCGTCGAACGGCTCGATCAGGGCCGAGCCGTGCCCCGCGAGATCGTCCTCGCCCCCTCCCTCGTCGTCCGCGGAACGACGGCGCCGCCGCGCTGATCCCATCGGACCGTTCTGCCCTGCTGGTGGTGCGTCTCGCTGCCCGCGCAGTGCTGCCGTGCGGACAGGCAAATGCGTGGCAGATGCAGCTTTTTGTGCCGGATAACGGAACGGTATGCACTTTGTGAGCGGTGTCTTGACACCTTTCCGAAACACAAGCATGCTCTGGCCACGTCTTAAAGCGATTTAAAAGATCGCGGAGCCGCCATCCACCACTGAGTCCGGCGTTGCCGTGATCGGTGCCGGGACACCCCCGCGACGGGCCGTTCTACTCATTGCCGAGACCGCCGCGCCTTACCGAGCGAAACACCCGGTTCCCCGATCGTGCCGATCTTCCCCGCGCATTCGTGCGACCCGGGTCGCGCACATCACCACATCCCGAGACATGCCCAGACCCGCTTACGCACCCGCCCGGCAGCACACGGAGGAGCACCCCAGCACATGGAACGCACACTGACCCGGTGGCCGGCCGGCCACCGTCTCTCCAGAAGGGGTCTGACCGCGGTGAGCCTGCTCGCCATGGCGGCCACCGCGCTGACCGGGTGCGCCAGCGGCAAGGCCGGCGGCGACAGCGCCGGCCAGGCGACGGCGACGTCCGGCGGCGGAACGGTGTCCGGCACGAAGAGCGGCGGCAAGGTCTCCCTCGTCGTCATCGGCGGCAAGTCCGACGACCCGTTCTTCTCCACGGTCAAGCGGGGTGTCGAGGACGCGGCCAAGCTGGTGAAGGCCGGCGGCGGGTCGGTCACCTACCTCGGCCCGGCCAACTACGACAACCTCGGCCCGGACGCCGCCAAGCTCACCCAGACCGCCATATCGCAGAACCCGTCGGCGATCCTCGTGCCGGACTGGGTGCCCGAGAACCAGGACTCCGCGATCAAGCAGGCCATCGCCAAGGGCATCACGGTGTTCATCTACAACTCCGGCGGGATCAGCGCGGCCAACAAGGTCGGCGCGGTGAAGTACATCGGGTCGGACGACTACGAGGCGGGCAAGGCCGGCGGCGTCAAGTTCGCCGAAGAGGGCGCCGACAACATCCTGTGCGTCAACACCGTGCCCGGCTCCGCCAACCAGGAGGCCCGCTGCAAGGGCATCAAGGACGGCGCCACCAGCAAGGGGTCCTCCGCCAAGCAACTCCCGCTGCCCTCCTCCAACTTCGGCAACCCGTCCGCCGTCACCCAGGCGATCAAGGGGGCGCTGCTGAAGGACAGCAGCATCGACGCCGTGGTGACGATCGGTGTCGGGGACGCGGACAGCGCCGCCGCAGCGATCAAGCAGGCGAACGCCGGCTCCAAGGTGAAGCTCGGCACCTTCGACCTCTCGCAGAGCCAGCTCGACCGGATCAAGGCCGGCACCCAGCTGTTCGCCATCGATCAACAGCCATATCTGCAGGGCTTCTACGTCGTGTCGATGGCCAACCAGTACCTGACCTACGGCGTGTTGCCGCCGCAGAACCCGATCCTGACCGGCCCACTGCTGGTCACCAAGGACAACGTCGACAAGGCGATCGCCGGTGCCAAGGCAGGCGTGCGCTGACCCATCCTCAGGTGCCGGGCCTCTCCCCGGGCCCGGCACCCGCCCCCAGCCGTACTCGCACCACATCCGGACCCACGAAGGTGACCACTCCGATGACAACCACACCTCCCGACACGGCGGCCGAGAATGAGACCAACGCCGCTCCGCCGATCCACTCCGAGAGCCCGCTGGGGCAGTTGCGGCACCGTCCCGAGGCCGGTGCGCTCATCGGAACGATCAGTGTTTTCGTCTTCTTCGCCATCTTCGGCGGGACCCAGTTCATGGCCCCGGCGGGTGCGGCGAGCTGGCTGAACATCGCCGCCGAGCTCGGGATCATCGCGATCCCGGTCGGCTTGCTGATGATCGCCGGTGAGCTGGATGTGTCCGTCGGGTCGGTGCTGGCGGGCAGTTCGATGACGCTGGCCATCGTCTCCGGTCACTGGGGCGCCCCGATGATCGTCGGGATCGTCCTCGCGCTCGGTCTTGGCCTGTTGACCGGGCTGCTGAACGGGCTCCTGGTGACCCGCACCAACGTGCCCTCCCTGGTGGTCACACTGGCGACGCTGTCCGGGATGGCCGGCCTGACCCTGGGCCTGTCCCGGGTGACGACCGGCACCACCAGTGTCGCGATCAATCCCGATCCGCTGTCCAAGGCGCTGTTCGGGAAGTTGATCGCCGGCCAGTTCGAGGTCGCGATCTTCTGGTGGCTGGGCCTGGCGGTGGTGGTCACGGTGGTGCTGCAGCTGATGAAGTACGGCAACTGGATCTTCGCGATCGGCGGTGACAAGGAGAGCGCCCGCGCCACCGGCATCCCCGTCGACCGGGTGAAGATCGCCCTGTACATGGCCTCCGGCTTCGGCGCCGCCCTGGTCGGCGTGATCCAGACCATCCTCTACAACGGCGCGCAGGTCGCCAACGGCCAGTCCTTCGTCTTCAACTCCATCATCGCCGTGGTCGTCGGCGGTGTGCTGTTGACCGGCGGCTACGGCTCCGTCTTCGGTGTGGTGCTGGGCACGCTCACTTTTGCCATCGTCAACCAGGGCATCTACTACACCGGTTGGAACTCCGACTGGGCCAGCCTCATCCTCGGCATCCTCATCCTCGCCGCGGTGCTGATGAACAACACGTTCCGCCGCCTCGCCCTGTCCTACAAGCCCCGCTCCGCGAAGAAGGCCTGACCATGACCACCCCCCTGCTCCGCCTCACCGGCATCGGCAAGTCCTTCCTCGGCACCAACGCGCTGCAGGACATCTCCCTGGAGGTGGACGCCGGCAAGGTGCTGTGCCTGCTGGGCGACAACGGCGCCGGCAAGTCCACCCTGATCAAGATCCTCTCTGGCTTCCACAAGCCCACCACCGGCACCATCGAAGTGGGCGGCGAGAAAGCCGTGTTCGACAGCCCGCGCGACGCCAGCACCCGGGGCATCGCCACGGTGCACCAGTTCGGCGGCACCTTCCCGCTGATGGGCGTCGGCCGCTGCTTCTTCGTGGGCTCCGAACCCACCAAGGGCTTCGGCCCGTTCAAGCTGTTCGACAAGAAGCTGGCCGGTGAGATCGCGGTGCGGGAGATGCAGTCCCTGGGCATCACCCGCGTCACCGACGGCAACCGCCTGGTGGGCAGCCTGTCGGGCGGTGAGCGCCAGGCCCTGGCGATCGCACGCGCCGTCTACTTCGGTGCCAACGTCCTCATCCTCGACGAGCCCACCGCCGCCCTCGGAGTGAAGGAAGCCGCGCACGTCCTGCGCATCGTCATGCAGGCCCGGGCCAAGGGCGTCGCGGTCATCCTGGTCACCCACAACGTCCGCCACGCGATGATGGTCGGCGACCACTTCGCCGTACTGATTCGCGGTCAGAAGGCCGACGACTTCCGCAAGGGCGAACGCACCCGCGAGGAGATCACCGACCTGATGGCCGGCGGCGAGGCCATGGCCCACCTCGAAGCCGAACTCGCCCAACTCCAGGCCGACGCCTGATCGTCGCCGACGGCGGCTACCGGGGCACCGGAGCCCTCATCCCGCACCGCAGTCCGTGTATCGCGGGCGTATCGAAAATCGCATACGCCACCACAACGGCCTTCCGTCTCCCATGGAGGCATGAACCACAACGCATTCCTGTCAGCACCGCCCCGCCGCACGCGCAGGATCGTGCTCGTCAGCCTGGCGATCCTCGGCATGGCGAGCGCCGTGTTCGTCGTGCGGCGGCCGCTCATGATGTCGGCTCCGATGTGCATGGCCGGTCGGTGGCACGGCTGCTTCGATACGTTCAACGGTGTGGTGCTCATGACGTTGGTCGCGCTGCCGTTGGCTGCGCTGGTGGTGTGGGCTCTGGCACTCCGCCGGCGTGCCGCCGGCGTCACATCGGCGTGGCGGATGTCGCTGGCCGAGGTGGGGATGGTCCACGGGACGGTGCCGTTCCTGTGGTTGACCATGATGCCGGGCGCCGGGGCCGGCACCGCTCCGCGCCGGGTGAGCCTGGTGCCGCTGCGGGACCTGGTCACGATGGGGCCGGGCGGGATCGTCGGCAACCTGCTGATCTTCGCGGCGCTGGGGTTCTTCGCCCCGATGCGGTTCGCGGCGCCGGCGTCCGTGCCGCGGATCCTGGCGCTCGGGGCGGGCTGCTCGGTCCTGGTCGAAACCGCACAGTACGTGCTGTGGCTGGACCGGGTGTCCTCCGTGGACGACGTGCTGGTCAACGCCGCCGGTGCCGTGCTGGCCGCACTGGCGTCGCGCCGCTGGTGGCGCACCAGGGCGGAAGCGCCGTCCGACCAGCCTCGCCCCGGGCCGGCACCGGCAGGCTGAGCCGCGTGCCCGGTGTGCACACGTCTTTGCGCACGTCTTTGCATACGTCGGCGATATGTTGTGCTGCTTAGGCTTCAGACATGCGCGTGCTGATCGTGGAGGACGAGCCCTACCTGGCCGAAGCCGTCCGTGACGGTCTGCGGCTGGAGGCGATCGCCGCTGACATCGCCGGCGACGGCGACTCCGCCCTGGAACTGCTCAGTATCCACTCCTACGACCTCGCGGTCCTCGACCGCGACATCCCCGGCCCCTCCGGCGACGAGATCGCCCGGCGTATCGTCGCTTCCGGCAGCGGCATCCCGATCCTCATGCTCACCGCTGCCGACCGGATCGACGACAAGGTTTCCGGGTTCGAGCTCGGCGCCGACGACTACCTCACCAAACCGTTCGAGCTGCGGGAGCTCGTCATGCGGCTGCGGGCGCTCGACCGCAGACGCGCGCACGCCCGGCCCCCGGTCCGCGAGATCGCGGGCCTGCGGCTGGACCCCTTCCGCCGGGAGGTCTTCCGCGACGGACGCTACGTCGCGCTCACCCGCAAGCAGTTCGCCGTGCTCGAAGTCCTCATCGCCGCCGAAGGCGGTGTCGTCAGCGCCGAAGAGCTACTGGAGCGGGCCTGGGACAACAACGCCGACCCCTTCACCAACGCCGTCCGCATCACCGTCTCCGCCCTGCGCAAACGACTCGGCGAACCATGGCTCATCGCCACGGTGCCCGGCGTCGGCTACCGAATCGACACCGGCATGGACACCACCCACCCCGGCGGCACTCATGAATAGACGCCCAGGGCTCAGCGCCCGACTGAAACTCACCATCAGCTACGCCGGATTCCTCCTCCTCGCCGGTGCTCTCCTACTGGCCGTGGTGTGGGTATTCGTGCTCCGCTGGCTGCCGGGCGACGACCCCAGATCTCTCCAGAAGACGTTCGGCCCCGTGATCATCACCGGGCCCAAACGCTCCGACCTCCTGCGCGGCTTTGCCCCCGCCGCGGCCGCGGCACTGGCCTTCCTCCTCGTGTTCGGCCTCCTGGGAGGATGGATCCTCGCCGGCCGGATGCTCGCACCACTCACACGGATCGCATACGCGGCACGGATGGCCGCGAACGGATCACTGTCCCACCGGATCCGCATGAAGGGCCGCCAGGACGAATTCCGCGGACTCGCCGACGTGTTCGACACCATGCTCGAACAACTCGAATCCCACGTCGCCGAGCAGCAGAGGTTCGCCGCGAACGCCTCCCACGAACTGCGCACCCCGTTGGCGATCTCCCGGACACTCCTCGACGCAGCCCGCAACGACCCCACGCGGGACCAGGGCGAACTCATCGAACGCCTGCACACTGTCAACACGCGGGCGATCAACCTCACCGAGGGCCTCCTGCTGCTCAGCCGCGCCGACCGCAGGAGCTTCCCCCGCGAGCCCGTCGACCTCTCCCTCATAGCCGAAGAAGCCGCCGAAACGCTGCTTCCTCTCGCCGAAAAGCGCCAGATCACGCTCGACGTCACCGGCGAGACAACACAGACCATCGGCTCCACGGCGCTCATACTGCGGATGGTGACGAACCTCGTCCAGAACGCCATCGTCCACAACCTCCCCGCCGGCGGCACCGTAACGGTCCACACCGAACCGCAGCACGACGCGAGCGTGCTGCGGGTCGAGAACACGGGCCATCCGCTCCCATCGGAACTGGTACCGACCCTCACCGAACCCTTCCAACGCGGAACAGAACGCATACGCACCGACGAACATGCCGGCGTCGGCCTCGGGCTGGCCATCGTGCACAGCATCGTCCGAGCACACGACGGCACCCTCGACCTCACACCCCGCCCCACCGGCGGCCTCATCGTCACGATTCGACTTCCCGGCACGCCGCCGCAGGAGCGGGGACTTTCGACTTGTTGAGGACAAAGTATGGACGGTTCGGGGTGTTGTTCGTACGCTGGGCGTCGCTTTCGTACGGACGTCTGCGTGCATCACGGCGGAATTCCGCCGCACCACCCGTACGTGGATGAGCTCCACTCCGTGACCGCGGTCCGCCGTCGGTCGCTCCGCCTAGCGCCCAGCAGGAGGAAGAGTGACGCCACGCAAGTACCCGAGCCTCCGTAGCCATCGCCGCAGGCCACGAAGAATCACCGGCCTGCTCCTCGCGGCCCTTTTCGCCGGCGGTCTCGCGACACCGGCCGCCGAAGCGGACGAAAAGCCCTTCGGGGACCTGCCGCCCCAGGAACCTGGCGTCACCCTCCGCGTCTTCGATATCCAGTCCCCGCTGAGCAAGCTCTGCGACCTCAAGCCGGCCCAGACCCCCAACGTCGACAAGCTGATCCCCAACGTCGACTGGTCCTCAACCGAGGGCTTCGGGTTCACCGACAACTTCGTGTCGCAGATCATCGGCAACATCAACATCCCCACCGACGGCACGTACACGTTCCGCCTGATCAGCGACGACGGCTCCCGACTGCTCATCGGCGACAAGAAGGTCGTCGACCACGACGGACTGCACGGTGCCGAGCCCAAGGACGGCGAGATCGCCCTCGCACCCGGCTACCACGCGCTGCGCATCGACCACTTCGACCGCGGTGGCGACCAGCAGGTCACCCTCCAGTGGAAGCCGCCGGGCGCCGACGACTTCTCCCTCGTCCCGAACTCCGTGCTCAGCACCGACGCCGGCGTCG
>NZ_MUNE01000266.1 GCF_002154605.1 Streptomyces milbemycinicus | reverse complement strand
GGGGGCCGCGGCGGCGGCGGCCGTCGGCGCCGAGGACCGCTCGGCGGCCGACGGGGGGGCGGTCGGCGGGGCGGTCGGGGGAGCGGTCGGGGGAGGAATGCCTGGAGGAAGGCGTCATGGGGGCGACTCTCCTGGTTCAGTAAATGAACGAGATGGGGGGTGAGGGAGCGCTCTCTTGCCGTCGCATGCTTCATCCACGTGAACGACACGTCAAGAGTTGTGACCGTACTCCTTGTCCGTTGTTGCTTTTCGATCACCAATTCGCAGGGTTGTTCAGGCAGTTTGGGGGCTCTTGGGTGGGATATGGCCGTTGGTGTCTGCGGTCGTTATCTTCAAGAAGTAATAGAAGTTGGCGCTGATCCTCTCCGCTCGATGCCTTGACACTTTCGCGTCACCGCCGTGACACTCCCATCTCGGAGAGCGCTCTCCCACTCGTTGTCGCGGGCCTGTGACGGCCCGTCATACGGGCGGCCCGGCCCGCACCCACGGCGCCGCGGATCCTCGCAGTGCCCGGCCGCCTGACCACTTTCGCCTTCTCTCCATGTGGCAGGAGTCTCCATGGCACGGAGATCGAAGATCGTCTCAGGAACCCTGATCGCAGGCGCGCTGCTGCTGACCTCGCTCGGGCTCGGTGGCATCGCGATGAGCGCCGATGCGCCCCCGGCGCAGCCCGTGGGCGGCGTCACGGCCGCCCACGCGGGGCATGCCATGGCGGCGCCGTCCGCTTCCTCGCCCGAGGACCCGGACGGCGACGGATACATTCCCGCGGACCCGCCGGTCACCGGCGTCACCCCGTCCACCAAGGAGCCGCCCCACCGCTACTTCCACGAGTTCCAGGCCAACTGCTCGGTGAGCCACACCAAGCCGGACGACCCCATCGTGTATCCGCAGCAGCCGGGTGCGTCCCATGACCACACCTTCATGGGCAACACCACCACCGACGCGGCCAGCACCACGGCCTCCCTCGACGCCGGCCGCACCTCCTGCAAGGCGCCGGGGGACAAGTCGGGCTATTGGATGCCCACGCTCTTCCAGGGCGACCGGCCGGTGCTGCCGGTCGGCCCGCAGACCATCTACTACAAGGCGGGCGTGACCGACTACACCAGCGTGCGGCCGTTCCCGAAGGGGCTGCGCTTCGTGGTGGGCAACCCGATGCAGAGCGCCGAGGAGTTCCGCCGCCACCCCGGCTTCGTCGAGGGCTGGGAGTGCGGCGACAGCTTCTTCAACATCGAGTTCCCCAAGGACTGCCCGAGCCGGCCGGATGTCCAGCTCAACATTCGTTTCCAGGCGCCCAGTTGCTGGGACGGCAAGTACCTGGACACGCCCGACCACCGCAGCCATATGGCGTACCCCGTGGTCAACCCCGGGACGAACAACAATGTGTGCCCCGCCGACCACCCGGTCGCGCTGCCGATGGTCGAGTTCAAGATGGCCTTCCCGGTCAACGGTGACCTCTCCCAGGTGAGGCTGGCCAGCGGCCCGAGCTGGTCGTTCCACTACGACTTCTTCAACGCCTGGGACGCGCCCACGCTCAAGGCGCTCGTCGACCACTGCGTCGTCGGGGCGCTGCAGTGCGACGCCCGCGGCTACGACCAGACCCACCCCGAGGCCGGAGCGGCCCTCAACGACCACTACGAACTGCCCTGAACCGTGGTCCGGCCGCCCGGGTGGATACCGGCGCGGCCGGGCCGCTTTCCCCTTTCCCCCTTCCACGTCCCCCACACTCCGGAAGACACCCCACCATGACCCGGACCCGTACCGTTCCACGCCGCATCGCGGCGCCCCTCACCGCCGGCCTGCTGACTGCCGGCGCCCTCGCGCTGCCCGGCCAGCAGGCACACGCCGCCGGAAGCGTCGTCAAGGTCGCCGGAGCCCCCGGTGACTGGCGGCTGACCGTGGACGGCCAGCCGTATCAGATCAAGGGCCTGACCTGGGGCCCCGCCATCGCGGACGCCGACCGTTACCTGCCCGACCTGCGGTCGATGGGCGTCAACACCATCCGCACCTGGGGCACCGACGCCACCAGCAAACCCCTTTTCGACTCCGCGGCCGCCCACGGCATCAAGGTGATCGCCGGTTTCTGGCTGCAGCCCGGCGGCGGGCCGGGCAGCGGCGGCTGTGTGAACTACCGGACGGACACCGCCTACAAGGACCAGATGCTCGCCGAGTTCCCCACATGGGTCTCCGCCTACAAGGACCACCCGGGCGTGCTGATGTGGAACGTCGGCAACGAGTCGGTGCTCGGTCTGCAGAACTGCTACAGCGGCGATGAGCTGGAACGACAGCGCGACGCCTACACCACGTTCGTCAACGACATCGCCAAGAAGATCCATGGCATCGACCCCGACCACCCGGTCACCTCCACCGACGCGTGGACCGGCGCCTGGCCGTACTACCGGAAGAACGCCCCCGACCTCGACCTGTATGCCGTCAACTCCTACAACGCCGTCTGCGACATCAAGGCCACCTGGGAACAGGGCGGTTACGCCAAGCCGTACATCGTGACCGAGACCGGCCCCGCAGGGGAGTGGGAGGTCCCCGACGACCCCAACGGTGTGCCGCAGGAGCCCACCGACCGGGCCAAGGCCGAGGGCTACACCAAGGCGTGGAACTGCGTCACCGGCCACAAGGGTGTCGCGCTCGGCGCCACGATGTTCCACTACGGCACCGAGGACGACTTCGGCGGCGTCTGGTTCAACCTGCTGCCCGCCGGCCAGAAGCGGCTGTCGTACTACGTGGTGAAGAATGCGTACGGCGCGGACACCTCGCGCGACAACACGCCACCGGTCCTCTCCGGACTGGCCGTGGACGGCGATGCCGCCAAGGTGGAGGCAGGCCGCCCCCTGACCCTTACGGTCAATGCCACCGACCCCGACGGCGACGCCATCTCCTACCAGGTGCTGGGCAGCACCATGTACATCGACAAGGACAAGAAGCTCACCCCGCTGCCCGCCACCGACCTCGGCGGCGGCCGGCTGAGGGTCACCGCGCCGGACCGGCTCGGCGTGTGGAAGGTCTATGTCAAGGCCACCGACGGCAAGGGCAACGTCGGCATCGAGACCCGTTCCGTACGGGTCGTCCCACCCGCCGTGAACGGCACCAATGTGGCCCTCGGCAAGTCGGCCACCGCCTCCTCCTATCAGACGGCCGGCGGCGACTGCCCCTGCACCGCCGCCAGCGCCGTGGACGGCAGGACGGACACCCGATGGGCCGGCGACTGGAGCGATCCGCAGTGGCTCCAGGTGGACCTCGGGGCGTCCACCGCCTTCAGCCACGTCCAGCTTGCCTGGGAGGCCGCCTACGCCAAGGCGTACACGATCCAGACCTCCGATGATGGCCAGAGTTGGCGCACCGTCCGTGAGGTGACCGACGGCAACGGCGGCGTCGACGACTTCGACGTCTCGGGCACTGGCCGCTACGTCCGTGTCCACGGCACGGCCCGCGGCACCGGCTACGGCTACTCGCTCTACGAGTTCGGCGTCTACCGCTGACCCGTGGCGGGGCGGGAGAGCGCTCTATGACGGCAGGGCGCGCTGCCATTAGGGTGCGGACATGAACCGACAGGCCCCGACCTTGGAGGATGTCGCCCGGGAGGCCGGCGTCTCCCGGGCGACCGTCTCCCGGGTCGTCAATGGCGTCCGCAACGTGGATCCGGCCATCCAGGACCTGGTGCGTCTCGCGATCGAGAGGACCGGCTACACGCCCAACCGGGCGGCCAGATCGCTGGTGACCCGGCGTACCGGGACCGTTGCGCTCGTCGTCTCCGGGGTCGGCGAGTCCTCGGAGGACGAGCAGAACGCTTTCGCCGCGCGGGTGTTCACCGACCCGTTCTTCGGCCGGGTGGTCGGTGGGGTGGTCGGATTCCTGCGGCCTCGCTCGATGCACCCGGTGCTGATGTTCGCCGAGTCCTCCGAGGCCAGGCAGGAGGTGCTGAGGTATCTGCGGCAGGGGAACGCGGACGGCGCCCTCGTGGTGTCCACCCATTCCGGCGATCCGCTGCCCACGCTGCTGGCCGACGCCGGACTGCCCGCCGTGCTGTTCGCCCGGCCCGTGCGGCCGGTCGCGCTCAGCCATGTCGACCTGGCGCACTGGGACGGCGGCCGCCTCGCGGCCGAGCGTCTGCTGGCCCGGGGGTGCCGGAAGGTGGCCACCGTGTCAGGGCCGTCGGCCGTGTCCGCCAGTCAGGAGCGGCTCGCCGGGTTCCGCGACACCATGGCCCGCGGGGGCCATCCGTATGTTCCGGTGGCCGAGGGGGGCTTCACACTGGACGGCGGGGTGACGGCGATGACGGCGCTGCTCGCGGAACATCCCGATGTGGAAGGGGTGTTCGCCGCCAACGACCTGATGGCCCAGGGAGTCTGCCAGGTGCTGAGGGAACGCGGCCGACGGGTGCCCGACGACGTCGCGGTCGTCGGCTTCGACGACTCCAGCGTGGCCACCACCTGCCGGCCGCCGCTGACCTCGGTGCGCCAGCCGGTGGAGGACATGGCGGCGACCATGGCCCGGCTGCTCGACGAGCACGTCCGGGGCATACGAACCGAGCCGACCTCAGTCCTCTTCGAACCGGAGCTGGTGGTACGGGAATCGGCGTAGTCCCTACACCAGTCGTGTGCCAAGGCTGGTGCGCCACCCGGGGGACGGCTCCGGTGCGGGGGGCGCGGGCAGGCGGCGCCCGCCGCGTGCGAAGAAGTCGGCGAGCGGCAGGGTCGCGGCGCCCACGGTCACGGCGTCAGGACCCAGCGCGCCCAGGTCGATGCCGACACGTCCGGAGGGGTACGGCAGCGCGTAGGACAGCGCGTGGCGGCGCACCGACTCCAGGAAGCGCGAGCCGAGTTGGAGGCCGGCCCAGCCGCCTACGAGGATGCGCTCGGGCTGGAAGAGATTGATCAGGTCGGACAGCCCCGCGCCCAGGTACTCCGCGGTCTCGGCGAGGACGGCGGCCGCCACCGGGTCCGGAGCGCCACCGTCCGCTCCGGCCGTGGGATTGGCGCCGTCCGGGGGGTAGGCGCCGGCCAGCATCGCCGTCAGGGCGGTCTCCTCGTCGGTGTCGGTCGGCGGCTGCCCGCCCGCCTCCTGCCAGCGTTCCAGCAGTGCTTCCGCGCCCGCGTAGGCTTCCAGACAGCCCAGCGCCCCGCAGCGGCAGCGGCGGCCCCGCACCCGCACGGTGAGATGGCCCCACTCCACCGCCCGGCCGTGCTCCACGTCATCGGTGACGACGCAGGCGCCGACGCCCGAGCCGAAGAGTACGACCACCGCGCTGCGCGCACCGCGCCCGGCGCCGAACCACATCTCGGCCTGCCCCAGCGTCTTGGCGCCGTTCTCGATGAAGTAGGGCACCTGCTGGGGGAGATGGCCCGACTGGCGCAGCATCCGTTCCAGCGGGACCGCCTCCCAGCCGATCGGGGTGCAGTGCACCACCGCACCGTCCTCCTCGGAGTGTTCGATGATTCCGGGGGTGCCGATGCCGACGCCGAGGATCTGCGCGGGGGTGAGCCCGGCCACCTCCAGGACCTCGGCGATACCGTCTCGGATGTGGCCCGCGATCAGTTCGCTGTCGTAGCGGTCCGGGCGGGCGGTCCCGCGCGTGGGCAATGGTCGCTCCGCGCGGCCCTGCTCGGCCAGTGACAGATCGAACAGCTCGACGCGGACCCGGGTCTCACCGACGTCCACCCCGATCAGGTGGCCGCTGCGCGGGGCGATCCGCAGCAGCGTGCGGGGGCGGCCGCCGTCGGAGTCGACGCTTCCGGCCTCCTCCACCAGCCCCTCGGTGAGCAGTTCGGTGACCACATTGCTGATGGAGCCTGAACTCAGCCCGGTCGCGGGGGCAAGCGAGAGGCGGCTCATCGGCCCGTCGAAGAACAACCGGCGCAGCACGGCTGTGCGGTTCTCCCGCCGCAGGTCACGAACCGTGCGGCTGTTGTGTGCAGCCACCTGACCTCCTCAAGTCCGGGCTCCGCGTAACAAGATACCTACTGCCGGATCCCTTGACGCGCCTTTCTCTTGAGGTTTAACTCACGTCGTAAATTAAGCCATGAGAGGCTTCGGGAGTTGAACGCACATCGACATGCCCGGGCCCTCTTCGGCGTACTCGACTCCCGGAAAGGGACACCTGGAGCCATGCGCAGCATCCGAGCCGCGGCCATCGGCGCCGTCACCTTGTCACTCGCCATTGCCGCCACGGCCTGCGGGGGCGGTTCGTCCACGGCCGGAAACGGGTCCAACGACTCGCCGAAGACGCTCACGTACTGGGCCTCCAACCAGGGCGCGAGCATCAACGTGGACAAGAAGGTCCTTCAGCCCGAACTCGACAAGTTCAAAGAACAGACCGGCATCACGGTCAAGCTGGAGGTGGTGCCCTGGTCGGAACTGCTGAACCGGATCCTCACCGCGACCACCTCCGGCCAGGGCCCCGACGTGCTGAACATCGGCAACACCTGGAGCGCCTCGCTGCAGGCATCCGGGGCCCTGCTGCCGTGGGACGCCGAGAACTTCCGCACGATCGGTGGCAAGGACCGCTTCGTGGACTCGGCCCTCGGCTCAACGGGAGCGCAGGGCAAGGACCCGGCCGCCGTACCGCTGTACTCGATGGCGTACGCGCTCTACTACAACAAGAAGATCTTCGCCGACGCGGGCATCGCCAAGCCGCCTGCCACCTGGGATGAACTGGTCGCGGACGCCAAGAAGATCAAGCAGCACGGCGCGGCGGCGCTGGGCGCCGAGGGGGCGAACCTGTCGGAGAACATCCACCACGCCTTCGTCTTCGCCAAGCAGCACGGCGCGGACTTCTTCACCGCCGACGGCAAGCCGGACTTCACCTCCGACGGCGCGGTCGCCGCGATCAAGCAGTACGTCGACCTGATGGCCAAGGACAAGGCCATCCCGCCGGGCAACGCCGAGTACGCCCAGAACCAGTCCCTCAGCGACTTCGCCAAGGGCAAGACCGCGATGGTGCTGTGGCAGACGGCCTCCGCCACCTTCAAGTCGCTGGGCATGAAGGACGACGAGTGGGGCGTGGCCCCGGCGCCCACCCCCTCCGGCACCCCCGGCACCGGCACCTCCGTCAACTCGATGGTCGCCGGCATCAACATGGCCGTCTTCAAGAACACCGACAACCACGACGGCGCCCTGAAGTTTGTGAAGTTCATGACCAGCGACGCCGAGCAGAAGATCCTCAACACGGCGTACGGCTCCATCCCGCCGGTCAAGGCCGCCCAGTCCGACCCCGCGTTCAACACCCAGGCCACGGCCGTTCTGCGCAGCACCCTCGCCAAGAGCGCCGAGGCGCTGCCGCAGGTCCCCCAGGAGTCTCAGTTCGAGACGGCGGTGGGCACAGCCGTCAAGGAACTGTTCGCCGACGCCGCCGCCGGACGCGCCGTGACCACAGAGTCGGTGAAAGCACGGCTCCACAAGGCCCAGCAGCAGATGCCGGCGAAGTGACCGCGGACATCCCCATGACCACCACGACGGCCACCGCACAGGTCGACAAGCAGGCGGCGCCGGGGAAGTCCCCCGGTGCGGCGCGAGGCCCGCGCCGCACCGGGCGGATCCGCCGCATCGCACTGCCGTACCTGCTGCTCCTGCCGGCCCTGCTGCTGGAACTCCTGGTCCATCTGGTGCCGATGGCGATCGGCATCCTGATGAGCTTCAAGGAGCTCACCCAGTTCTTCATCCGTGACTGGACCACCGCCCCCTGGTCCGGCTTCGACAACTACCAGCTCTCGGTGGACTTCGACGCGCCGGTCGGCGAGGCGCTGCTCCACTCGTTCCTGGTCACCTGCGGATTCACCCTGCTGTCGGTCGGACTGTGCTGGCTGCTCGGCACCGCCACCGCCATCTTCTTGCAGGACACCTTTCGCGGCCGCGGCCTGCTGCGCACCCTGTTCCTCGTCCCGTACGCGCTCCCCGTGTACACCGCCGTCATCACCTGGGCGTTCATGTTCCAGCACGACAACGGCCTGGTGAACCACGTCCTGCACGACCAGCTCGGCCTCACCGACAAGCCCTCCTTCTGGCTCATCGGCGACAACAGCTTCATCGCGCTGCTCACCGTGTCGGTGTGGAAGGGCTGGCCGTTCGCGTTTCTCATCGTCATGGCGGGCCTGCAGAACATCCCCCGGGAGCTCTACGAAGCGGCAGCCCTCGACGGCGCGGGCATGTGGCAGCAGATCCGCCACATCACCCTGCCGTCGCTGCGCCCGGTCAACCAGGTGTTGGTGCTGGTCCTGTTCCTGTGGACGTTCAACGACTTCAACACGCCGTTCGCGCTGTTCGGCAAGGCGGCGCCGGAGGCCGCGGACCTCATCTCGATCCACATCTACCAGTCGTCGTTCGTCACATGGAACTTCGGCACCGGCTCCGCCATGTCCGTCCTCCTGCTGCTCTTCCTCCTCGTGGTGACGGGCGTCTACCTCCTGCTGACCTCCCGACGAAGGAAGACAGCCGATGTCTAGCGCCACATCCAAGCCCCGCTCACCGATGGCCGCCCCGAGGTCCTTCCTCTGGGCCCGCCGGATCTTCCTCACCCTGCTCACCGGCTTCGTCCTGGTGCCGGTGTACGTGATGATCTCCAGCTCCCTGAAGCCGCTGCAGGACGTGTCGGGGACATTCCGCTGGCTGCCCAGCGGGCTGACCATCCGCCCCTACATCGACATCTGGTCGACCGTCCCGCTCGCCGACTACTTCGTGAACTCGGCCATCGTGGCGAGCGCGGCCACGGTCTGCTCGGTGGTGATCGCGGTCTTCGCCGCCTACGCGGTCAGCCGCTACCGCTTCCGGGGCAGGCGCGTGTTCACCGTCACCGTGCTCTCCACACAGATGCTCCCCGGCATCCTCTTCCTGCTGCCCCTGTTCCTCATCTACGTCAGCATCGGCAACACCACCGGCATCGCCCTCTTCGGCTCCCGCGGCGGCCTCATCCTCACCTATCTCACCTTCTCGCTGCCGTTCTCGATCTGGATGCTCATCGGGTACTTCGACTCGGTCCCGCGCGACCTGGACGAGGCGGCGCTGGTGGACGGCTGCGGCCCGATCGGCGCGCTGCTGCGGGTCGTCGTCCCGGCCGCGACCCCCGGCATCGTCGCCGTGGCCGTCTACGCCTTCATGACCGCCTGGGGCGAGGTGCTCTTCGCATCCGTGATGACGAACGACACCACCCGCACCCTCGCCATCGGCCTCCAGGGCTACGCCAGCCAGAACGACGTCTACTGGAACCAGATCATGGCCGCCTCCCTCGTGGTGAGCGTCCCCGTGGTCGCCGGATTCCTCCTGCTGCAGCGCTATCTCGTCGCCGGACTCACCGCCGGAGCCGTGAAGTGACCGGCCTTACCCCCTCTGAAAGGACGTACGTGTCCGAACTCCTGGATCTCACAGCCCTCCCACACGACTTCCTCTGGGGCACGGCCACCTCGGCCTACCAGATCGAGGGAGCCGTCGCCGAGGACGGACGGTCGCCCTCGATCTGGGACACCTTCTCGCACACCCCCGGCAAGATCGCGGGCGACGACCACGGCGACGTGGCCTGCGACCACTACCACCGCTGGCGCGAGGACATCGGGCTGATGAAGCGGCTGGGCACCAACGCCTACCGGCTGTCCATCGCCTGGCCACGGGTGATGCCGGGCGGCGACGGGCCGGTCAACGCCAAGGGCCTGGCCTTCTACGACGAGCTGATCGACGGCCTGCTGGAAGCGGGCATCACCCCCTCCGTCACCCTGTACCACTGGGATCTTCCGCAGGCGCTCCAGGACCGGGGCGGCTGGCCCGTACGCGACACCGCGGAGCACTTCGCCGCGTACGCCTCGGTGACGGCCGACCGCCTCGGCGACCGGG
>NZ_MUNE01000265.1 GCF_002154605.1 Streptomyces milbemycinicus | reverse complement strand
AGGACGGGCAGGACGGGCAGGACGGAGCGTCTGAGGAGGGCAAGGCCGCGTATCGGGTCTGTGTCGCCTGGGACGACCCCGGCGGTCCGCCGAAGCCCGTACGCGCCGCCCTGCGGCACGCCGAGACGCGTGGCGCGGAGGTGGTGTTGTGGCCAGGCCCGGCAGCGCCGCCGTACCGGCTCCCGGCGGGCTGTCGGGCCGTGCTGCACCAGGGCGGCGGTACGGCCGTCGTGGCCGCCGCCGCGGCGGGGGTGCCGCAGCTGGTCGTCGCACCGCGCCCGGAGCAGCAGCTCAACGGGGCGCGGCTCGCCCTCGTGGGCGCCGGGCGGCTGGTACCGGTGGACGCGTCGCCCGCCCGCCTCTTCGCCGAGCTGTCGGCGCTGCTGGAACAGCCCTCGTACGCCGCCGCCGCGCGCGAACTGCGCGCCGAGGTGCTGTCGATGGCGGGGCCGGACGAGGCGGTGACCAGGCTTGTAAGCCCGGCGCAAGCCTCATGTGCACCATAGGCACACGACACCAGGCCACACCGGCACCGCCCGCCCACGCCCATACGTATCTCCAGACCGAGGAGCAGCCCCGTGTCGACCACCAGCCTGCCGACCCGCCCCGTACTGCGGCCCCGGGAGGACCCCGGGCTGCCCGCCCGGCTGGCCCGGTCGGCCGCCGCGAACCAGGGGGGCCGGGTGCGCACCGCGGACTTCGGCGGCTGGCTCGCCGACCGCGGGCGCGCGCATGACTTCAGCGTGGACCGCATCGCGTTCGCCGAGCTGGACGGCTGGTCGTTCGAGTCCGGCACCGGCAATCTGGTGCACCGCAGCGGGCGTTTCTTCACCGTGGAGGGGCTGTCCGCCGCCACCGACGAGGGCCCGCACCGCGGCTGGCACCAGCCGATCATCGTCCAGCCCGAGGTGGGCATTCTCGGCATCCTGGCCAAGGAGTTCGACGGGGTGCTGCACTTCCTCATGCAGGCCAAGATGGAGCCGGGCAACCCCAATCTGCTCCAGCTGTCGCCCACCGTGCAGGCGACCCGCTCCAACTACACCAAGGTGCACAAGGGCCTGGACGTGAAGTATCTGGACTACTTCGTCACGCCCGGGCGCGGCCAGGTCCTGGCGGATGCCCTGCAGTCCGAACACGGCTCGTGGTTCTACCGCAAGAGCAACCGCAACATGATCGTCGAGGCGCTGGACGACGTCCCGCTGTACGACGACTTCTGCTGGCTGACCCTGGGGCAGATCAATGAACTGCTCCACCAGGACCTGGTCATCAACATGGACGCGCGCACGGTGCTGTCCTGTATGCCGGAGTACGGACAGGAGCTCGGGACCGAGCACGGGCCCAGCGCCGGGGAGCGCGCGCTGCACACCGACGCCGAGCTGCTGTCCTGGTTCACCGGCGAGCGCTCCCGGCGCGAACTGCGGGTCGAGCGCGTCCCGCTGGCCTCCGTCCCCGGCTGGGTGCGCGGTGAGCGGTCCGTCGACCACGAGGAGGGCCGGTACTTCAAGGTGGTGGCGGTGTCGGTGCGGGCCGCCAGCCGCGAGGTGAGCAAATGGACCCAGCCGCTGTTCGAACCGGTGGGGGCCGGGGTCACGGCGTTCGTGGCGCGGCGGATCGGCGGGGTGCTGCATGTGCTCGCGCACGCACGCGTCGAGGGCGGCTTCCTCGACACGGTCGAGCTCGGCCCCACCGTCCAGTGCACCCCCGCGAATTGGGACCATCTCCCCTCCGCGGACCGGCCGCCCTTCCTCGACCTGGTCCTCGCCCCCCACGGCGGCCGGGTGCGGTACGAGGCGGTGCACTCGGAGGAGGGCGGGCGGTTCCTGAACGCGGACAGCCGCACCCTGGTCGTGGAGTGCGACGACGCCCCGCTCGACCCGCCGCCGGGATACCGCTGGGTCACCCCGGCCCAACTGCGCTCGCTGGTCCGGCACGGCCACTACGTCAACGTCCAAGCGCGTACGCTGCTGGCCTGCTTGGGAGCGATGGGAGGGGACGGCCGATGAGTGACGCCGGGCTGCGCGTCGGGGTACTGGGCTGTGCCGGTTTCGCGCGCCGCCGGATGCTGCCGGCCATGGTGGCCGCGCCGGGCGCCGAGGTCGTGGCGGTGGCCAGCCGGGACGCGGCCAAGGCCGTGGAGACGGCGCGGACGTACGGCTGCCGTCCGGTGACCGGGTACGCCGAGCTGCTGGCGCTGGAGGAGGTGGAGGCGGTGTATGTACCGCTGCCCGCCGCCCTGCACGCACCGTGGGTGGCGGCGGCGCTGCGCGCGGGCAAGCATGTGCTGGCCGAGAAGCCGCTCACCACCGACCTGGCGCGCACCGCCGAGCTGCTGGCCCTCGCCCGCGAGCTGGGTCTGGTGCTGATGGAGAACGTGATGTTCGTCCACCACGGCCAGCACGAGGCCGTGCGCAAGGCGCTCGCCGAGGGGGCGATCGGTGAACTGCGCGCGATGCACGCCGCGTTCGCCATCCCTCGGCTCCAGGACACGGACATCCGCTACGCCCCCGGTCTGGGCGGTGGCGCGCTGTGGGACGTCGGCGTGTATCCGGTGCGCGCGGCGCTGCACTTCCTGGGCCCCGAGCTGCGGGTCGCGGGCGCGGTGCTCACCCAGGGCGAGGGGCGGCGGGTCGACACCTCCGGGGCCGCCGTGCTGCACACCCCCGAGGGGGTCACCGCCCAGCTGACCTTCGGACTCGACCATCCCTATGTGGCCAGATACGAGCTGTGGGGCACTGAGGGACGGCTGAGCGTGGAGCGCGCCTACACCCCGCCCGCCGACTTCGAGCCCCAGATCCGGCTGCGGCGCGCGGACGGCGACCAGGAGCTGCCGGTGGCGCCCGACGACCAGGTGGCGAACACCCTAGCCGCCTTCGTACGGGCCGTCCGGGACGCCCAGGGCGGCGGGGAGGCGCCGGACGGGCGGGCCGACGTGCTGCGCCAGGCGGAACTGCTCCACGACATCCGGGAGGCGGCGGCACGGGCCGTCACGCATCAGCACTGAACGTGCACAAAACGCGAAGGCCCCCTCGTCGGAACGAGGGGGCCTTCGCGTTGTCTGTGCGCCGCCAGGGACTCGAACCCCGGACCCGCTGATTAAGAGTCAGCTGCTCTAACCAACTGAGCTAGCGGCGCCTGCTGACGTAGAAGACCTTAGCACCCGGATCCGGCGGAGTGAAAATCGATATCTCTCACCCCGGAAAAACGGCGGGTGTGCTGGTCACAGCGGTGCGGCCGAGGAGCTGGGACGCCGCGCGGGCGGCCCTGACGCAGGCCCACAGTAGCGCCTCGGGGCCGGGCAGCCAGGGGTGCCGGACGTCGGGGGCGACCAGCCAGCGGCCCTCGGTGGCGGGCGTCTCCTCGGGGTACGGCGGCGGGACGGTCACCGCGTCGCCCCAGCTGTAGCAGAGCAGCGGTGGGGCGGACGCCGCCCACTCCTCCCAGCCGAGCAGCGCGGCGAGCCGCCGGGCCGCGCCCGGAACGGCGAACAGCATGACGCGGCCGCGCTGGGTGGCCACCGGACCGGTGCCCGGCCCGTCGGTCCATAACCGGCTCACCACCCGGCGGCCGAAGAGGGCGTCCATGCTGACCACGTCGAAGGCGGTGCCGCACGGCAGGGTGACGGGCACGGTGGGGCGCTGCGCCCACAGTGTGTGCACGCTACGGGGGCAGGCGCTGGCCGAGGCGAGCCAGTCCGCTCCGGCGGGGGTGACATAGGCGGCGGCGTGATGTGAGTCCCGAGGCCATTCGCTCATGTTTCTACACTTACCGGTGGATGACGTGACGTAGGGGAATGAGGGAAAACCGGTACGTGACGATGAGGGGTTGCGGTATCTTCCGCCCGCATATGCCAACGGCCGCGTACCGCTCGCGCTCGCGATCAGTCCGACGCGTCGCCGCCGCCCCGCATCAGCTCGCGGCCGAATTCGACCATCTTCTTGGCATAGTCCTCGGTCCACTCCGCCCGCTCCGCGATCACGGCCGGGGTCAGCCGGTCGAACCGGCGCGGATCGGCGAGCTGGGCCGCGGCCATCGCCTGGAACTCCATGGCGCGGTCGGTCGCCGCCCGGAAGGCGAGCACGAGTTCCGTGGAGCGGGACAGCAGCTCACGCGGGTCCTCGATGGACTCCAGATCGAAGAAGTGCGCCTCGTCCGCGACGGCCGCGGTGGGTTCGAAGAGCAGGGGTGCGGGTTTCAGCCGCCGTGGCGCGGTGCCGTGCGGGCCTTGAGCCGGATGCGGCTCGGGCATGTGATCTCTCCTCGTGAATCGTCGAACCCGTTGCGGGGCTTATCGGCCGAGCTGTCTCGTTCTCTCCCCCCATTGTCGCGCGCGGGGCAAGAGCGCCTTAGGACATACCCGATGGCCGCCAGCTGACACGGTGTTCCGCCAGGTGGGCAAGGACCGCGTGGTTGGCCTCCCACCCATCGGGGAACTTCACCGTGACCCCCAGCTGCACCGGCTCCGTCGACGGATGCTCGTCCAGCAGCTCGGTCACCCCCGCCCGGCACACCACGATGCACGCGTGCCGGTGCCGGGAGGCCAGTACGCACAGCCGGCCGGTCTCCAGATGGAACTCCGTCGCGTCCGGCCGCCCCGACAGCGGGTGCAGCACCACCGTCACATCGAACTCACGCCCCTGGAGCCGGTTGGCCGTGTCGACCGTGACCCCCACCACCCCCAGGTCGGCCAGCGCGGCCCGGACGGCCGCCGCCTGGTCCCGGTGCGCGGTGCCCACCGCGATCCGGTCCGCCGTCAGCGGCACCGGGTCGGCCGACCGCTCGCTGACCGCGGCCCCGCCCCGGTCCAGCAGCCGCCGCGCCACCAGGGCCACGGCGCCCACCGCCTCCGGGTCCGTACGAGGCGTCCGCCGGGCGGGCAGCTCCAGCAGCCCCCACCCCGACTCGGCGGCCTCGTCCAGCACCCGGTCCGGGCCCGAGCCGTCGGACGGAACGCCGAAGCTCAGCCGCCGGTCGCCGTGGCCGGTGCCGCTGCGGAACGGCGTGTACGGATAGAAGGCGTCCGAGACCAGCGGCGCGGCGGAGGCGGGCAGCCGCCAGGACACCGGCAGCCGGTGCTGCGGAAGGTGCGGGTTGTGCGCCAGCAGCGTGCTCACCGCGCTCGCCGACGGGTCGTACGACAGGCCCGCCCACTGCTCCGCGCCCACCACGCTGAACGGGTCCAGCTGCCCGGGGTCGCCGACGAACAGCGCCCGCTCGAAGAGCCCCGCGACGGCCAGCAGCGCGTCCGACCGCATCTGGTACGCCTCGTCGACGATCGCGTGCCGCCAGGGCTCCACGTTCTTGACGTGCGCCCACTTCGCGGCCGTGGAGACGACGATGTCGAGCCCGGCGAGGTCGGCGACCTTGGCCGAGGCGCGGACGGCCGGGTGCCCGTCCAGCACCGGGTCGTACGGATGCGGCTCGCTGCTGTGCAGCCGCCCCACGGGCAGCTCCGGGTCCTCCCGGGCCAGCCGGTCCACCAGATCGTCCACCTGCGCGTTGGTCTGCGCGACCACCATCAGCGGCCGACCGGCCGCCGAGAGCTCACGGGCCGCGCGCACCACCAGCGTCGACTTGCCCGCGCCGGGCGGGGAGTCCACGACCACGCCCCGGTGCGGGCCGTGCAGGGTGTCGTGCAGGATCGCGTCCGTCGCACGGGCGGCCGCCGCCGCCGGGTCGAACGCCTCGGCGCGCCCGGCGGAGGCTCTGCCGGGCGCGCCCTCTGTGGCCGGGTTCGGGGCGGTCACAGGAAGTCCTCCTCGGTCACCGGGTCGGGGGCCTGCGCGGCGTCCGCGCCGGGCGGGCCGCCGTGGGTCCAGGGCGTGGCCTCTACGTCGGGCAGCTCAGGGCCGCCGCGCGGGGCGTGCTCGAACAGGGTCCAGCACACCCGGTCGCCCGGCTCGGGCACCGAACCCTGCTCCGGGGTCTTGCCCCGCCCCATGCCGCCGGTCAGCCGCACGACCAGCGCGCCTTCGGCCGGGTCGGCAAGCTCCTCGTAGCCCGCGAACTCCCCGGTCTGCGTCCTGCCGTCGGCCAGCACCCGGTACAGCTTCACGCCCTCGCCCAGATGCGGGCGGTCCCCGGTGCGGACCGTGACCAGCGGGCGCGGGCGCGGGACCTTCGCCTCCGACCAGGCCATGACCACCTCGGCGACCTCCCCGGCGAACGCCTCCCCGGCCAGCCGCCGCCCCGCCATCACCAGCGGGTCGTCCAGCGCCTCCTGCGCCTCCAACTGTGCCTGCGCGGTCTCGCGGGCGGCCAGCTTCTGCGCGGCGGTCACCGCGTCGTCCAGCTTGGGCTGCGGCGGCTCCCCGGCGCGCACCCGGTCCCGGTGGCCGGTGTACGACCAGCGGTCCCGCTTCCACCGCTCGGCCACCCGCGCCCCCTCCGGGAGCGCGCGCAGCAGGTCAAGACCCCGCCACACCGCGTCCCAGGTGGGCCGCATCTGGGTGGCGATCAGCTCGCGGATCTCGGCCTCGGCGCGGTGCAGCTCGGCGTGGTGCCGCTCCGCGCGGGCCCCGTCCACGGCCCCGGCGGCCGCCATGCGCGCCGCGTCGTACCGGGCCATCGCGGGGGCCAGCAGCTTGTTGTCGAAGGCCGGGTCGGTGGCCGGGCCCGCCGGCGGGCACAGCAGCTGCCCGGCCGCGTCCCGCTCCGACTCGGCCCGCAGCGCCGCCCGGTCCCCCGGCTCCCCCTCCGGCGGGTCGATCCAGGCCAGCAGCGCGCCCAGGTGCTGGTCCTCCAGGTTGGACTGCCCGGTCGCCCAGTGGCGGGTCAGCAGGTCCGTCATCGCCGGCAGCAGACACGAACCGGGCACCCGGGACCGCTCCCCGTAGTGCGTCAGCCACCGCCCGAGCAGCGGCACCCGCGCGGGCGCGGGGAACGGCGTCTCCGGGTCCTGTTCGGCCGTCCGCCGAAACCGCATCGACCGGCCCAGCAGCCGTACGAACTCCACACCCGCGCCGCTGGGCACCACCAGCTGCGGGGCGTCCGCGCACAGCTCGACCTGGACCGGCACCTTCTTCCCGGTCTCCGGGTCGGTCTCCTTGCGCTCCTCCAGGTCGACCTCGTCCGCGTACGAGTCCAGGTACGGCAGCACCACCTCCGCCAGCTCGGCGAGGAACGCGAACCGCAGATCCCGGTCGCGCGGCTGCGCCACGGCCAGCAGCCGCGGCGCGTCCCGCTCGGTCCCCACCAGCGCGCCCAGCGGGGCGCCGGCCTCGCCCGCGGTGGTCAGCGGCACAAAGACCAGCGGCCGGTCGGACAGATGGCGATGGCGGACCGTCGCGACGGGCCGCGCCCGCCCGTCCCGGACGGCTTCCATCCGGGCCAGGGACGTGATCAGCGACACACCGCCTCCACTGCCTTCACTGCTTCCTCGGCCTCTTTGCTGGGCGTCTGCACGGCCCCCAGCGCCTCGGCGCGCAGGGCGGCCGCGCGGCGCAGGGCGTCGACGGCGGGGTCACCGGTGGTCGGGGCCAGGCTGTCGGTGCCGTGGACGCCCTCGGCCTCGCCCTCGCCCCCGGCCTCGCCGAGGGCCGCCGCGAGCACCGCCTCCACGGTCGTGAGCCCGCCCAGCTCGCCCCGTACCCCCCGGCCCAGCGACTCGACGCCGCCCGCCGCCCGGCACCGTGCCCGGCAGTGGACGGCCAGCTCGCACGCGGACAGGCACTCCGGGGCGTAGGCGGCGTCCACCGTCTCCACGGCGGCCATCAGCTCGTCGACCGGCCGGGTCACGGTGCGGCCGTCGTCCGTAAGCCGCAGATCGAAGGTGAGGTCTTCGGGGAGCGCGGCGGCGATCTCCTCGATCCGGGTGAGGCGGGTCAGCTGCCGCCGGGTGACGGCCAGCTGCTTGCGCACATCGACGAGTTCCGCGGTGGGGAGGTTGGAGAAGTCCTTGGGGCACACCAGCAGCACCTCATGGCGCACCCGGGCGTGCGCCTGGGCGGCCACCCGCTCCAGCGCCAGCGCGTACACCGCGGCCTGCCGGGCCGCCGCGCCCACCTTGGCCGCGTCCGCCGAGCCGTCCACCATCGGGAAGGACTTGATCTCGACGACCGTCCACGAGCCGTCGGGGTGCACCACGACCGCGTCCGGCTCCAGGAAGGCGGGGGAGCCGGCGATGTCCAGGCTCACCATGGGGTGGTCGAGCAGCGCCCAGCCTTTGGCCTCCGTGGCCTCCCGCAGGGCCAGCGCCGTACGCGCCGTACGGCCCTGCGGGCCGAACGCGGCCAGGTCGGGGACCGCGGTGGTGCCCGGCTCGGGCGCGGGCGAGCCGTCGCGCAGCCGCTCGTACAGCAGCCGCATCAGCGCCTCGCCGCCGTCCGCCTTGGTCCGGGCCTCGAACGTATTGCCCCGCTGGTGGGCGAACTGGGACTGCCCGAAGGACCCGGGCGACCCCAGCGCCTGGGCGAGGGCGAGCTTGTCGACCCCCGCGCCGTCCAGCAGCGCGCGGCGGCGGCAGCCGGGATTGGCGGCCAGCGCGGCCAGCGCGCGGGCGTCCAGGGGGTGCGGGGTGGTGGTCGGGCCGCGCAGCTCAGCGAGCCGCTGCCGCAGCGCCGTCCCCGGCTGCGGCGGTCTTGCCGCCGCTGCCGCTTCGGACCGCCGCGCCGGCCTCCCTGCCACCGCTGTCGCCGCCCGTGCTTCTGTCCGCGTCCCTGCCCTGCTGTCGAGGGATCCGTTCCCGTTCACGCGCCGAAGTCTCGCACTTGTCACCGACATTCGCGGCGACATTGAGGTTTGAAGCCCCGTTCACGGCCGGAGCAGCGGTTCCGGTGGCCTCGTCGGTGGCCGAGCTCAGGCGGGCCCGGATCCGGGCGGCGAGCCGCAGCGCGGGCTTGGCCAGCAGCAGTCCGAGCCCCATGACGGCCGCCCCGGCGACCGCGTCGAGGAAGTAGTGGTTCGCGGTGCCCATCACCACGAGGGCGATGCCCAGCGGATAGGCGACCCCCAGGGCCTTGATCCACGCCGAGCGCCCGTGCCGCCACAGCACCACGCCGCACCACAGCGCCCACCCCACATGGAGGCTCGGCATGGCCGCGTACTGGTTGGTGAGCCCGCCGAGCCCGCGCGGCGCGCTCGCCTCGCCGCCCCACCAGCCGTACGAGCTGTACTGCGCCATCGTGTCGACGAAGCCGTGACCCGCATCCAGCAGCCGGGGCGGACAGGTCGGCATCAGCGTGAAGCCCACCAGCCCGATGAGAGTGGAGACCAACAGCCAGGTGCGCAGCAGCCGGTAGTCGGCGGCCCGGCGGCGCTTCCACACCCAGGCCAGGATCACGGGGGTGACCACGTAGTGCAGCGAGGCGTAGGCGAAGTCGGCGGGTATCCCGATCAGCTTGTGGCCGGTGAATATGTTGTTGAGCGGGGTCTCGAAGTCGATGTTCAGCCGCTGTTCGAGATGGAGTATGCCCAGGCCATGGTCGACGGCGGTGGTCACGTCGCCCCGGGCCAGCAGCCGGCCGGCCGAGTACGCCGCGTACACCACAGCTATCAGGGGCAGTTCGGTCCACCAACGTGGCCTACTGCCCTGCCATGTTCCGGCGCGGGGCGCGGTCTGGGGCATCCGGACGCTCTCCAAAAAGATCAGGCGGCCAAGAAATGGCGCGCGGTCAACCGTACGGTGTAGGCCAAGCGACTCGCGCACCGCCCCCGAGATGCGTCCGGAAAACGCGGGTCGCCGCTGCTGGAATCCCCCGGCATCCCCCTGCCCGACTTCCCCCCGCGGACGGGTGCGCGATCAGGAAGACGCCGAGATCGCCCCCGGGGTTGCGTCCGGAACGGGTGAGCGATGATGGGACGGTACGGCGCTACCGCCCCGGTGAGGCGCTCCCGATCCCGCTCCCGATCCGGTGAAAGGCAATCCCCCATGGCACCACGCATCCTCCTGGCCCGGCACGGACAGACGGAGTGGTCGCTGTCCGGGAAGCACACCGGCCGCACCGACATCCCGCTCCTGGAGGAGGGCCGGCGCGGCGCCAAACTGCTCGGCGAGCGGCTGCACCACGGGCCGTGGGCGGGCCTGCCGGGCGTCGAGGTGCGCACCAGCCCGCTGGCCAGGGCCAAGGAGACCTGCGAGCTGGCGGGGTTCGGCGACCGGGCGCGGGACTGGGACGCGTTGCTGGAGTGGGACTACGGCGCGTACGAGGGGATGACCCCCGCCGAGATCCAGGCGATCCGGCCAGGCTGGCTGATATGGCGCGACGGCGTCCCCGAGGGCGAGACGCCGGCTGAGATCGCGGCGCGGGCGGACGCGGTGGTGGAGTGGGCCCGCTCGGCCGACCGGGACGTGCTGGTCTTCGCACACGGCCACATCCTGCGCACGCTGGGCGCGCGCTGGCTCGGCCTCGACGTGTCCTTCGCGGCCCGGATCCGCCTGGAGCCGACCTCCCTGTCCGTCCTGGGCTGGGCATACGGCGAACCGGCCATCGAGCGCTGGAACGACACGGGTCACCTGGGCTGACGGGCGGCTTGCGGGCTCAGGTCTGCGCCTCGTAGCGGGCGAGGAAGTCGGCCACTACCGCGTTGCGGCCGTGGGAGCGCAGTACGCGGGCGGTTTCGTCGAGCATCTGCCGGATGCGGGCGGACTTGACCTGGTCCATCAGCTCCAGGGCGCGGCCCGCCGCGACGGCCGCCGCGTCCGGGGCGCCGTCCGCGAGCAGATCGCTGGCCAGCTCCGTGGTGAACAGCGCGATGTTGCGGGTGAAGTGCGGGTTCTGCAGGGCGACCGCGCGGCGGGCGTGCTCGACGGCCCGGCCCCAGTCGCCGAGCGCCGACCAGCACTGCGCCTCCAGGCCCTCCAACTCGGCCTCTCCGTAGAAGGTCATCCACTCGGGGTCGGCGTCGGACGGGCCGCGGCTGAAGAGCGCCTGGGCGCGCAGCAGGGCGCGTTCGCAGCCGGACCGGTCGGTGAGCCAGGCCCAGCCGCCCGCCTCGCGGAGCGCGATCAGCGACAGCAGCCGCGGCGAGGCGAGGCGGCCCGCGGCCCGCTGCGCCGCCTGGGCGGCACGTACGGCCTCGCGGGGGCGGCCCGCGTCGCGGGCGAGGAAGGCGGCGTTGCAGAAGGCGTGTGCCTCCAGGGCAGGGTCGCCGGTGACGCGGGCGGTGGCCAGGGCCTCCGCGTAATGCGCGCGGGCGTCGGTGAAGCGGCCCGAGTCATGGGCCAGCCAGCCCACCGAGATGGCCAGTTCCCCGGCGCCCGCGTACAGCCGGTCGGCGATCGAGCGGCGCCGCGCGCCCGCGTCGAGCAGGGCGTACGCGGCGTTCAGCGGCTGGGCGGTGTGCGGGTAGATGCTGTCCGCGCCGTGCCGGTCGTCCAGCAGCCGGATCCGGCGGACGGCTTCCTCGACGGCCGCGGCCTCCGGCTCGCCGATCCGGCCGCCGGGCCCGCCGACCGGCTCCTGGAACAGGAAGGGGCGGCGCGGCGGATCGCCCTCCTCGGCGGGGGCCGCCCGGCGGCCGGGGCCCGGCCCCGCGTTCGGCGCGGGGGCCGCAACGGGGGCCGCAGCGGGGATCGTCTGCGCGGCGGGCCAGGGCTGGCGGCCGCGTACCGCCTCGCGGGGCGAGAAGCCCAGATCCGTCAGCGTGCGGCCGGGGAACATATGGCGGAAGACGCGCTCATACGCGTAGTTGGGGCAGCGGATCGCCCCGGATTCGACGCGGCCGATATAGCGGGCGTCGCATGAGACCTGCTCGCCGATCTCCCGCGCGGCTCTCCGTACGGCCGCCGCGAACTCGGATGGGGAAAGCTGTCCGCGCAGCCGCCGGAAGGCGGCGTTCGGCCGGGGTGACGAAGACCTCGGTAACGAAGGCTGTGGCGACGAAGACTGTGACGGCGAAGACGCTGGAGGCGGCGTCATGGCGGCCCCTCCCTGACGGTGCTCCCGTGTGGGCGAGAGGAGAACCGTACCGGCTGGGGCACGCCCGACACTCGGACGATGGGGACAAAAGCGAGCAAATCGCCCGCGATTTGCCATGAAGTGCCATCCTTTATGGCGGCATTCGGCCGTAGCCGTTGACACTGTCATGCGTTGAGCTCTTTGCAACCCGTCGAGAGGGAGGCCGGAGTGGACATCAGTGGCTCGCGGACGGCTGCTCAGCATCTCCCGTGTCAGGACTGTGACCTCGTGACCGTGCCCGCCCGTCAAGGGCTGGAGGCGGTGGACATCCTCCGTCGCGTACGCGACGGCGTCGGCCCCGTGCTGCACGACAACGCCTGTGACACGCTCGGCTTCGTGGTGCCCGCCGGCACCGCGGCCGGCTGGGACCTGCCGGGCAGCGAATGCGCACAGACGCCTGGGTGCGGGGTCCGGCTGAGCACGGGCGGCGCCGCCGAGGACGGCGACGAGGAGGGCGGCGGCACGGTGTCACCGCCGCTGACCGGCACCGGCTGGCTGGTGCCGCCGGGCGATACGTACACCGGAGTGACCGACCCCGGCGAGCTGCGCGCCGCGCTCGGGGAGGCGGCTCGCCTGATCGAGGCCGTCGACCGCTGCCAGTGACCGGCGGGGGAGCGCCCGCGTGAGGATCACGTCCAGGGCCGGAGCTTGTCGGGGTTGAGTACGGCCCAGATGCGCTTGATCCGGTCGCCCACGACGTCGAACGCGTACACCGACACGGTGACGCCGTCGGACTGAGCCACCAGACCGGGCCGGCCGTTCACCGTGCACTCCCGGACCGTCAGACTGCCCGCACCGGCCCGACCGGTGAGGAAGCGGGCGATCCGCTCGGCGCCCTCGACCGGGTCGAGCGAGGCCGTGACGACTCCGCCGCCGTCGCCAGTGGCGGTGGCGTCGGGGTCGAGGAGGCCGATGAGGGCGTTGACGTCCTTGGCTTCCCATGCCTGTTTGAAGTCCCTGACGATACGGGCCTGTTGGGCCGTCGGAGGCGCGGGAGCCTGCGCGGCCCGGATCCGGCGGCGGGCCGAGGACGCCAGCTGGCGGCATGCCGCCGGGGTGCGGCCGACGATGTCGGCCACCTCGGCGAAGGGGTAGCGGAAGACGTCGTGGAGGATGAACGCGACGCGTTCGGCCGGGGTCATGGATTCGAGCACGACGAGGAAGGCCATGTTGACCGACTCGTCGAGCGTGATGCGGTCGGCCGGGTCGCCGGTGGTGTCCCCCGGCCGCCCGGTGATCCACTCGGCGGGCTCCGGCACCGGCTCGGGAACCCACTCGCCCACATAGCGCTCCCGCCGCGCCCGGGCTGAGCCGAGCAGGCTCAGACAGATGCGGCTGGCGACCGTCGTCAGCCAGGCGCCGACCGATTCGACGGCCTGCTGCTGCGGGCGGGACATCGCATACCAGCGGGCGTAGGTCTCCTGGACGACGTCCTCGGCCTCGGACAGGGAGCCGAGGAGGCGGTAGGCGAGGTTGAGCAGCCGGCGCCGCTCGCTGACGATCACGCTCAGATGTGGATCGAGACGGCTGTCGCCCGGCCCGGACTGGATGGTCATGACCCTCCCATCTCTCTTTCTTCCTTCATCGCAACGGTTCTCAGTCGTATGACCGGCCGGCCCCTCGGAATGTGAGGTCGAAGCGCCTGAGGTCAGGGCGCCGCCTCACATTCCGGAGGGGCCGG
>NZ_MUNE01000264.1 GCF_002154605.1 Streptomyces milbemycinicus | reverse complement strand
CCGCTGGCCCCCGCCGGCCCCGCCGGTCAGTCAGGTCGGCCGGGCCTGCCGGGTCAGCCGGGCTGAACCGCAAGCCCCTCGTCGTCGGCCGGCTCGTCCTGGGCCATGAGGCCGCCCACCCACAGCGGCATCAGCCAGTGGGGGACGAGGGCGGCGATGAGCACGGGCGCCACATAGGCCCTGGGCGCATCGCCGCCGGCCGCACCCGCCATCAGCAGCCCGGCCGCGACCGTGACCAGCAGCAGGGTCATCACCCGGTGGGCGCGGGCCAGGACCCGGCTGCGCTCGGCCGACTGCCGCTCGTCCAGGGCGCGTTCACGCAGTTCCAGCAGACCGCGGGTGGCGGCGTTGATCACCCCCGTCGCGATCATCCAGGGCAGCAGCAGCACCGCCATCACGACGATGGCCCACATCTGCTCGGACTCCGCGAGATAGAGGCGGGCCATCAGCGCCCCGAAGGCCGCGGTCAGCGTGATGTGTACGGCGACGGCCAGGCGTCGGCGTGCGGCCGTGGCGTACAGCGCCCGCCCTTGGGGGTTGTTCATCAGCCGCACCATGCGCCGGTCATATGCGGTCATTCGAGTCGTCGGCATGGCTATTTCCTCCCGTAGACCTCGTCCGTGAGCGGCCGGAACGGCTCGAGCGAGAACAGCGCCTCCACCGGCAGGCCGAAGAACTTCGCGATCTTCAGCGCCAGGTCGAGGCTCGGGTTGTACTGCCCTCGCTCGATATAGCCGATGGTCTGGTAATGCACCCCTACCGACTCGGCCAGGCTCTGACGCGACACTTTCCGCTCGGCGCGCACCATCGCCAATCTGTTGTGCACCTGCTCGCTCATGTATAAGAAGTACTACATCCCGAAGCATGGTCGCAACAGAACCGCCGGTACGGGACCGCCTCCACCCCACCCCCTCCCCATGGCTTCCTTGTACGCGCTGCTGTATACAGGAGCGGATACAACCCAGCCCTGTGTTCACCCTGACGCGAGGACAGCCTCATGCCGCATACCGTCCGCGCCGCCGACCTGCTCCGGTTCGCCACCGCCGCCGCCGAAGCCCATGGCGTACCGCCCGACGACGCCCGCCTGCTCGCGGACACGCTGGTGACCGCGGAGCTATGGGGGCATCCCTCCCACGGGATGCTGCGCCTGCCGTGGTACCTGGACCGACTCGCCAGCGGCGCGACGGCCCCGGTCGCCGACCCGCGGATCGTGAGTGACGGCGGGGCGGTGCTCGTCGTGGACGGCCGGGACGGGCTGGGTCAGGTGCTCGCCGACCGGGCGGTGGACCGGGGCGTCGAACGGGCCCGGGAGCATGGGATCAGCGCGGTGGCCGTACGCAACTCCGGCCACTTCGGCACCGCCGCGTACTACACCCGCAAGGCCGCCGCACGGGGCTGTGTCGCGATCCTCGCCACCAACGCCAGCCCGGCGATGGCCCCATGGGGCGGGCGGGAGAAGCGCACCGGCACCAACCCCTGGTCGATCGCCGCGCCGGGCGGCCGCTACGGCACGGTCGTGATGGACATCGCCAACACCGCCGTGGCGCGCGGCAAGGTCTACTACGCGAAGGAGCGCGGGCGGCCGATCCCCGAGGGCTGGGCGGCCGACGCCGACGGCGTGCCGACCACCGATCCGCGCCGGGCCGTCGAGGGGCTGATCCTGCCGATGGCCGGCCACAAGGGGTACGCCATCTCGTTCATGTTCGACGTGCTGGCCGGGGTGCTCACCGGCAGCGCGTTCGGGGCCTCGGTCGTCGGTCCGTACCGGCCGACGGGCCGCAGCGGCGTGGGCCATCTGCTGATCTGCCTGGACATCCGCGCGATGGCCGAACCGGCCGAGTTCGAGCGGCGGATGGAGACGCTGATCGAGGAGACCAAGGCCACCCCCACCGCGCCGGGCGTGGCCGAGGTCTTCGTCCCGGGCGAGCCGGAGGCCCGTACCGCCGAGCGGCTGCGCACCGAGGGCATCGCGGTCGCCGAGGACACCTGGCGCTCCCTCACCCGCGTCGCCGCCACCACCGGCGCGCCTCTGCCCACACCGACCACCATCTCCGAGGAGCTGCCCGCATGATCGCGCTGACCGTATCCCTGCAGGTCGTCCCCGGCCGCCGCGATGACTTCCTGGCCGCCATCGAGGAGAACGCCGAGCGCTCCTTCCACGACGAACCCGGCTGCCGCTCCTTCGACGTCGTCTGCGATCTCGACGACGACCACCACTTCGTCTTCCACGAGATCTACGACGACGAGGCCGCCGTCGGGGCCCACCGCTCCGCCCCGCACTTCGCGGTCTGGCGCGCGGCCGCCGCGAAGTACGTGGTGCCCGGGAGCCAGGTCAACACCCTCTCGCGCCGCCTGTTCCACCACTCCTGACCCGCCCCACGTGTCCCTGCGAATGAACCCGATACAAAGGAACCCAACCCTCATGTGCACCGAGCCCGCCCCACCGAACCTGCTCATCCACCCCGACGAGGTCGAACGCTTCGACCGTGGCGGAGGTGTCGCCACCCTCCCCTACGTCGGCAAGTGGAACTCCGCCACGGCCGTCATCACCACCGGCCAGACCGTGTTCCAGCCGGGTACCGGACTACCGCTGCACAGCCACAACGTCGAGGAGTCGGTGCTGATCCTTGAGGGCGAGGCGACGGCGGAGATCGACGGCGAGCTCTTCGGCCTGGAGCCCGGCCAGGCCACCTGGGTCCCGGCCGGCGTTCCGCACCGGTTCTTCAACCGGGGCGAGGGCGTGATGCGGATCTACTGGGTCTACGGCGGACGGGATGTCACCCGGACCATCACCGCCACCGGCGAGACCTTCGCGCACCTTTCCGAGCACGACAAGGGAGGGGCGCCCACCGCATGAGCGACACCGCCATCAAGGTCGTCAACCCCGCTACGGGCCGGCTCATATCGGCCGTCGAAGGGTGGGGCGCGGAGCGCGTCGAGGCGGCCGTGGCGCGGGCGCATACGGCGAGCCGCGCCTGGGCGCTGGTCCCGGTCGCCGAACGGGCGGCCCGCGCCGCCCGCCTCGCCCGCGCGCTGCGCGAACGCCGGGGCGCTCTCGCCTCCCTGGTCGTGGCGGAGATGGGCAAACCGGTGCGGGAGGCGGAGGGCGAGGTCGAGAAGTCCGCCCTCACCGCCGAGTACTACGCGCGGCAGGGCCCGGCCATCCTCGCCGACCAGCACATCGAGGTCGACGCCGCCGAGGCGGCCTGGGTGTCCCATGAGCCGCTGGGTCTTGTGCTGGCGGTCATGCCGTGGAACTTCCCCGTCTGGCAGGTCATGCGCTTCGCCATCCCCTCGCTGGTGGCGGGCAACGGCGTTCTGCTGAAGCACGCGTCGAACGTGACCGGGAGTGCGCTGGCCTTGCAGGACCTGTTCGTGGCGGCGGGGTTCCCCGAGCACCTGGTGACCGCGCTGCTGATCGCGGACCGCGAGGTGCCCGAGGTCACGGCCCGGCTCATCGAGGACGACCGTGTCGCCGCCGTGACCTTGACGGGAAGCGACCGGGCGGGTGCGGCCGTGGGCTCAGCGGCGGGGCGCGCGGCGAAGAAGTCCGTTCTGGAGCTGGGGGGTTCGGACGCCTTCGTGGTGCTCGACGACGCCGATGTCGGGGCGGCCGCGGCGGCCGCCGTGAAGGCACGCTTCGCCAACTCCGGGCAGAGCTGCGTCTGTGCGAAGCGGTTCATCGTCAGCGCGTCGGTGGCGGACGCCTTCACCTCCGCGTTCGTGGCCGGTGTCGAGGCGCTGCGGGTCGGCGACCCGCGGGAGCCGGACACCCAGGTCGGCCCGCTGGCCCGGGACGATCTGCGCGCGGCGATCCACCGGCAGGCCCAGGACTCCGTGGCCGCCGGGGCCCGCCTCCTCACCGGAGGCCGCCCCCTGCCCGGCGACGGCTACTTCTACGAGCCGACCGTCCTGGCGGACACCGGACCGGGCATGGCCGCCTTCGACGAGGAGACCTTCGGCCCGCTGGCCGCCCTCGCCGTCGCCCGGGACGACGAGGACGCCGTCCGGCTCGCGAACGCCACCGCGTACGGGCTCGGCCTGAGCGTATGGACGGCGGACCCGGCCCGCGGTGTGGCCCTGGCGCGCCGCGTCACCAGCGGCGCGGCCTTCGTCAACGCGATCGTCGCCTCGGATCCGCGGCTGCCCTTCGGCGGCACGAAGCGGAGCGGATACGGGCGGGAGCTGGCGGCCGCGGGCATCGTCGAGTTCACCAACACCCGTACGTACTGGGTGGGGCGCTGGTCAGGTCAGCAGCGTGACGGTGCGGCCCCCCGGGTCCGCGACGCCACCCCCTGGCCATCGCCGCCCGCAGCACGGCCCTCGGGCTGGCCCCGTCCCGCGTCACCGTCCAGGCCGTCCTCCGACACGGCGACTGGGCACCACCGCGGCTGCCGGCCGCTCGCTGATCATGTATGACGATGGGGGCGCACGGGGCACAAGCGCGCCCACCGAGTGCCGAGGCCGTCGGCCTCGGCTGTGCTACTCGGCTGTTCTACGAAGTAACGGAGTACTCATGATCACAGTGCTGGGAGCCACCGGTGGACAGGGCGGCGCGGTGACACAGGCGTTGCTGGCGTCGGGGCAGGGCGTCCGCGCCGTGGTCCGCAACCCCGCTGAACCGCGGGCGCGCCGACTCGCCGAGCAGGGGGTGGACGTGGTCCCCGGCAACCTGTCCGACACGGCGTCGCTGACAGCGGCCTTCGACGGTTCGGCCGCCGCCTTCGCGGTGACCACGCCGTTCGAGTCGGGCACGGACGCGGAGGTCCGGCAGGGCCAGGCGATCATCGAGGCCGCCGGGCGGGCGGGGCTGGCGCATCTGGTGCTCGCCTCGGTGGCCTCAGCGGACCGCTCCACCGGCATCCCCCACTTCGAGAGCAAGGCGCGGATCGAGCGCGTGCTGGCCGAGGCGGGCCTGCCGGCGACCGTGGTCGCGCCGACGTACTTCTTCGAGAACACCATGGGCGGCCTGGACGAGATCGCCCAGGGCACCCTGTCCCTCGCGGTCCCCGCCGACACCCCGCTCCAGCAGATCGCCCGCCGCGACCTGGGGGCGGTGGTGGCCGCCGTGATCGCCGACCCAGAGCGCTGGATCGGCCGCCGGGTGGAGGTCGCGGGCGACGCGCCCACGCCGCGGCAGATGGCCCAGGCGATCAGCGCGGCGGCCCGCGGCCCGGTCGAGTACCGCCATGTGCCGCTTGACCTGGTCCGGCAGGCGAGCGCGGACATGGGGGCCATGTTCACGTTCCTCGCGGAGACCGGCTATTCCGTGGACATCCCCGCGCTGCGCGCCGACTTCCCGGGCATCGCCTGGACCTCCTTCGCGGACTGGGCCGCCGATCAGCGGTGGCCGCAGCCGCGCCCGCTGGGCTGAGCCGGGTCCGCGCGGCTGAGCCGGGTCCGCGCGGCTGAGCCGGGTCCCCTCAGGCGCCGCCGGGCGGCCCGGCGGTGACGGTGATGCGCGCCGGGATGTCCTCCTTCGTCGGGTCCGTGTCCGGGTCGTCGTAGGCGATGACGATGGTGCGGCGCGCTCCGTCCACGCGGTCGGTGTAGGTGATCTCGGTGGGCCCGGTGGTGCGGGGCCTGCCCCCGATCTCGTACGTGCGCAGGAAGTCGGCCACGGTGGAGTCTCCGGCGCCCTCGATGGTGTAGCGCAGGACCGCGGTGCCGTTCTGGATGCGGGCGTACCCGGGGATGTAGTAGCGGCCGATGTTCGGGTGCTGGTCGGGGGCCAGGCCCGCCTGGCGTTCCGCGGACTTCTGCTGTGTCGGGCGGGAGTCGGCGTCGTGGGTGGCGTACGCCACAGCGGCCCAGCCCACGGCGCCGAGGGTGAGGAGCACACAGCCGATCAGCAGGGCCCGGACCAGGTACCGGCCCTGGTGAGAGCGTCGCCCGTGGCCGCTTCGGTCGCGCATGTCGTACTCCTCCGTAGCCGGGCCTATGGCCCTATGACACGCTGATCACCCGTCCGCGGTTGCCGGTCATCGGGAACGAAGGCCGAGTCGGTCCGCCCAGGCGGAGATGGCCGCGGCGATCAGTGCCGGCTGGTCCTCGGGGGTGTGATGGCCTGCGACGGCCTCGGAGTGTTCGATCTCAAGACCGGCGATGTTGGCCGCGCACCACGCGATGGTGTCCGCATGCATCATGGCCCCCGGCCCGGGCTGATACGTCAGCAGCAGCTTGGGCACTTCGGGGCTGGCCGCCAGCCACCGGTCGTACGCCTCGATCCTGGCCACGACGTCGGCGGGCTCACCGCCCAGCGGCATCGAGCGCGGCCACTGCAGAAGCGGCAGCCGGCTCTCCCGGGTGGGGTAGGGCTTGCGGTAGACGTCGAGGTCGCCCGGGCTGAGGGGGGTGGCGACGGTGCCGGGCAGGGCCTGCTCGATGAAGGCGTTCTCGTCGAGGATCATTGCCTCGCCGACGCCGTCGGTCTTGATCGCCCGGAACAGCTCCCGGCCGCCCTCGGGAAACTCCTCCCAGGCCATCGGCTTGACGATGGTCTCGGTGAACGCGATGCCGCGCACCCGGTCCGGATGGCGCGCGGCCCAGTCGAAGGCCAGCGCGCCACCCCAGTCGTGCCCGACGAGCACCACGTCCTGAAGGTCGAGCGCGTCGAACCAGGCGTCCAGATAGTGGGCGTGGTCGGCGAAGGTGTAGTCGATATCGGGCTTGCCCGAATCACCCATGCCGATCAGATCGGGGGCCAGCAGCCGTCCGGCCCCTACGGCCGGCATGACGTGCCGCCACAGGTAGGAGGAGGTCGGGTTGCCGTGCAGAAAGACGATCGGCACTCCGGTGCCGGACTCCCGGTAGTACATGGTCGAGTCGTGGATGTGGAGAACAGGCATGGTCGGTTCCTTTGTCCGGTCCGTTCAAGGGAGGTTGAGGCGGGTGAAGCGGTCGACCGAGATCTCGATGACCACGCGGCCGGGCGGGGCGGGCGGCGGCGTCCCGTAGCGCGCGGTGTAGCGGCGGGCGCCCTCGGCCACCCGCTCGGGTGCGTCGTGGACGGTGGCAGAACCTTCGAGCGTCACCCACCGGAACCCCACCGCCTGGCAGAGCGCCGCGCGCCCGCCCGGCCCGGCGGTGAGGTTCCTGGCCTTGCGCGTCGTGTCGACGGTCAGGACGCGGGCGAGGCCCGCCCGGGCGTCCCAGGTGAAGCGCACCGCGACCACATGGGGCGAGCCGTCGGGGCGCAAGGTGGTCAGGGTGGCTATGTGCGGCTCGGCGAGGAAGTCCTCGGCCGACGCGCTCGCCGGCACCCTCACCGGAAGGCCGCGATGTTGCGTTCGGCCCAGGCGGCGAAGGCGCCAGGCGCCCGGCCCAGGATGTCCGCGACGTCGGGGCTGACCTGCTGCTCCTCCTCGGTCGGCGCGCCCAGGAGGGCGAGGGTGCCCTCGACCACGGGCAGCGGCATGAACCGCGCCATCAGCTCATGGGCCTCCTCGCGGGTCTGTTCGGTGAAGCGCACCGGCTCGCCCAGCGCGGCCGCGATCGCGGCGGCCCGCTCGCGCGGGGTGGTGGGGGCGGGGCCGGTGAGGGTGTAGACGGCGCCCTGGTGGGGGGCCTGGTCGCGCAGCACGGCGGCGGCGACCGCGGCCACGTCGTCGGGGTCGACGAAGGGCAGGCCGATGTCGCCGAACGGCGCCGCGGCCTGCCGCGCCGTACGGATCGGCTCGGCCCAGGCGAAGGCGTTGCTGTCCAGCCCGCCCGACCGCAGGATCGTCCAGTCCAGCCCCGATCCCCGTACGGCCGCCTCGAACTGGCCCGCGTGCCGGTACACGTCCGGGCGGGTCCCCGCGCCCTGGGAGGACAGCAGCACCACCCTGCGGATCCCGGCGGCCTTCGCCACGCCCAGGATGCCCTGCGGGTCCTCCCCCGCCACCAGCAGGAACAGCGCCTCCGCTCCCTCGAACGCGTCCCGCAGACCGGCCGGTTCGGCCAGATCGGCGGCCACCGCCCGTACCTCCGGGGCCGCGTCGGCGTCGGCGATGTGCCGGGCCACGGCCGTCACCGGCACCTGAGCCTCGGTGAGCGTCCGCACCAGCGTCCGTCCGACGTTTCCGGTCGCACCGGTTACCACGATCATGTCGATCTCCCTACGCCAAGAGCCTCAGAAGTGAGTTAGTCGGCTGACTAACTCCGCTGAGACAGACGCTAGCACGCTTCGACCACCGGTTGTCTATAGTTAGTCGGGTGACTGACTCAGCGGATGCGCCACCTCGCCGGCAGAAGGCCGTCGGCAAGCGGCAGCGGCTGACCGCCGCCGCGGCACGGGTCCTGCACGAGCAGGGCGTGGAGCGCACGACCATCGCCGATATCGCCCGCGCCGCCGATGTCCCGGCGGGCAATGTGTACTACTACTTCAAGACCAAGGACGAGCTGGTCGAGGCGGCCCTCACCGAGCACGTCTCCCATCTGAAGACCCTCACCGACCAGTTGGACCAGCTCCCCGACCCACGCGAACGCCTCAAGGCGCTCGTGGCCGCGTGGGTCGGCGGGCGCGACACCGCGGCCCGCTACGGCTGCCCCACGGGCACCCTCGCCGTCGAAGTCGACAAGCGCACCGAGGGCGGCCTCGACCTCGCGGCGGGCCGGGCCTTCCGGCAGCTGCTGGACTGGGCGGAGGGGCAGTTCCGCGAGATGGGCGTGGCCGACCCCGACGGGCTCGCCATCGCGCTCATCGGCGCCTACCAGGGCATGTCCCTGCTCTCCAACGCCCTGCGCGACCCGGAGATCATGACCCGCGAGGGGGCCCGCCTCACCCACTGGCTGGACACCCTGACCTGAATCAACGCAGCCTGATCAGCTGGGTCTCATAGCGTCCACAGGTGCAGGGCGTCCCCTGCCTCGGAGCGGGTGAGCCAGGTGCCGTCGCCCAGCGCCGTGGGCCAGCCGGATATGGCGAACGGGTAGTCGATCTGCCCGGTGACGCTCATCCGCGCCGCGTCCAGCAGCCAGTGGCGCTCGCCGCCGAACTCCTCGTCGCTTCCGGCCGTGCCCGTGATGACGGTGTCCTCGTCGAGGAAGCCGGCGTAGTAGTCCCAGCACGGCTCGTCCTCGTCGCTGTCCGGGGGCATCTCGGGGTGGCGGGGCACGGCGGTCGCGGCGTCCGCCTCGGCGAGCACCGAACCGTCCGCGCCGCGGTGCACGGCAAGCGTCTCCTGGTAGTGCGTAACCGTCAGAAAGCGGTTGCCGGACGGGCTGACCGCCAGCAGCACCCAGTCGTCGCCGCCCAGCCGGTCCACGGTGAGCGTCCGGCCGTCCCAGCGGCCCCACAGCAGCGGCACCCCGTCCTGGCCCTCGCCGACGCTCAGGCCCATCTGCCCGGGGTCGGGGTGCGGCACATGCTCCGATCCGGCGGCCGCGGTCTGCGCGTCCACCCGGGCCAGCACCTTGCCGTCGGCGGCGTCGAGCACCAGCCATTCGTCGAGCGCGCCCGGATCGGGGTCGGCATCCGAGGCGAGCGGACCGCGGATGTGGGCCCAGACCAGCTTGCCGTCGGCCGCGACGGCCGCCGAGCCGCTGTCGGCGTACAGATGACCGTGGGAGTCGGGGTATTCGTCGAACGACGTGTGCAGCTCGCGGCAGCTCCCGTCCCAGCAGCCGTGCCGGACCTCCCACCGCACCGCGCCCGTCGCATCCACGGCGCGCAGCGCGTGCACCCCGGCGAAGACGGCGAGGTCCAGGCGCGGGGAGACGGTGACGGTGCCGAACCGGCGCGGCCAGGGCGCCGGAAAGCGGACCACCGCGGCCTCGCCCACCGCGGCGTACTCATCGAGGTCGTACGCCACCACCTCGGCGTCGCCGCGCTGCACGACCAGCCGCGCCTCCGGCCCTGCCTGCGGCGACGGAGCGTCCGCCACGGCAAGGTCCAAGGGCGTGGCGAGCGTGGTGACGAGACGGGCGGCGAAGGTCATGGCCCCTCCGGTGTGGACGGCGTTGGGAGAACCGTACGGCGAGGGTCTGACAACGGCCCCCGGCCAGGTGTGATACCCGTCGCTGCCGGGCGCCGAGACCTGGACTCCAGCGCGCTGGTGTGTCACTGGTTTCTCCATGGACCTCAAAATCACCGCGACCTCCCCCGAGCACCCGGCCGCTCTCCTGGACCTCCCGTGGAGCGTCCCGCTGGAGCAGTGGCCGGATGAGCATCTGGTCGCGCTGCCGCGTGGCATCTCGCGCCATGTGGTACGGTTCGCGCGGGCGGGCGGGGAGGTGGTGGCGGTCAAGGAGGTCGGCGAGTGGGCGGCCGTGCGGGAGTACGGGCTGCTGCGGGATCTGGACCGGCTGGCCGTGCCCGCCGTGGACGCGGTCGCGGTGGTCACGGGGCGGACCGATGAGCGTGGGGAGCCGCTGGAGCCCGCGCTGATCACCCGGCATCTGGTGGGGTCGCTGCCGTACCGGTCGATGTTCGAGACGACGATGCGGCCCGGCACCATCAAGCGGCTGCTCGACGCGCTCGCCGTGCTGCTGGTGCGGCTGCATCTGAGCGGCTTCGCCTGGGGCGACTGTTCGCTGTCCAACACGCTGTTCCGGCGGGACGCGGGCGCGTACGCGGCGTATCTGGTGGACGCGGAGACCGGGCAGCTCCATCCGCGGCTGTCGGGCGGGCAGCGCAGCTATGACCTCGAGGTCGCCCGGGTGAACATCGCGGGCGAGCTGATGGACCTGGAGGCGGGCGGGTCGCTGCACCCCTCCGTGGATCCGGTGCTGTTCGGCCGGGAGATCGTCGAGCGGTACGACGAGCTGTGGCACGAGCTGACCCGCGAGTCGGTCTATCCGCTGGCCAAGCGGCACTACATCGACCGGCGGGTGCGGCGGCTGAACAATCTCGGTTTCGATGTCGCGGAAATGCAGATCCAGCGGTCGCCGGACGGGGATACGGTCACTTTTCTGCCGAAAGTCGTGGACGCCGGGCACCATCAGCGGCAATTGTTGCGGCTGACCGGTGTCGACGCGGAGGAGAATCAGGCGCGCAGCCTCCTCAACGACCTGGAGACTTGGATGGTCTCGCAGGACGACTACGCTCCTGGCGATCCGCTCGGTGCGCGCCCGGAGGTGCTCGCGCACCGCTGGGTCCGCGATGTCTTCCGGCCCACCGTACGGGCCGTGCCCCTGGAGCTGCGGGGTTCGACCGATACCGCGCAGATCTACCATGAACTGCTCGAACACCGCTGGTCGTTGTCCGAGCGGGCGGGCCGGGACGTGGGGCTCGAGGCGACGGTCGAGGACTATGTGCGTACGGTGCTCGGCCACCGGCAGACCGAATTCGGAAAATAATCCGCGGAACATTTCCACTGGAATTTAGATCAGTAATCTCGTGAACTGCGGTTTTCCGGGAATCCGGACCCCGCGGCGTGCATTAATGGCGCGTGTTTGATAGAAATCCTTCTCGCTGCCGGTTCACATTGCCGGTCCACATATTCGTGTGACCCGTGCGACCACCCCTGCGAGAAGGAGAATTGGGATGTCCCAGCCGCCCCCGCCGCCCGGATACGGCTATCCGCCGCCGGGCCCCCCGGGACCGCCGGCCCCACCGCAGATGCCGCAGCAGCAGCACATGCAGCAGCAGC
>NZ_MUNE01000263.1 GCF_002154605.1 Streptomyces milbemycinicus | reverse complement strand
GGCCAGGACCGCGGCCAGGAGGTTGAGCAGGACGGCCCCCAGCACGGCCTGCGCCATCCCGGCATGCAGGGTCCGGCCGATGGGCACGGAGGCCAGCAGCAGACCGGCGGTGACCGCCTGCGCCAGGATCGCCGCCGACTGCAGGAGGAGCGTGATCCGCATGAACCACGGAACGCGGTGGCGGCCCGCGGCCGGCGGGGAGCGTCGGGGGGTGGGGCGAGAGTGCGAGGGGTGGGCATGGGCATGGAGTGGCTCCTGGGATCTCGGGTGTTCGGCGCGACGCCTGACCCCCGAAAACTATACTCCAGAAGATAATATTCTAGCGAACTACATTGGCAGGCCCGGCCCGGAACCACTGACAGCAGGGCAGGGGGGCGGGCGACGCGGGTTGCCCGCAACGCGCTTGGCAACACCCCTGCGGTTCCCCGAGATTGGAGCCCCGACCACAAGAACATGCTCGCCGGGGATCCCGATGACGTCGCCTTGAGGACGACGGCTGGGAGGACTGCGCGGAGGACGACCTCGACGAGGACGAGCTGGAGGACGCGCTGATCGAGCGGGGAGGCATCCCGTACGGGTTCACCGACCTCGAGTCGTGACTATGACTCGCCGGCTCCGTTCCCGGCGGACGGGCGCCAGGGCGCGACGTAGCCCTCCCGGAGGGGACCGCCCAACAGCTCAAGCACACGGCGGGCTGCGGTGGTCAGCGGTGCCGGGTCGGCGCGCTCGGCGAGGGCCAGGTGCCCACGGAGCAGTTCCCGACCGAGGACCGGATCGGCCGCGGTCAGGCGCCGGGGCAGCCACTTGCCGGCGCCGTTCCAGGCGCGGTGATAAGCGGTCAGGAGGTGTGCGGCTTCCTGCAGCGTCCGGTCGGCGATGGCCAGTTGCTCATGTCGGTCGCTGCCGGGACCGGTCTCGGCCAGGTCGTCCAGAAGGTCGGTGAGCAGGAAGCGGCCGAGTTCGCTCTCGTTCGGGGTAAGGGGTTCGGGCCCGGCAGCGAGCAGGGCCTGTGCCTCGGCACGCCGGGTTTCGACATGGCCATCCGGGTCGTACAGCAAGACCGACTCGGCGTAAATGAAGAGCGCGGTCGCCCGGCGCGTGGCCCGGGCTTCCGCGAACACCTCCCCCAAGTCCGCGCGGGTGTGCAGAAACACCTCGGCGGGGCGGCCTTCGTGACGGAACACTTCGCGGCGGCTGATGCCGCCGTCAGGAAGGAGGACGGCGATGTCGAGGTCGCTGCCGGGGGTGGCCCGACCGGAGGCGCTGGAGCCGCCGAGTACGGCGCCGAGTGCGTCCGGATAGCGGGCGAAGACCAGTCTCCGGGCTTCGCGAGCGTACTCAACGACCGCGCTGGAACCGGTTGCCCCCGGGAAGGGGGCGGCGTCAGGCTGTGGCTGGGCATCCATGGCTGCCATCGTTCCAAGCCGACGGCAAATGCGGACAGGGTTAATCGCGTGAGCACCGTCGCGGACTCGCAGCAGTGCAGCAACGGTGTCCGCGCTGATTCGGTGTCCGGCCCGGGTCAGCTCCCGAGCGAGGGTGCGGGTCGACTTCACCGTCCACCGCAGCGGCGACATCGGATCACCGCGCTCGTCCGGCTCGACCAGCGCCAGCAGTGCGGGCCGCAACCCCGGATCGAGGTCCGCGATCCGCTTGCGCCCTCGGCCTGGCCGCCGCACCCGCCTCAACGGGGCCTCGCCGGCCTCCAGCTCGAGCACCCCCCCTGCGGACCGTCGTCTCACTTACCCCGGCCGCCCGCGCAACGGCCCGGATTCCGCCATGCCCCAGCACCCGGGCCTCCGCTCCCATCAGCAAGCGCCGCTGCCGCTCGTCGAGATGCGGGAACAAGACCGGAAACTTCACAGCGAGTTGGGCACGAGCCTCGTCCGGGATGCGCATACCACACCAACGGGCCCCAGAACGGGAAGCAACACCTTGATTCCCTACAAGCCCTTAGGCCAGGCCCAGTGACCCGACCAGGTCAAGCATTTCGGCGCGGTGCAGGGCGGCCGGGTTCCCCGCGACGGGGTGGATGTGGCCGTCGATCTCCAGGGCCACCAGGCCGTGCATCCGGCCCCAGACGCGCAGCGCGAGCGCGGCCGCGGCGGGTGGCACGTCCGGGAGGTCTTCCTGGATCTTCGCGACGTAGTCCGGGTGAAGATCGGCCCAGGAGGTGTCCTCGGGCTGGCGGTGCCGGGCGTTGGGCCATGCGGCGGCCACCAAGCGGGTGAGTTCGCGGCATACCCGGCGTGCCGTCCGGTCCACCGGTCCGTCCTCGGGGGGTTGGTAGCCGGGGATGGGGTGGCCGTAGAAGAGCCGGAAGCTCTCGGGGTGAGCCAGCGCCCATTCCCTCAGGGCCTGGCCCCAGGCCAGCAGCCTGCCACCGGGGTCGGTGTCGGGCACGGCGTTGCTGGCGGTCTCCAGCGCCTCCGCGAGCGAGGCGGCGATTCCGCTGATCAGTGCCGTGATCAGGTCGTCCCGGGTGGGGAAGTAGCTGTAGATCGCGCGAGCGGTCATCCCCATCTCGCGGGCGATGCCGCGCAGCGAGATCGCTCCGGGCCCCCCTTCTGCCATCTGCCGCAGCGCGATGGCCTTGATCTCCCGGCTCGTCTCCACCCGCAGCCGCTCCCGGCGGCTCATCACACCCGTGACGCTTTCGCCCTCGTCGATACCCACCTTGAACACGTTACAGGGATGCAATAGTCTCCGGCGTGACATAAGTACACGCCGTGTCCAAAGGAAACGGGGAACCCCATGCCCGCTTACGTCATCGTCAACGCCGATGTGAACGATGAGGAGGCCGGCCTGGCCTACGCCCCCGTGGCCCAGAAATCCATCCTCGACCACGGCGGCCGTTACCTGGTCGCGGGCCCCACACCCGAGCCCGTCGAAGGCACCTGGGACTCCTCCCGGTTCCTGGTCATCGAGTTTCCCGACATGGACCGGATCCGGGAGTGGTACGACTCCCCCGAGTACCGACGGGCCCGGGAGATACGAGAGGGCAAGGTCGGGGTGGGAATGCTGTTCGTCGAAGGCGCGCCGCCCGAAGGCTTCTCCCTCCCTGACTAGCTGTGCTGCTGGTGCGGTGACCGGACAGGGCCTCGGCGGAGCAGCTCAGTTCAGGGCGGCGAGCAGGCCCACATGGAAGGGGCTGAGGTCCGCTGTGCGGTCGGTCAGGACCTTGGTGAGCCAGTCGGGGTCGCCGAGCAGGGCGCGGCCGACCGCGGCGAGGTCGAACTCGTTGCGCTCCATGCGGTCGAGCAGTTCTCCGATGCCCGTGACCTCGCCCTGCCGGCCCTGGATCACATCGGTGAACTCGTTGTCGAGGCCGATCGCGCCGACGGAGATCGCAGGCTTGCCGGTGAGCTTCTTCGTCCAGCCGGCGAGGTTGAGGTCGGACCCGTCGAACTCGGGCTGGTGGAAGCGGCGGGTGGAGCAGTGGAAGGCGTCGACTCCGGCGTCCGCCAGCGGGGCGAGCAGGGCTTCGAGTTCCTGCGGCGAGCGGGCGAGCCTGGCATCGTAGGCGCCCATCTTCCACTGTGAGAACCGGAAGGTGATCGGGAAGTTCGGGGAGACCGCCCCGCGGACCGCGGCGACGACCTCGGCGGCGAAGCGGGAGCGGGCGACGAGGTTTCCGCCGTAGGCGTCGGTGCGCCGGTTGGTCCGCTCCCAGAGGAACTGGTCGATGAGATAGCCGTGGCCCGCATGGACCTCGACGCCGTCGAACCCGATCCGCTGGGCGGCCGCGGCAGCCGTCGCGTAGGCCGCGACGACATCGTCGATGTCGGTCCGCGTCATCGCCCGGCCGGACCGCGTACCGTCGACGGCGATGCCGGAGGGGCCTATGGGCGGGGCGGCGGGCACGGGCGGGGTGCCGGGTTTGCGGTCCATGCCCACATGCCACAGCTGCGACATGATCTTCCCGCCTGCGCTGTGCACCGCGCCCGTCACCCTGGCCCAGCCCGCCAGAGCCTGTTCTCCGTGGATACGGGGGACGCGGTCACTGCTGCCCGCCGATTCATGGCCGATGTACGTCCCCTCGGTGACGATCAGGCCGACCCCGCCCGCGGCCCGTCGGGCGTAGTACGCCGCCACGTCCTCGCCCGGTACGCCGCCGGGCGAGAACTCACGGGTCATCGGCGCCATCACGATCCGGTTGGGGAGGGTGAGGCCCCCCAGGGTGAAGGGGCGCAGAAGGATGTCCTTGGCGCGTACGGCGGAGGTGCTGGACATGGCTGGTCTGCTTTCTCTGTCGGGTGCGTGTGACAAGGCTTCAGTCCGCCGTCGCCGGGATCTGCGCGCGGCCCGATTCCTTGGTGGGGTCGGAGGGCTTGGCGGGCTCGGCGGGCGAGTTCCCTCGGACGCACCAGGCGAGGGCGAAGGCGGCCACGGCGAGGACGGCCGTGCCGACGAGGACCCCGTGCAGGCCGCTGATGAAGGCCTCCTGGACGGCGTGGCGCGCCTGGGCGGGCATGCTGTCGACCGAGGCCGGGGTCACCTCGCCCGTGGAGGTGAGCTTTTCGGCAGCGCGGGCGCCGAGCCGGTCGGCGAGTTCGGCGGTCATCCGGCCGATGTGCAGGGCGCCGAGGGCGGCGACGCCGAGTGAGCCGCCGATCGTACGCAGCAGGGTGACGGTGCCGGTGGCGGCGCCCATGTCGCGCGGCGGGGCGGTGCTCATCGTGGTGAGCAGCGTGCTCTGCATCAGCATGCCGACACCGGCGCCGAACACCACGGGGAGGGCCGAGGCAGCGAACACCGGGGTGCCGGTGTCGAGCAGGAGCAGCAGGAGCACGCCGGTGACCGTGAGGGCGGCACCGGTGATCGGCACCACGCGTTCCAGGCCGCCCCGGTCCATCAGCCGGCCGGTGATGAGCTGCGCCGCCAGCATGCCCAGCATCAGGGGCAGGCCCTGCATGCCGCTGACGGTGGAGGAGGAGCCCTGCACGAACTGCATGTACTGGGGCAGGTAGCTCGCCACCGAGATCAGCGCGGCGCCGACCAGGAAGCTGAGGGCCTGGGCGAGGGTGAAGTCGCGGCTGCGGAACAGCCGCAGCGGGATGACGGGCTCCTTCGCGCGCCGTTCCACCCGGATGAAGGCGGCGAGAGCCGCGGCGGCCACCGCGCCGAGCAGCACGATCTGCGGCGAGGTCCAGTCGTAACGGGTGCCGCCCCAGCCGGCCAGCAGGGTGAGCGACAGGATGGCGGCAGTCAGCAGGGCCGTACCGGGGTAGTCGATCCGCCCGCCGGCCCGCGCCCGTGGCAGCCGTACGCCCTTGCCGACGGCGAGCAGCGCGGCGATACCGAAGGGCACGTTGATGTAGAAGACCCAGCGCCAGTCCAGGGCGTCGGTGATGAATCCGCCGAGCAGTGGGCCGCCGACGAAGGCGACCGGCAGCATCACGCCGATCATCGACTGGACGCGGCCGCGGTCCTGAGCGGGGATCAGTACGCCGATGATGGACATCGCACCGACCATGAGACCGCCGGCCCCGAGGCCCTGGGCGGCGCGGAAGGCGATGAGTTGTCCCATGTTCTGCGCGAGGCCGCACAGGACGGTGCCGGCCAGGAAGAGCACCACGGACCAGAGGTAGGCGCCCTTGCGGCCGTAGAGGTCACCGAGTTTGCCCCAGATCGGGGTGGTCGCCGCCAAGGTGAGCAGGTAGGACGTGACGGCCCAGGAGAAGTGGTCGAGGCCGCCCAGGTCGCCGACGATGGTCGGCAGCGCGACGCCGACGATCTGCCCGTCGAGGGTCGCCAGGAAGATGCCGAGCATCAGGCCGAAGATGCCCAGGTAGGGAGGGTTCTGCCGGGCGGGAGGGGGCGCGTCCCCCGGGTCGCCGGTCATGGCTGCGCTCCCCCGCCTCAGCCGGTGTACGGGCGGGCGGCGCGGGCGTCCCGCAGCGCGAGCCCCCACCAGGTCAGCTGGTCGAGCAGGGACTTGGCCGCGGCGTCGCACTCCGGGTCCAGGGGCTTGCCGTCCGGGTCGAACTTGTCGCCGTAGTTGTGGAAGCTGACCGTGTTGCGGATGGTCACCGCGTGCAGCTCGGCCAGGACGCCCCGCAGGTGTTCGACCGCGCGCAGACCGCCGGAGATGCCGCCGTAGGAGACGAAGGCGACCGGCTTGGCGTGCCACTGCGGGTTGTGCCAGTCGATCGCGTTCTTCAGGGCCGCCGGGTAGCTGTGGTTGTACTCCGGCGTGACGATGACGAACGCGTCGGCCGCCGCCAGCCGCGGGGCGACGGCGCCGAGCAGCGCCACGTCCTCGTCGGACGGCTGCTGCCCGAACGCCGGCATGACGGTCGGGACCGGGGTCTCGACCAGGTCGACAAGGTCGGCCTCCATGTCCTCGCGCTGGGCGATGTGACCGGCCGTCCACTCGGCCACCACGGGTCCGAAGCGGCCGTCCCGGGTGCTGCCGACGAGGACCGCCACGCGCAGCGGGGCGGCGCTGAGGCCGCCATTGGGGTTGTCGTTGAGGTCGTTCATGGGAGGCTCCCGTTCGATGTGTACGTTGTATCGGACGAGATACAACGTACACAGCGGCGTGTACGTTGTCCACTGAGCGATACTCTGTACATCACTCGCGACAGAAGGAGCTGGCCCCATGCCTCCCCGGAAGAAGCAGGAGACGCAGCCGAAACCGGAGCAGGGCGAGCCGGAGACCGCCTTTCTGTGGGAGCGGCTGAACCGCCCGGCCCCCGCGCCGCGCTCCACGCTCACCCCCGAGCGCATTGCCCGGGCCGCGGTCGCGATCGCCGACGCGGAAGGCATCGACGCCGTCACCATGCGCCGCCTCGCGACCGATCTGGGGGTCGCGCCGATGGCGGCGTACCGCTATGTGTCCGGCAAGGACGAGCTCCTGGAGCTGATGGTCGACCACGTCTACGGCGAGATGACGCCACCCGAGGGCGCCAAGGACTGGAGGCAGGCCATGCGAGCGCTCTCCCGGCGCACGAGGGCGGTGCTCCTCCAGCACCGCTGGGTGGCCCGCACGGCGGTGTTCACGCTGACGCCGAACCAAGTGGCCGTGGTCGAAAGCGCCCTGGCCTCGCTCGACGAGCTCGATCTGGACGTCGACACGATGATGGCGGTCTGCCGCGCCGTCGACTCCTATGTGAAAGGCGCCGTGGACCGTGAGATCGGCCTCGCGGAGCTGATGCAGGAGCAGGGGTGGGCCAGCGCCGACGAGACGCGCATCGCCCTTGCCCCGCGCATGAACTGGCTGATGAACACCGGCCGGTACCCGACATACGCCCGCTACATCGACGAGGCGAACCGCAAGGACGACGCGGAGTGGCAGTTCGAGATCGGGCTCGAGGCCGTCCTCGTCGGAATCGCCGCCCGTCTGGGCATCTGAGGGGTCATTACGGCCTGAACCTTCTGTTCCTGGGCCCGCCCCGGGTGCAACTCCACGGCGTCGATCGTCGTCTGTCCTTGTGTTCACGCGGGCCGCAGGTCGTGGCCCAGTCGGTGGACGGGGGTTGGAACCATGACGTACGAGGACGACAGCGGCGCGCCCGGGCGGGGCGCGCCAAACGGGCAGGGCGGGAGCGGGCAGCCGCCGAGACCGCCGGTGCCCCCGGCCGCGCCCGGCGCCGCGCCGCAGCCCGCGCAACCGGGCCTGCCCTCGTATCCGCAGCCGCAGCCCGGGGGCGGGCCCGCCCCCG
>NZ_MUNE01000262.1 GCF_002154605.1 Streptomyces milbemycinicus | reverse complement strand
TCCGGCGGCCGCACGAAATGGAACCGCACCCGCTGCGGACTCCCGAAATCCCACACCCTCGACGCCCTCAACGTCGGCAAACTCGACACAGTCACCGAAACCGTCACCCCCATACTGGTCGCCGGATGCTCAGGGCGCGGCCAGCACCAGCGCACCAGCCCCGACCGCCACGGCTTCCCCCGCCGCACCAGCCCACGAATCAAGACCGTGCACGGCTACGCCACCGGCGACCTCGTGACCGCTTCCGTACCCAAGGGCAAATACACCGGCACCCACACCGGCCGCGTCATGATCCGCACCACCGGCAAATTCGATATCCGCACACCTCACGGCCGCGCCGCAGGAATCCGACACACCAACATCCGCCTCCTCCAGCGAGGCGACGGATACACCTACACCCACCAACCAGAACAGGCCTGCGCGTAAGCGCACGTCAGAGCAATCCGAAGATGCGATCCCTCCATGCGCAAACACATGGGGTTCCTCGCAAGATCACGCTGACCCCGCCGCCGGGCGGGCTGTGCGCGATCCCCCCCCAGCCTTCGGCCGGGAGGTGTTCCCTGCGCAAGCGGCGCTCCACCTCCAGGCGCGTGGCTCGACACGCCGACGGGGCCGGCGGAGCGCGCGAGCGCGTCCACCGGCCCCGTCGTGTGCGGGTGCCTGCTGCGGTCTATCGGTTGCTGCCCGTACGGGTCACAGCGCCGGGTAGGCGTTCTTCAGCAGCTCCTGGAACTGGGCCGAGAACCAGTGGCCCGACAGGGGTGAGTTCGGCAGCGCGCCGGACATGTTGTTGCCGTTGCGCGGGTTGCCCGTGTACGTCGGGTCGCACATCCGGTCGAAGCCCTTGCCCTCGTCGTTCGGGATGGCGGAGCTGGAGCCGTCGGACTCGCCCGGGGGCTTCATCCACACGTACGCGTCGATCCCGGACGCGGGTGCCGCCTTGGGCCGCTCGCCGAGGCCGGCGCCGGACTGGTTGCACCAGTTGCCGACGTGGATCCGGCGGTCGTAGCGCCCGCCGTTGATGTAGGTGTCCACGTCCGTCTTCGCACCGGGGCCGGCCGGGCGGGCCGTGCCGCCCCAGCCGTTGCGGGAGGTGTCGATCAGGGCGCCGATGTTGGACGGGAGTCCGACGTTCACCAGCTCCTGGCGGAACGCCTGGGCGAAGGACAGCTCGTCGACGTAGCGGTTCCAGTCCACCCACTTCGACTCGCGCACGGACTTGCCGTTGATGCTGTCGTTGATGGTGTAGTTGTTCTCTTTCAGCGCGCTGTAGTTGGCCGTGTTGACGATGATCCCGGCCACCTTGTCGACCGTGCTGCCCTCGGCGGTCGCGGCCTGCTTGATGACCTGGGCGGTGGCGTTGAAGTTGTCGTCCCAGCCGATCCAGCCGTGGTGGCCGGCGTCCACGTAGTTGTAGACGTTGCCGATGGCGCCCAGCTTGTTCAGGGCGTAGCCGACGCCCTTCACGTAGTTGCCGTTGTTCTTCATGGTGTCGCACTGCGGGGTCGCGGTGGGACGGCCGCCGGTGTTGGTGACCAGGTTGGGCAGCGAGTCGATCTCGATCGTGGTGACGATCCGGAGATTGGAGTTGGCGTACTTCGACTCCGAGAGGATCGACGCGATCGGGTCGATGAACTGGGTCTTGTACTTGTCGATGTCGTTCGGGCCGAGCTCGCCGTTGGACGCCAGCGCGGCGCAGTCGCGGCCGGGCAGGTCGTAGACGACTAACTGGACGACCATGGGGCTGCCGCCCGACTGAGTCAGCGCCGTGTCCAGGTGGGAGCGCAGACCGCGGGCGCCGGTGGTGCCGTTGATGGCGGCGATGCGGTCCATCCAGACGCCGGTCGGCTGGTTGGAGATCTTGCTGCCGCCGGACTCGGCGGCGGCCTTCGCGGACCAGTCGGGGTTCACATACACCTTGGCGCCCGCGTACGGGTTGTCCACCTTGGCGGCGGCCGCTCTGGTGCCCTCGGCCTGGGCGGCGGCGGTGCCGCTCAGGGAGGAGACGGTCAGCGCGGTGGCGGCGAGCAGTGCGGAGCCGGCCAGTGCGGCGGCCCTGCGGTGGCGGGTGGGGGGTGAGGTAGTGCGGCTCATGACAATCCCTTCAGGTGATCACGGAGGCCCACGCCGAAGCCGGTCGGCGTGCCGTTGAAATCGCTGATCAAGGACGGGCCGGAGGAGCAGTCCCAGGTGTTCCAGGTCCAGCCCAGATACGAGGCGCCCTTGGCGTCGAGCCAGGCCATGACCCGGTCGATATAGCCGTGTGAGCAGGTGTTCTCGCCGATCTCACCCGCCACGAAGGGCACCTGGCCGATGACCGGGGCCAGTTGCTCGTTCCAGCAGCTCTCGTTGGAGCAGGTGTTGAAGTTGTAGGTGTGCCAGGCGGCGGCGAGGTTGCCCGCCGGGTCGCTCGGCTTGTGCGTCAGCCATTGGCGCATGTCGTTGGAGTAGGCGACTCCCGGGATCAGGACGAGGTTCTTGGCGCCGGCGCTTCGTACCGCGTCCAGCAGGTCCTGCATCCCGGCCACCTCGAAATCGATGCCGGGGCATTTCCCGCCGTCGCGCCAGCAGGCCCACGCCGCCGTCAGGTCGGTGGTGGCGCGGTCCGGGAACGGCTCGTTGAACAGGTCGAACACCACGGCCTGGTCGCCCTTGAAGGTCTGGGCGACCGAGCTCCAGAAGGCCGGGGTGTACTGCGCGTCGGGCATCGGCTTCTGGCAGGTGGCGTACTCGGTGTCGGGGCAGTGGTTGTCGCCGCCCGTGTACTTGCCGTGGGTCCAGTGCAGCTCGACGATCGGGGTGATGCCATGGGCTTCGAGCCGGGCCACGAAGTCCTTGACCGCATTGATGTAGTTGGCGCCCCGGTAGGCCGCGTTGATATGCGACAGACCGAGCCAGCACTCCTCGTTGAGCGGGACGCGGACGGCGTTCACCTTCCAGTCCGCGATGGCCTTGATGGACGCGTCGTCGACCGGGCCGTCGAAGATGCCCCGCCCCTGTACGCACATGAACTCGCCGCCGGAGCGGTTGACGCCGAGCAGTCTGCGGGTGGCTCCGTTCTCGTCGACCAGCTTGTTGCCCGAGGCGTGCAGCTTCGGCGGTGCTGCGGCGACCGCACCCGACGCATGAGCGACGGGGAGCAGAGCGGCGGCGAGGGTCAGTGCCGCGGTGGCCGCCAAGGCATAAAGGCGCGGTGGTGCTCGCATGGAGCGACTCCTCGAAGTCCAGGCGCCTCCCTGGGTGACCCGAAGGTGGCGCTGACTGCTGGAACCGCTCCCACTGGTTGAAGTGACCGTAACGCCTGTGTCGCACATGTCAACAGAGGTGTTCACAGATTTATCAGTCGAACACGTTCGAGAGGTGCATCTTGTTCAAAGCCTTGACACCTCTTCAGGTCCGCCCGAACCTTGGGAGCGCTCCCACTGGTTCGCACTGCCCCCCACCCGCACGGACCCGCGAGGAGGACTTCCCCGATGCGCCTACAGCGAGGCTCGCCGTTATCCGGGGCACGACCATTCATCCGCCGACTGGCGATGAGACGGCCGAAGACGCGACTTCCGGGGACGCGGCGGCCCAGGACGAGACAACTGGTGACGGCCCTGGCCGCCGCGCTCTCGCTCCCGGTGGCCATGACCGCCGCCGGCGGCGCGGCCCCCGCGCACGCCGCCGCCGTCCAGTGCGGCGTCGACTACAAGACCAACGACTGGGGTTCGGGATTCACCGCGGAGCTCACCATCTCCAACCCGGGCGCTGACGCCATCGACGGCTGGACCCTGACGTACGACTACGCGGGTGACCAGAAGCTGGCCAACGGCTGGAACGGCACCTGGACCCAGTCCGGTAAGACCGTCACCGTCAAGAACGCCGCCCACAACGCAAAGATCGCGGCGGGCGGCAATGTCACGACCGGCGCCCAGTTCAGCTACAGCGGCACCAACACCGCGCCCACCACATTCGCCGTCAACGGCATCAGCTGCACGGGCGCCCACCAGCCGCCCATCGCCGTGCTGACCAGCCCGGCCCCCGGCGCGACCTTCAGCTCCGGCGGCACCGTCCCGATGGCCGCCACCGCCGCGGCCGCCGACGGCGCGACCGTCACCAAGGTGGAGTTCTACAGCGACACCAAGCTCCTCGGCACCGACACCACCTCCCCGTTCACCTTCGACTACGCCGACGTGCCCGCGGGCGACTACTCGCTCTACGCCAAGGCCTACGACAGCCAGGGCGCGTCCGCCGAGTCCACCCCCGTCGGCATCCGCGTGGCGGCCGGGCCCGCACTCGTCGCCAGCCCCGCCCAGCTCGGGGTGCAGCAGGGCAAGACCGGTACGTTTGGGCTGAAGCTGTCCACCAAGCCGTCCGCGAACGTGACGGTCTCCGTCGCCCGCACCTCCGGTGTCACCGGGCTGACCGTCTCCTCGGGCGCCACCCTCACCTTCACGCCCACCAACTGGGACACCGCCCAGCAGGTGACCGTCGCCGCCGCGAACAGCGGCACCGGCACGGCGACCTTCACCGCCACCGCCACCGGCCACACCAAGGCCGAGGTCACCGTCACCCAGCTGGCCGCCTCCAAGGCGTACGACGCCCGCTTCCTGGACCTCTACAACAAGATCACCGCTCCGGGAGCCGGCTACTTCTCGCCCGAGGGCATCCCGTACCACTCGGTGGAGACCCTGATCGTCGAGGCCCCCGACCACGGCCATGAGACGACCTCCGAGGCGTACAGCTATCTGATCTGGCTGCAGGCGATGTACGGCAAGGTCACCGGCGACTGGTCCAAGTTCAACAGCGCGTGGGACACCATGGAGAAGTACATGATCCCCACCCACGCCGACCAGCCGACCAACAGCTTCTACAACGCTTCCAAGCCGGCCACCTACGCGCCCGAATGGGATCTGCCCTCCCAGTACCCCGCGCAGCTCAACGGCAATGTCTCGGTCGGCAACGACCCCATCGCCGCCGAGCTGAAGAGCGCGTACGGCACCGATGACATCTATGGCATGCACTGGATCCAGGACGTCGACAACGTCTACGGCTACGGCAACTCCCCCGGCAAGTGCGAGGCGGGGCCGAGCGACACCGGACCGAGCTATGTCAACACCTTCCAGCGCGGGCCCCAGGAGTCGGTCTGGGAGACCGTGACCCAGCCCACCTGCGACGGCTTCAAGTACGGCGGCAAGAACGGCTATCTGGACCTGTTCACCGGTGACGCCTCGTACGCCAAGCAGTGGAAGTTCACCAACGCCCCGGACGCCGACGCCCGCGTGGTCCAGGCCGCCTACTGGGCCGCCGAGTGGGCCAAGGCACAGGGTAAGGGCAGCCAGGTGTCGGGCAACGTGGCCAAGGCCGCCAAGATGGGCGACTACCTGCGCTACGCGATGTACGACAAGTACTTCAAGAAGGTCGGCAACTGCGTCGGTGAGACCTCCTGCGCGGCGGGCAGCGGCAAGAACAGCTCCCACTACCTGCTGTCCTGGTACTACGCCTGGGGCGGCGCCACCGACACCTCCGCGGGCTGGGCCTGGCGCATCGGCTCCAGCCACGCCCACGGCGGCTACCAGAACCCCATGGCGGCCTGGGCGCTGGCCAACTATGCCGATCTGAAGCCCAAGTCGGCCACCGGCGCGGCCGACTGGTCCACCAGCCTCAAGCGGCAGCTGGAGTTCTACCGCTGGCTGCAGTCCAGCGAGGGCGCCATCGCGGGCGGCGCCACCAACAGCTGGCAGGGCCGCTACGCCACACCGCCGTCGGGGGCCGCGACGTTCTATGGCATGTACTACGACGAGAAGCCGGTCTACCACGACCCGCCGTCCAACCAGTGGTTCGGCTTCCAGGCATGGTCCATGGAGCGCGTCGCGGAGTACTACAACCGCACCGGTGACGCGTCCGCCAAGACGGTCCTGGACAAGTGGGTCAAGTGGGCGCTGTCCAAGACCACGATCAACCCGGACGGCACCTACCGGATCCCCTCCACTCTCCAGTGGTCCGGCCAGCCGGACACCTGGAACGCCTCCAGCCCCGGCGCCAACGCGAGCCTGCACGTCACCGTCGCCGACTACACCAACGACGTCGGCGTGACGGCCGCATACGCCAAGACCCTGTCCTACTACGCCGCCAAGGCGGGCGACACCCAGGCCAGGGACACCGCGAAGGCCCTGCTGGACGGCATGTGGACCAACTACCAGGACTCCCTGGGCATCGCGGTCCCGGAGACCCGGGCCGACTACAACCGCTTCGACGACCCGGTCTATGTGCCCAGCGGCTGGACCGGCACCATGCCGAACGGTGACAAGGTCGACTCCAGCTCCACCTTCATGTCGATCCGGTCCTTCTACAAGAACGACCCGGCCTGGTCCAAGGTCGAGGCGTATCTGAAGGGCGGGGCGGTCCCGAGCTTTACGTACCACCGGTTCTGGGCCCAGGCCGATATCGCGCTGGCGATGGGGTCGTACGCGGATCTCTTCGAGTAGCGCCACCACCCGCACCCCCCACCCGCACAACGGGCGGGGCTCCCCTCCGGAGCCCCGCCCTCGCCGCGCTCAGACGGGCAGCGGGATCTCCCGCTCGGCCAGGGCCCGCTCCAGCCGCTGGATATGACGGTGCTGCAGCCGCGCGGTGCGCTGCAGCGACATGACCACCCGCAGAAACTGGTCCATATCGGCCGCCCGGGTGAGGATGTCGTCGGGCACCTGCTCATCGGCCAGGCACCCCCGCTCGTCCTGGGCGAGCAGGCCCTGCGCCCAGGCCCGGGTGACCGGCTTGAACATGCCCGGGTGGCCCGCCACGATCCTGGCGCGGACCGCCAGGTCGTTCTCGGCCGCCTCCACATGCAGCCCGTCGTCCTTGTTGCGCGCCCCGAACAGCGCCTCGTGGAGATGATGGGCCGTGAAGCCGCGCTCGGCGCAGGCGATCCAGAAGTCCCAGTCCTCCCCGGTACGCATGTCCTCGGCGTAGCCGCCCACCGTCTGCCACACCTCGCGGCGGTAGAGCGAGCAGTAGAACATGATCAGCCGCCGCAGCAGCAGGTCCTTGTCGTACGCCGGCAGCTCCAGTGCCTGCGCGGGCAGACCGTCGTCGGTGAAGACGGAGACATCGGTGGAGACGATCGCGATCTCCGGCCTCCGGTCCAGCACCGCCACCGTCCGCTCCAGCATGGTGGGGGCGATCACGTCGTCGGCGTCCAGCGGCAGGACGTAGCGGCCGGCGGTGGCCGCGATGCCCGCGTTACGGGCGGCCGAGACCCCCGCGTTGGCCTGGCGCAGCAGCCGGATGCGGCGGCCGGGGTGGTCGGCGATCAGCGACCGGGCCACCGCCGCGGTGTCGTCGGTGCTGCCGTCGTCGACGACGACGAGCTCCCAGTCCGGGTAGGTCTGGGCCAGCACGCTCCCCACGGCCTGCGGCAGATAGCGGCTGTAGTCGTGGCAGGGGATGACCACCGAGACCACGGGCTCCCGCGATGCCACCGCGGCCCCCGGGAGGTCACCAGCCTCCAGGGGGCCGCGTTCCGGGCCGGACGGTGCCGCGGTCATCGGAGCTCGGCGCCGTAGCCGCCCTCGCCGTACATGCCGCGGTGGGGGGCCATGAAGTCCGGCCGCTCGGAGATGGCGATGTTGGCGCACTGCGAGCCCGTCTCGCCGCCGCCGGTGGGGGCGACGACGGTGATGTTGGCCGTGCTGCCGAGTCGGGAGTCGCAGTGGTTCTGCTGCACCACGCCATGCGGGTCGCCGAAGATCTCCGCGAAGTTGAGACAGCTCGACCCCGGCCCCGGCCCTGAGACGCCCACCCCGCTCTTGGAGTCGCACTCGTTGACCTGTTGGTTGGGGTTGTCCCAGGGAAATGCGCCTGCGTTGGACCCACCGAAGACCACTGCCCCGGCCGCCGCTGTCACCAGCGCCGCCGTCTTGCCGATGTTCATGTGATTCTCCTAATTTTCCTGCGTGTAGAGGCCCGCGGACAACCAGCTAACGCCATCCGACGTCACGGGCTTCGCAAGCGGCGGCGGTTTCACCTGCCCGGCTCAGCGGGCGACCACCCCAATGGCAGGGTGCACCACCTCCACCCCGGGCAGCGCCCAGCACTCGACGCCCATGTCCTGGGCCAGCACGGCCAGCCCCTCGGTCTCGATGAGCCGCCGGTAGGGGACGGTCGGGAACACCAGGCCGTCGCGGTGCAGATCGGCGTGGACCAGCAGGGCCGTACCGCCGACCCCGTCGACGCGGACCCTCTCCTGCCCGCGCAGCTCGTCGAGATAGCTCCGGCCGAACCCCTTGGGCGGCTGCAGGATTCCGTCCCGGAGCCATGGGTCCCAGTCCAAGGTGTCGGCGTCCGGGCGCAGGACGAAGGTGTTGTGGTCGAAGCTGGGCCCGCCGGGCTCGGTGACGCAGTGCGCGGCGACGATCTCCTGACGCGCGCCGAGCAGCCGCTGGACGAGGTCGGCCGGACAGTCCGTCACATCGACGTCGAGCCACAGCACCCACCGCTCGTCGGCGAGGGCGCACGACAGGAGGTGGTTACGGGCCATGGCCAGCGCCGACCGCCGCTGCCGCTGGACGTCCGGCGCCCAGCGCGGCCCGGTGAGCCGGAGGCCGAAGTGGCGGCGTACGAGGGTGACCCGCCGGAAGTCCGCCTCCAGTGCGGGCAGGGCGTCCTGGAGGGCCTGCCAGGTGCCGTCGCTGCTGTCGCCCTCCAGCAGGCCGAGGGAGAGCGCTTCGCGGGGGTGGTCGAGGGCGCGCAGGTTGTCGAGGTAGCGGGGGAGGAAGGCGGCGGCGTCCTTGACGGGGGTGAGGACGAGCAGCGGGGGGTGTTCGGCCGCGTCCGCGCGTACGTCCACGGGGGCGGGCCGTCGGGCCTGCGGGACGCGCGCCGACCGGTCGGCGGTGTT
>NZ_MUNE01000261.1 GCF_002154605.1 Streptomyces milbemycinicus | reverse complement strand
GTTTGGGGCGGGGGCGGAGTGTCCGGGGCGCGGCCTGAGGGCTGTCGTCCGGCAGCCCGCCGCATTCGGGGCAGCAGGGGTCGGGGAGGAAGGTGTGGCTGCTGACGTCGAGGGTCCGCAGGCCGATGACGGTCAGTTCCCGGGAGGGGATGGCTGCGGCCATGAGGCGCGCGGCGACGAGATGGGCCGTGATCTCGGCTGCCACCGTGGTGAGCAGCGGGGACCGCTCGGGCTCCGGCTCGGTGGCGTACCGCTCGCGCACCGCCCGTACCACCGGCCAGTCCTCGCGGGCGTGGGCGCGCCGCATACGCAGACAGCGGTGGCAGCCGGGGGCGTCCGGACGGACCAGCGGGCCGATCAGGGCGCGGGCGCCCTCGGTCCACACGGGAAGCCAGGGGACACCGGAGGCGAGGGCGCGGCGCCGGTGGCGGTCGTGTGCCGCGTCGCTCTCCCATCCGTCGCTCACGGTCAGCAGGACGGCGTGGGTGCGTAAATCCCGCCCTGAGGCCAGGCGCTCTGAGGTCAGGCGCTCGGCGATGGCCTGGTTGAGCAGGCCGCCGTCCCCGACCACGGCCGCCCGGAGCTCAGTGGGCCTCATCGAGAACCACCCGGGCGATGAAGGGGACGAGCGCGTGGAAGTCCGCGTCGTGGTCGAGCGGCACGGCGTACGCGGTGTATCCCTCAGCCGCCAGGCTCGTGCCGAGGTGGGCGATGCGCTCCTGGGGGAGGGAGCCGGGCAGCGAGGCGGGTACGTGGCTGGTGGGCGGCCCCGATGCGGTGGGGAGCGGCAGGGCTCCCGCAGCCGGCTCGGTTCCGCGTTGCCGGGCGAGCAACAGCTCACGCGCGGCCTCGGCAAGCGCTCCGGCCGCGGTGGCGGCGCAGCCCACCGAGGCGAGCCGGTCCCCGGCCACCAGGCCGATGACCGGCGCCACCAGCCCGCCGGAGAGATCCCGTGCCTCGGGTACCGGGCCGAGCGTGCACAACAGCCGCCAATGGCGCACCGCTTCGGGCTCGGTCAGCAGCCCTTCCGGCATCAGCGTGGCAGACGGCAGGTCGGCCGCGCGCTGCCGCGCGAGCGAGCGTACGGCGGCGAAGAGGGCGGCCTCCACCGCGGCATCCCAACTCTCGGCGCACGCGGTGCCCGCGCCCACGGGGCGGCCACCCTGCTGCCCCTCCCCCGCCGGACACGGCAGCACAAGCGACGCGGGCAGAGACCGCACACCGCCGTCCGTCAGTCGTTCGGCGCGGAAGCGGGCGGGGTCCGGAGCGGCTTGATCGGATGGCTGCGGTGGTACGTATCCGGCGGCGGACAGCGCGTACGACGCCCCGGCGCGGCGCAGCGCCACGGCCTTGGCGGCCCGTGGGTCCAGGGAGGCACCGACCACCACCCCCGCGCCCGCCACGACGCATTGCGCGACGGTGAGCGGTATCTGACTGCCGTACTCCATGGTGGGCGGTGCGTATGGTCCCGCGATGTCGTCGGCGCAGTCGGCGAGCCGTGCGGTGAGTTCGTCGGGGTCGAGCGCGGGGGCCTCGCGCAACTCTTTCATCCGGCCTTCGGCGCACGCCGAGTCGTGGCGCCGTGGGGCGGGGAGCACCCGGTGGCGGTGCGCGGCGAGCGTGGTGAGGTCGACGCGGAGGATCCCGGGTACGGGACCAGGGGCGTCGGCGTCCACATCGGTGTCCTCGTCGGGGACCCCGGTGAGGAGGCGGAAGACGGCCAGGGCGAGCCGTCCGCCGACGAGCGCGGCGGCTGCCGCCGTCATGGGAATGGGTCCGGCGCTGTCCGGGGCGGCGGTGTGCCGTATCCGGTGTCGTACATCGGCCCAGGTGAGGGGCGCGGTGGGCGGAAGGAGCCAGCAGTCGGCGGGCCGGCTCAGCGCGCGGAACAGCGGCACCCCGCCGCAGGCGCGTTCAACGGCCGCGACGCCCGGCCCCGCTTGAGGGGTGGTCGCGTCGCGCGTGAACACCACGGCATCGGCGGTGCGAGCCGCCGCGCGCAGGGTGTCGTACGGAGCGCTCGCGTCCTCCGTGAGCACCTGTACCTGACGCAGTCCGCAGGCGAGGAGGGCGTGCCGGGTGGCCGCGTACAGCGGACCGTCGCCGAGCAGCAGCACACGGGCGGTGCGATAGCGCTCGAAGCGGTGTTCCGGGGAGTCGAGCCAGTGTCCGATGTAGGCGATCTCGTGGCGGTGGCGGTGCAGTTCGGTGACGGTGAGGCCGTGCGGCCGTGGCTCGGTGGCCTCCCGTAGGAAGTCCCGCCGCTGGAGGGTTTCCAGCAGACGTGTGGCGACGGCCCGGTGTCCGTCGGGGAGTTGGGCGAGTACGGCGTCCACGTCCTGGGCGCCGTCGAGGAGCGGCCACAGCCGCTCCAGCCACGCGTACACACCGGCTCCGCGAAGCGCGAGCGCGCCGGACGGTCCGAGCACGGCGGCGCCGTTCTCGGTCGGCGCGTACCTCACCTGCCGCACCAGCTTCAGCCGACGGCCGCCCATGACAGGCCTCCCTCCGAGGGGGCCGGCCCCGGCGGCGCGGAAGGCACGCCACCGGGACCGGCCGTTGTGTCACGACAGCGCGCAGGAGCTGCTGGCGCTGTGACAACAGGCGTACGCCCACGCCGAGCCGGCGCCGCCCTTGTCCTCGGTCGTGTCCGACTCGACTACCTCGAACATCTCGTCACCGAGCTGTTCGAGATCGAGGAGAGAGGTGTTCTCCATTTCCTCATTCCTTTCGATGGACTGCAAAGGACAATCGAATGGTTATCCCGCTCCAAAGACCTCGGACACCCCTCTTACACATTTCTTGCACGGCGCTTGCGGAATCTTGTTTCACCGTTGTCGCTCCGCTGACCTCCGTCTGCCCGGTCGTTTCCGTACCAACGCCGATGCTGATGCACATGAAGAAGGTCCATTTCGATGGCACACATCGAGTCCGGCATCCGGAAGAGACCTGGACGCTCATCAATGGGCTGCGGGACAGATTCGGTATCACACGGGTCGCCGATGTCACCGGTCTTGACACACTGGGCGTACCGGTGGTGATGGCGGTGCGCCCGGCGGCCAAGACGCTCACCGTCTCGCAGGGCAAGGGGGCATCGCTGCTGCTGGCCCGCGTCTCGGCGGTCATGGAGTCCGTGGAGCTGTGGCACGCCGAGTACGCGTGTCCGGCCCCCGAGCTCAAGCACACCCCCGCATGCGAACTGGAGTTGCCGTACGACGTATGCGATCTGCAGCAGCACCACGGGAGCCTGCTGAGCGAACGGACACCGCTGGACTGGGTCATCGGCGTCGACGCCGTCAGCGGCACCAAGACCCTGGTGCCGCGCGCCTACGTCCGGGTCGACTACCAGGTGTCCCGGGCCTGGCAGCCACCGCTCCTCCACGGCTCGACCAACGGCCTGGCCGGCGGGAACACTTACGACGAGGCGTTGGCGCACGCGCTGTACGAGGTCATCGAGCGGGACTGCACGGCGACCATCGGCTCGCTGCCGGTGGCCGAGCGGCGGCATGTGGATCCGTCGAGCGTGGACGACCCGCTGTGTGCGACGGTGCTCGGGCGGATCGCGGACGCGGGCGCCTGGGTCGAGATCGTGGAGGTGCCCAACCGCTGGGGGCTGCCCTGCTTCGTCAGCTACATCTGGTCGGAGGACTTCCCGGCGCTCGCGGTCGGCTCCGGGGTGCACGGCTCCCCGGCCGTGGCGCTCAGCCGCGCCCTGACGGAGTCGGCTCAGAGCCGGCTGACCGCGATCGCGGGCAGCCGCGACGACCTGGCGGCCGTGCTGTTCGCGGGCGGCCCGTCGGCCGCCGGGCCGCCACCGGTCACCGAGGGCGAGTTCGTCCCCTGGCAGGACGTCTCCGGGCGGGGCCGTGAGTTCGCGGAGGACACCGAGGAGACGCGCTGGCTCGCGGGCGAGGTGCACCGGGTGACCGGCCGTCCGCCCGTGGCCGTCGACCTCAGTACGGAGAGCGGCTTCAGCGTGGTCAAGGTGGTGGCGGCGGGGCTGGAGTTCGACGGCCGCCACGAGATCCCACGGCCCCTCACGGCCGCGTCGTCGTCGGCCACCAATCCCAAGGGGGGATCGTGACCGTCCATGTGTTCATCGGGCCCACCCTCTCGGCCGCCGATGTCCTGGCGGTGGCGGACCGTGCGGCGACGGACCGTGCGGTGGTGCACCGCCCGGTGCGCCACGGCGATCTGCTCGCCCTGGACACGGGCGCGGCGGACACCGTGCTGATCATCGACGGGGTGTTCCACCAGACCGCCCCGGTGCGGCACAAGGAGATCATCGATGTCCTGGCCCGACGCACCCGTGTCATCGGCGCCTCCAGCATGGGCGCGCTACGGGCCGCCGAGCTGTGGCCGTACGGCATGGAGGGTGTGGGGCTGGTCTTCGGCATGTACGCGCAGGGCGAGCTGGATTCCGACGAGGAGGTCGCGGTCGGCCATCTGCCGTCAGGCGAACACCGGCAGTTGACCGTCCCGCTGGTCAATGTGCGGTGGACGATCTCCAACGCGGTCGCCGGGAAGGCGCTGGCTCCCGACGACGGCGCGACGCTGCTGAACGCGGCCCGGACCCTGCACTACACCGAGCGGAGCTGGGCGGCGATCGTGCACACCACCCGGCGGCTGCACCCGGCCGCCGCCGAAGCGGCCATACGCTTGCGCGAGTTCGCGGAGCGCCATCCCGACCTCTCCGACCTCAAGCGGCGCGACGCGCTGCTGGCCCTGTCGCACTGCTCGACCCCGCGCGCCGCCGCCTCCTTCCCCGGATTCACGCCTGCCTGGATGGTGCCGCGCACGATGTATCTGGACCGCTGGCGCGGGACGTACCGCCCCGCGGTGCGTGACCGGCGCACGGCCGCGGTCTCCGAGCTCGACGTGCTGCGCTTCCAGCAGCTGTACGCGCCCGACTTCCCGCAGCGCTACCGCCGGTTCGCGCTGACCCGGATCGCCGGCATACCGTCGGCTTCCACCGACGACGGCGACGGCCGCCTCGTCCGCGCCGCGCTGGAGGCCGCGGACCAGCGCGGCATCTCCGCGCGGACGCTGCCGCGCTCCGCGTGGTCGTACTGGCTGACGCCGTGGGAACAGCGCGAGGGCGGCCCCGAAGACCGCCTGTCGACGCTGCTGGTGCGCTCGTTCCGGAGCGCCCCCGGAGCGGTGCCCTTCCACGACGCCCCCGCGGAGCTGCGCGGCACGGACGAGGCCTGGGTCGCGAGCGCCGACGCCGTGGCGGCGGCGGACCGGCTCAACGAGCAGATGGCCCGCACCGGCGAGCGCCGCAGCCCGCGCCATCTGCCGCTGCCCCTGGTCCGGCGCCACCTGGCGGACACCTGGCGCGTCGAGGAGCCTGCCGCGTTGACGGCCGTGGCGCGCGACCGGGGGTTCATCTCCCTCGGGGAGGCCGAGGACGCCGCCCGGCGGTTCGTACTGCTGCGCCGGGCGCGCGGGGACCGGCGTCCCGAAGCCCCCGCCTGCTGAACGGACTATTCACCACACCCCGGGACGAGGACCTTTCATGTTCATCTCCATTGAAAATCCGACGACCCGCTTGATAAACAAGAGCGAGGGGAAAAAAGGTTCGGTCAGCATAATCGCGGTATCGATATGCGGCTCCGCCGCGTGTCGCGATCGCGCTCCGCCCATGGGGGAGGACCAGATCCATGTACATCCTGATCGTCGAGGACGACGAGAGAATAGCCGAGGCTCTAAAGCAGACCTTACGCGTCCACGGTTACGAATCGAATTACGTCGGCACCGGTGCGGCAGCTCTGACCCGGTTCGCGGACGCGGACCTGGTCCTTCTCGACCTCGGTCTGCCGGACCTCGACGGCCACGAGGTCTGCCGGCGGATCCGCGAGCTGTCGTGCGTACCCGTCATCGTGCTCAGCGGCAGAACCGAGGAACTGGACCGGGTGATGGCCCTGCACATGGGCGCGGACGACTTTGTCGCCAAACCCTTCAGCCGCTATGAGTTGGTGGCCCGCATCCAGGCCGTGCTGCGCAGGGCAGGGGGCTGCCCCCAGCACGCAGCCGATCCGGCGGCCCCCGCCACGGTCCCCCTGGAAACGTCCCGGCCGGAACCGGAACTGCACGGTCCGGAGCAGCCCCCGCTGCACGTCGGCCCGATCCGGCTGGACCCGCGCACCCGCAAGCTGTTCGTGGACGGCTCGGAAGTGCACATCACCCGCAAGGAGTTCGACCTGTTGGCGATGTTGCTCGAAGAGCCCGGAGCGGTGATGGAGCGCCAGGACATCATGTGCCGGGTGTGGGACGAGAACTGGTTCGGGTCCACCCGGACCCTCGACGTCCATGTGGGCTCGCTGCGCAGCAAGCTCGGCCATACGGAGTGGATCGAGACCGTGCGCGGAGTCGGCTATCGGCTGGCGGTACCGACCGCCGCACACGCCTGAGACTGGACGTACCACGATGACCAAGAGGCTGCCCGCCCCCGCACCGGTCCCGGCACCGCCGCTCCCCGCCGTCGGCTCCCCCTCCATGGCCGCGGTGGCCGCCCATCAGGTGCGCGGCCCCCTGTCCTCCGTACGGCTCCGTCTGGAGCTGCTGCGGGACACGCTGACCGGTGCGTCCCATACGGCCGCCAGACGCGAGGTCTCCGGTGTGCTTCACGAGGTGGACCGCCTCTCCCATGTGCTGGAACAGGTGCTGGCCTGGGGCACCGTCGACCGCGGCGCCGACACCCCGGTCGAGACGGTCGACGTCCTGAGCGTGGCCGCCTCCCGTGTCGATGCCTGGTCCGCCCTGGCCTCGGACCGCGGCGTACGGCTGCGGATGGACGGGACCGCGGTCACCGGCAGGCACGTCCGCAGCTCCCTGGAGCAGGTCCTCGACGTCCTGCTCGACAACGCCCTGCATATGACGCCGGGCGGGGGCAGCGTGCTCGTCGCGGTGCACACCGCCGCCTCCGAGGCCCGTGTGGAGGTCCGCGACCAGGGGCCCGGGATGACGAACGAGGAGATCTCACACGCCTGCGAACCATTCTGGCGGGGGAGCTCCGGACGCGACCGCAAGGGCACGGGCCTCGGGCTGACGATCGCCGCGGGCCTCCTGGCCGCCTCGGGCGGCCGCCTCGAACTGGGCCGCTCCCCCGTCGGCGGGCTACGGGCGGTGGCGGTGCTGCCGCGGGCGGAGTGACGCCTTCCGCCGGGTCGGTCGCCGACCGCCGCGGCCGTACGCCCCGGCCGTACGTACTCCCCGGGTGCAGTCGGCGCGGCGGGAGGCCGGTCATCGCGGTGCATTCGCGGGTAAACGTCCGTGACCCCCACCCGTGAGGGCGGCCAGCCAGCGGATCGGCACGGTGCCGCCGGTGCGTACGAGCTCCCGCCAGGCGGCCACCACGGGCGGTGCGCACGGCGGCCCGCCGGCGGCCCAGGTCAGCAGTACGGTGTCGAGCAGCTGGAACCGTTCGGGCCAGCCGGGCAGCGCCGCGAGCGCGTCGGTGAGGTCATGGACGCGGGTCGAACAATCGCTTCAACGGGGCAGAAGAGCAGGTCCGGAGGGACAACGACGTACGCGCGACCCGCGTCGCGTCATACGGCGTGCTCGGCACACAGACAGCCCACGCCCTTCTCGATCCACTCCCGCCCCGCCCACTGCGGGTGCCGCTCGATCATCACCGCTCTGACCTCCTCGACGATCGTCTCCTCGCTCATGGCCGAGTCCCGGCGCACCCAGGTCTCCTCGCGCAGCGACAGGAGGTAGTCGCGGACATCGGCCAGGACTTGTGGGCCGCCGATGTCGCCGTGGCCGGGGACCACCAGCCGCGGGTCCTCGGCGGCCAGGCGCCGCATCACCTCGATCCAGCGGGTGCCGGACACATCGGTGTCGTGCGGCGGAAACCAGGGGAAGATGGCGAACTGTCCGGCCTCCGCCAGGTCTCCGGTGAACATCACCCCGGCGTCAGGGACCGTGACCACCTGATCGCCCTTGCTGTGTGCCCGGCCGGTGGCCCGCAGCCGCACCACCCGGCCGCCCAGGTCGAGGTCGTACGAGGTGTCGTAGACGAGGTCCGGAGCCACCAGTTCGACCCCCTCCAGCTGCCGGGCGACCGGCTCGCCGAGCCCCCTGAACATCTCGAGGTAGCCGGGGCCCTTGGTGGCCAGGTCCTCGGCCTGCGCCTTGTTGATCAGGAACGTCGCCTCCCCGGTGAACACCTGCGCGCCGAAGGCGTGCTCAGGGTGGAAGTGCGTCGTCGTCAGATACAGCTTGCGGCCACCGGCATGATCGGCCGCGAACTTCAGCACGGCGGCGGCGTTGCCCGGGCCCATTCCGGTCTCGACGACCAGCACGGAGTGCGTGCCACCGATGATGCCGACGTTGGGCACCAGCTGTACGCCCCGGTTCGGGATCACCACCAGATCGCGGGCGAGTTCCCGCGCGTGGGCGGTCCGCACCACGGGCTCGGGCAGCGTGTATTCGGTCATGACACGGGCTCCTTTCGAGTCCGTCCCAGTCCAGCGCGGGAGGCCGGGGCGGTCCAACACCCGTTCCGCAGGCCCGATACCGCGCGGGTATCGTTGCCGGTGATGGACCTACGCTCGCTCCGCTATTTCGTGGCCGTCGCCGAGGAGCGCCACTTCGGGCGCGCCGCGGTCCGGCTGCATATGACCCAGCCGCCCCTGAGCCGGGCCGTCAAGCAGTTGGAGACCGAGCTCGGCGCGCCCCTGCTGCGCCGGTCCGCCACGGGAGTCGCGCTCACCGCCGCCGGAAGCGCGCTCTACGACGAGGCGCGCACGCTGCTGGCCGCGGCCGAGCAGGCACGCGCTCGGGTCGCCGCCGCGGCCGGTGCCGCCACCCTGACGATCGGCACCCTCGCCGACAGCGCCGAACAGGCCGGTCACCGCCTCGTCGCGGCCTTCCGCCGACGCCACCCGGACGTCCATGTCGGCATCCGCGAAGCCGACTTCGCCGACCCGACCACGGGCCTGCGGGCCGGTCTCGTCGATGTCGCGCTCACGCGCACACCGTTCGACGACACCGGAATCAGCACCCACGTGCTGCGCTCCGACCCGGTCGGGGTGGTCCTGCGCACCGAGGACCCACTCGCCCGCCACGCCACCCTGCGCCTGCGCGACCTCGCCGGGCGCCCGTGGTTCCGGCTGCCCGAGGGGACCGATCCCCTCTGGGCCGCCTACTGGACCGGCGCCACGTCCACCGGCGAGCTCCGGAACAGTCCCGTGGTGCGCACCGCCCAGGAGTGTCAGCAGGCCGTGCTCTGGAACGGCACGGTCGGGCTGATGCCCCTCGCACACACACCACCCGACGGACTCACCGTCGTACCGCTGGCCGACATGCCACCCAGCCGACTCGTCGTCGCCTGGAAAACCGACGACACCGACCCGCTCGTCCGCTCCTTCGTCCGCATCGCCGCGGCCCTCTACCGCTCAGAGCCTTGCCACAGCGCCGCTCACCGTATCGCCGGATTCGGCCCGGCCGGACACCAGGTAGCGACAATCTGGGATACAAGACGCGTTTACTGAGCGCGAAGGGTGGTCAGCTCGCGGTGCCCGGGGCTGCCTGGTGGCCACCCGCGGCCCAGGAGGCGAGGATGCGCAGGCCGTCGTGCGTGGGCGTGCCGGGTTTCGCGGTCCAGATGACCAGCTGCTGGTCCGGGTCGGTGCTCGCGGTGAGCGTGTCCCATTCGAGGACGAGCGTGCCGGCCACGGGGTGGTTCAGCGTCTTCGTGCCCACGGTGCGCGCGGCCACATGGCGAGCCGCCCACCACCGGCGGAAATCCGGATCTCGCTCCGAAAGTTCGTTCACCAGCGCGGTGAGCCGTGGGGAGCCGGCGCTGTGGGCCACCTCCATACGCAGCTGGGCCACGGTGATCAGGGCCGTGTCCTCCCAGTCCGCGTACAGGTCTTTCATACGGTCGCTGAAGACCATCTTCGCGTAGTTGCGGTCCTCGGGCGGGATCTGCCCGAAGTCGCCGACCAGGGCGGCGGCCAGCGGATTCCACGCGAGCACGTCCATCTGGCGGCCGAGGACCATGGCCGGGATCGAGCCGAGATCGTCCAGCAGCCGCTGCAACTGCGGATTGACCGTCTGCACCTCATGCCGACGCGACCGGCCGGTCTCCCGGCCCGCCAGCTCGAAGACGTACGCGCGCTGGTCCTCGTTCAGCCGCAGAACACGCGCGATGGCGGACAGCACCGGCTCGGACACCTGCATACGGCCCTGTTCCAGGCGGGTGTAGTAGTCCGTGCTGATCGCGGCCAACATGGCCACTTCCTCCCGGCGCAGCCCCGGCACCCGCCGGGGCGCACCGCTGTGGGGCAGTCCCACGGAACGGTGGGTCAGCTCGGCGCGCCGGGCCTTGAGGAACTGGCCCAGCTCGATGGCTGCGCTGCGCGTCATGCCAGCCATTTTGGTTGATTCCCTTCTGGGGTGGAACTCCAACGGGAACGACGAGAAGGACAAGAAGCACGAGAAGCACGAGAAGAAGGCACGCACGATGGAACTGCTGAAGCCACCGCCGACCATGAAACTGCCCACCGAGTGGTTCACCGGCGACGCCTGGGCCGATGTGATCCACCGGGGCGAGGAGCCCTCCCGTGCCAGGGCCAATATGGTCAGGTTCTCCCCCGGCGCCCGTACCGCCTGGCACTCGCACGGCCTGGGCCAGACCCTCTACATCGTCGAGGGCATCGCGCTGATCCAGTCCCGCGGTGGCGACATCCTCGAGGCCCGCCCCGGCGATGTCGTCTACACGCCCCCGGGCGAGCAGCACTGGCACGGCGCCGCTCCCGACCGGTTCATGGCCCATCTCGCGCTGTGGGAGACCGACGAGGTCTCCTGGCTGGAGCATGTCACCGATGCCGAGTACAACGGCCCGCGCGTCAGCACCCGCACCCGCCCCTGACGCGATCGCATACGCGGGGGCATGACCGGGCTCGGGGGGTACCCGTATCACCCGTATCACCCGTATCACCCACATCACCCGCAAGACCGGTATCGCGAAGGAGAACGAGCTGATGACGACATGGACAAACGACGAGCTCAGCAACATCGCGGCGGCCGACGAACTGGAGATCGCTCCGCTCCGCGGCGACGGCACAGCGCGCACAGCGGTGCCGATCTGGGTGGTCCGTGACGGCGACGACCTCTACGTCCGCTCCTACCGGGGCAGCGGCGGCGCCTGGTACCGCGCCGCCCGGGCCAGCCACGCGGGCCACATCACCTCCGGCGGCGTCGACAAGGACGTCACCCTCGTCGAGGCGCCCGACCCCGGCGTCAACGACCGTATCGACGCCGCGTACCGCTCCAAATACAGCCGCTACAGCGGAACGTACGTCAGGCCCATCGTCACGGACCCCGCGCGCGCCACGACGCTCAAGCTCGTACCGCGCTGACCAGCCCGACCACGCGCCCCCGCGGAAAACCCGCTCGGCCGCTTCGCTGCCGACGGCTACCGTGGTCCCAGCCGGGAGGGTGCCCGGTGCGCAGGCGGCGGATACTTCTGGATCAACGATCCTCGCGGGTTCGAATCCCGCCACCGGCCCCATGGCCGGCGTGGCCGAGCGGCCGAAGGCAAAGGCACCGCAGCCGACTCTCGATCTCGGGCGCCCTCCCCCGGCCCGCCCGGGCCTTCGATATGAGCCAGATGCACCCGCTCGGGGGTAAACGCCCTTGCGAGCGGAAATGCTCTGACGAAGTGCGGTAGTCGAGTCACCGCGAAGGTCCAGGAAGGTTCGAGGGTTCAGGGGGGAGGCGACCGCGGCATGGGCGGCGCCTTGTACCTGGAGCCGCGGTTGGGGCCAAGGCTCGGGTCACTGCTGGAGTCGGACCATCTGCTGCACACCCTCGCCGACGCGCTCGGCTCGCCGCTGGGCGTGGTGCTGCCCGACCAGCTCGCCGAGAACGTGGAGCGGTTCCGCTCGGTGTACCGCGGCCACCACCTCGCGGGCCAGATCTTCCTGGCCCACAAGGCAAACCGGTCCAGTGCCCTGCTGCGGCGCCTCGCCGCCACCGGCGCGGGGGTCGACGTCGCCTCGCTCGGCGAGTTGCAGCACGCCCTGGGCTGCGGGTTCGCCCCGTCCCTGATCACGGCCACCGGGCCGAAGGACACGCGGTTCCTGTGGCTGGCCGCCCGGACCGGGGCCACTGTGAGCCTCGACTCCCCCGCCGAGCTCGACCAGCTCGCCACGCTGGTGCGTGCCCATGGGCTGCCGCGCGTCCAGGTGCTGCTGCGGCTGTCGGGGTTCGAGGGGTCGGGCGTCAAGGTGCTGACGCGCCGCAGCCGCTTCGGTACGGCCGTACCGGAGCTGGACGCCGTACTGGACACTCTTGAGCGGTACGCCGACGCGGTGGAGCTGACCGGTGTCGCCTATCACCTCGACACCACGTCCGCCGCAGAGAAGGCGGTCGCGCTCGAAGGCTGTCTGCTGGCCCTGGAGGAGTGCCGCGGCCGGGGTCTGGCACCGCGGGCCGTCGACATCGGCGGCGGCTTCGGGGTCAACTACCTCGCCGACCGTGCGCAGTGGGAGCGGTACACGACCGAGCTCGCCCAGGCCGTCCTGGGCACCCGCCCGCCGCTGACCTGGGGCGGCCATGGCTACGGGCTGCGCGAGGACGGTGGCACGCTGCGCGGCGCGCTCGGGGTGTACCCGGCGTACCGTCCGGTGGCCGGTGCGCGGTATCTGGACGATCTGCTGTCCCGTCCGGCCACCGCCTTCGGCGGCCGTCCGCTGGCCACGCTGCTTCTGGAACACCTCTACGACCTGCACACCGAGCCCGGCCGCGCCCTGCTCGACCAGTGCGGGGTGACGCTGGCGCGGGTGCTGGAGACCCGGGATGTGGGGTCGGGGCCGCTGTGGGTGCGGCTCGCGGCCACGGCGGGCGACATCGGACTGGAGGAGCACGGCATCCTCATAGATCCCGTCCTACTGCCACGCGAACCGCGCGAACCAGGCCCGACCGGCGAACCAGGCCCGCCCGCCGGGCCCGGCGGGCCCGGCGGACCCGTGGAAACGTATCTGTTCGGAAGTCTGTGCCTGGAGTCCGACCTGATCACCCGGCGGACGGTGCATCTGCCGCGCCGCCCCGCCCCCGGCGATCTGCTGGCCTTTGTGAACACCGCCGGGTACTGCATGGACTTCCACGCCACGCAGGCGCAACGGCAGCCCGTCGCCCGCAAGGTGGCCGCCTGGCAGGACCGCGCCGGGTGGCGCTGGTGTCTGGACGAGGAGTACTGGCCGATCACACCTCCTGGGGGACAGCAGTGAGGTACGACAGCATCACCGGCGCCATCGGAAACACCCCACTGGTCCGCATCGACCCGGCCGTACACGGACTGCGCCATATCGACCTGTACGCCAAGCTGGAGCTGCTCAACCCCTTCGGGTCGGTCAAGGACCGGGCCGCATGGCATATGGCGCGCCCGCAACTGGCCGCCGCCATGGCGGCCGGCAGCCAGGTCGTCGAGCTCTCCAGCGGAAACACGGCCAAGGCGCTCGCCGTGATCGCGGGCATGCACGGACTGTCCTTCAAGAGCGTGACCAACCGGATGCGGGTGCCGGAGATCAAGGATCTGCTTCTGCTGCTGGGCGCGGAGATCGAGGAGTTGCCGGGGCAGAGCGAGTGTCTGGACCCGACGGCGACGGACGATCCACTCACCGTCTTCCACCGCACGCTCGCCGCGTCCGGCAGCGCGTATCTCCACACCGACCAGTACTTCAACACCCGTAACACCGAGGCCCATATCACCGGCACCGGGCCGGAGATCGTCAAGGATCTGGACGGCAAGGCCCCGGACTGGTTCATCGCCTGCGTGGGCACCGCCGGGTCCTCCACCGGCGTCGCCCGTGTGCTGCGCGAACACGACCCGGGGGTGCGGGTCGTCGGCCTGGTGGCGGCCAAGTCCGACTTCATCCCGGGCATCCGCACCCTCGACGAGGTGCACGAGGTGGGCCTGTTCGACCCGGACACCTACGACACCATCGAGTCCGTCAGCGCGGACGAGGCCATCGACGGACTGCTGACCCTGAACCGCCGCTGCGGCATCATGGCGGGGCCCACCGGTGGCGCCGCGTACGTCGGCGCCGTACGCCACCTGCGCGCATACGACGAAAAGCTATGCGACGAGACGGCGTGTGACGAGAACCCGGGCGGTGAGCAGCCGTCGGAGCCGGGGGGCGCCCGCAGGACCGCGGTGTTCATCGTCTGCGACCGGGTGGAGAGCTATCTGAGTTACGTCCGGCAGCGGCGCCCGGAGCTGCTGGGCCGCCCGCGCCGGAAGTACTCAGCCGCCGACGTGTCCGACGCCGAGGCGCTGGCCGCCCCGTCCATCACGGTCCCCGACGCCCGCGCGTGGATCGACCGGGAGGGCCCGCTGGTGGTCGATCTGCGCAGCCCGTACGCGTACGCCGCGCTGCATATCGACGGCTCGGTGAACATCGTGGACGAGCTGTTCGAGGAGCTGGTCCACGGCGGTCTGCCCTTCAGCCGCAGCCGGCCGGTGCTGCTGGCCTGCCCGGTGGGCGAGAAGTCCGCTCGGTACGCGGCGCTGCTGACCCGCATGGGCCACCCGGACATACGCAGCCTCGAGGGCGGCATCATCGCCTGGCGCGACGCCGGCGCACCGCTGGTACGGGACTGATGTGACCGCCGTGCCGGAAGCGCCGAAAGGGCTGGAGGGACTGGAAGAGCTGCGGGAGTGGCAGCGTCGGCTGCGCACCCAGTTCCCGATCGTCACCGGCCACCCGGACCTGGTCTATCTGGACAGCGCGGCCACCGCGCAGAAGCCGCAGGCCGTGCTCGACGCCGTCTGGGCCTATCTCACCACCACCAACGCCAACGCCGGGCGCGCCACCTACCCCTGGGCCAACCGGACCACGGCGCTGGTCGAGGAGGCCCGGGACCGGATCAAGGAGTTTCTGCACGACCCGGCCCCCGAGCGGTCGTGCACACACTTCACCAGCGGTACGACGGAGGGGCTGCGGACCGTGGCCCGCGACTGGCTCCCGGAGTATCTGGCCGACGGGGACGAGATCGTCGTGCCCGTGGCGGACCACCAGGCGAACATCTCGCCCTGGCTGGAGGCCCAGCAGCTGCTGGCCCGCCAGGGTGTCCGGGTGTCCGTCGTCGAGATGCCGTACCAGAAGGGTTCCGGCGACTACGACCACCGCGCCCTGGCCGCACTCGCCGGGCCCCGGACCCGGTTTGTCGCCGTCACGCATGTCCACCACGTCTACGGGGCGGACATGAACGTGCACCGCATCCGCCGGGCCGTCGGCCCTCAGGCGGTCATCTGCCTGGACGCCGCACAGAGCGTCGGCCATCTGCCGGTCTCCGTGGCCGACCTCGACGTGGACTTCGTCGCCTTCTCCGGGCACAAGGCCATGGCCCTGCCGGGCTCGGGCGCGGTCTGGGCCCGGCAG
>NZ_MUNE01000260.1 GCF_002154605.1 Streptomyces milbemycinicus | reverse complement strand
CCGCGCCCCCGAGCGCGCGGGAGACGGCGGGGGTAAGGGGGAGCCGGAGGAACCGGCCCTCGTCGCGCTGCGCGAGTCGGTACGGGCCACCGCGCTGCTGCCCACCAAAGTGGTGCTGGACCGGGCCGCGGCGGGCGCGCCCGCCGCGGACTACAGCGGGCTGAACGGGGCCCGGGACCAGCCGTCGGTCGTGCCGGTGCCCGTCGAGAAGAACCCGGGCACCGACGAGGTGCACATCGTGTGGGAACACGTGACCACCGCGGGCGGGGAGAACCGGCCGCGGCTGCCCGACGGCACACCCGCCGACCCCGCGGACCACACCCCCGACGTGCTGGCAGGTTTCCGCTTCGGCTACGACTGGATCAGCGCCCGGCGCGCGGAACTCCTGGCCCCCGGCGGCCTGGTGGCCGGCTTCGCCGGCACACCGGTGCGCTTTCTGCCGCGGGCGAGCTTCGTCTACGCCAAGGTGCTCGCCGAGAGCACCCACCCGGACTTTCTGCGGGACGCGCTGGAACGGGAGCGCAGTACGGCACGGCTGTGCGCGGGGCGGTACGCGGGGGCCGCGGGCGAGGCGGTCGTACGCGCCGAGATGGACGCGGTGCTGCGCGGGGACATCCCGCTGTTCGAGGCGTTGCCCGGGGCGCGGAAGCTGCTGCTCGACGACGGGCGGGCGGTGCCCGGGTTCTTCCCCGAACCGGCGCTCGCCGCGGTGCGCCGCCGTATCGAGGCCATGGGCCCCGAGGACCGGGAGTTCCAGGAGCGGATCATCGCCGGGTCCTTCGTCGGCAGCGTCGATATGAGCCTGCTGGAGGAGCGGCCCGCCACGGTCCCCGGCCCGGCAAGGCCGCGGACCCGCAGCGCCGACACCGAAGAACTCATCGCCGCCGCCACCGCGATCGGCGACCGGGTACGACACCTCGCCATCGCCCGGGACGGGCGGGTCGGCTGGGTCGCACCGCAGCCGGTGGCGCACGGGGTCTGGGACCTCGCCCCGCTCGGCCAGGACCTCTACTCGGGCTTGTCCGGCATCGGTCTCTTCCTCGCCCGGCTGGGCCGGATCAGCGGCCACCGGCGTTTCACGCAGCCGGCGTTGGACGTCGCCGACGAGGTGGTCCGCCGGGTGCACGCACACGCCGCGGCACACGCCCCCGGCGGCTGGGGGAGCGGCGGGGACACGGACATCGGGGCGTTCGGCGGCTGGATGGGGCCGCTGTACTTCCTGGCGCACCTCGACCGGCTGCTGGGCGGCACACCGCATCTGGCCGCGGTGCGCGAGCCCGTGCTGTCCGCCGCGGAACGGGCCCTGAGCGGCATCAAGGCGTTCGACGTCGTGGCCGGCTCGGCGGGCTGTGCCCTGGCCCTGCTCAGCCTGATCGACGCCGGAGGCGACCCCGACGGCCGAGCGGCGGCCCTCGCCCGCGCCACCGCCCGCCACCTGGTCACCGGCGCCGTCCCCGGTGCTGCCGGGACCGCTCTGACCTGGGAACACCACCAGATCGACAGCACCCGGCCGCTCACCGGCCTCGCCCATGGAACGGCGGGTATCGTGACCGCCCTGGCCCGGCTGCACCCCCTCGCGCCCGACGAGGGCTGCGCCGAGGCGGTGGCCGGCGGGCTGGCGTACGAGACGGAGGTGTACGACGCCGAGGCGGGGAACTGGCCCGACTTCCGCGCCGAGGCCGTGTCACCCTTCCGGTCGCTGTGGTGTCACGGTGCCGCGGGCATCGCCATGTCCCGGCTCGATCTGATCGGCAGGCCCGGGACCGCCGGCCGGGAGGAGGAGCTGGCCGCCCAGGCGATGGCGGCCCTGCGGTTCGACGACACCGGCCCTCACCGGCTCATGGGCCGGGGCAGCGACAGTATGTGCCACGGCGACCTCGGCAACCTCGAACTCGTCCTGCTGGCCGAGCGGAGCGGCAGGTCGGAGCCCGGCGGGCTGATGCGGCTGCTCGGACAGAAGCTCGACACCGCCGCGGAGCGCGGCTGGGTGTGCGGTTCGCCGACCCGCAGCGAGACACCGGGCCTGCTGACGGGCCTCTCGGGGGTGGGACACCAACTGCTGCGCTTCGCCTGCCCGGACCAGGTGCCCTCGGTCCTGCTGCTGCACCCGCCGGTCAGCGCAGCGCCGTACGGAGCCACCGCAGGTCGTCCTGGGTGACGGGGTCGGCGATGTCGTCGAACTCGGTGTGCTTCTTCAGGAACTTCGCCACGTAGGGGCAGATGGGCACGGCGCGCAGCCCGCTGTCGCGCACATCGGTCAGCGCCTGCTGGACGAGGAGGGAGGCGAGGCCCTGCCCGGCGAAGGCGTCGTCGATCTCGGTGTGGAAGAAGACACGCTGCTCGCCGCGGTCGCGGTATTCCGTGAAGCCGGCGAGCTGCCCGTCGACCAGGATCTCGTAGCGGTGCTTGTGGTCCTCTCGGCTGACCACGGGGGCGGCGGCAGGCTGTGTCATCGTGTTCCGTTCGGCGAAGGCGGTACGGGGCTCATGCCCCAGGTCAACCTAACCCGCCGGACGGGGGCGGTATGCCGACGGGCGCACGGGGCCTTGCCCGACAGCGCACCGGCGACGGCGTCGTTACGGCCACCCCGGGGCGCGGCTGATCCTGCCGTGCGATGATCGAGGAGTGTGCTGATCTCGTCAAGAGATGACCCGCAATAGCTCGTCCGTCGGGGAGTGGAAATGGATCTGCGGCAGATGGAGGTCGTCGTCGCGGTCGCCGAGGAAGGCGGGTTCACCGCGGCGGCGCGGCGGCTGCATGTGGTGCAGTCGGCGGTGTCCGGTACGGTCCGCGCGCTGGAGAAGGAGATGGGGACCCGGCTCTTCGACCGCACCACGCACCGGGTCGCCCTCACCCCCGCCGGTGAGGCGTTCGTGCCCGCGGCCCGCGCGGCGCTACGGGCGGCGGAGCAGGCACGGGCGGCGGTCGACGTGGCGCGGGGCGAGCTGCGGGGGCAGGTCACGGTCGGCACGATGCAGGGCGTCTGGGTCGGGCTGCACCGTGCGCTGGCCCGGCTGCGGGCGGAACACCCACGGGTGGTGGTCCGGCTCCGGCAGGGGCCGGTGGCCGATATCCGGGAGGCGCTGCGCGACGGCTCGGTGGACCTGGCCGTGGTGGCCCTCGACCGCCAGCAGCAGCGGGGGTTGCTGGTCCGGCCGCTGGTGCGCGAGGAGATGGTGCTCGCGGCCTCGCCGGTACGCGGCTTCGCCCAGGACGACCAGGTCACCTTCGCCGAGGCCGCCCGGATGCCGTTCATCGACTTCACGCCCGGCTGGGCGATCCGCTCCGCGGTGGACCGGGCCTTCCGGGCCGCCCTGGTCGAGCGCGTCCCGGCCTTCGAGGTCAACGACATCGTCGCGGCGTCCGAACTGGTCAGGCACGACCTCGGGGTGTGCGTCATACCGGAGTCGATCGCCGTTCGCTTCCCCGACCTGGCGCTGCGCCGATTCGTCCGGAACCCGCCGCGCTGGCACGTCATGGTGGTGCGGCCCCGGGGCGAGACGCCACCGGCGACCGCCGCGCTGCTGCGCCACATCACGCCCACAGCCGCATGACCCGAGCGCCGACGGCCGCAGGCAGCGTGCAGATGGCGAGCAGCCCGCGAGCGCCGACCCCGTCCCCGGGTGTCGGCGCTCGCGTATGGGCCGGTGTGCGCCATCAGTGGGCGGCGCGCCGGGCCCTCCGGTGCTCCGTGGTCCAGTAGAGCAGGGCCAGGACGGGCAGGACGGCCCCGAGCGCGGCCACCGCGGTCCAGCCACCCGCGCGGTAGGCGAGGGAACCGAGCTGCGATCCGAGCGCGCCCCCGGCGAAGAAGATGGCGATGAAGGCGCTGTTGAGGCGGGCGCGGGCGGCCGGGTCCAGCCGGTAGATGGTGTGCTGGCCGAGGATGAGGGTGGTCTGCACGGCCATGTCGAGCAGGATCGCGGCCAGCGCGATCAGGACGATGCTGTGCTGGCCGAAGCCGGCGACCGCGGAGGCGAGCGCCGCGACGGCGAAGGCGGCACCGGACATCGGCCGTGCCAGCCCGCGGTCGGCCCAGCGTCCGGCCAGCGGTGCCACGGCCGCACCCGCGGCGCCGACCAGGGCGAAGATCCCCACGCCGATCGCGGAGTAGTGGAACTCCGGGCCGGTGAGTACGAACGAGACCGTGGTCCAGAAGGCGCTGAACGCACCGAACATCGCGGCCTGGTACAGCCCCCGGCGCAGCAGCACCGGGTGGGTGCGCACCAGCCGGACGGTGGAGCGGAGCACATGGTGGTACGGGGCGCCGGTGGTCGGGGCGTGCTCGGGCAGGGCCCGGTACAGGGCCACGGCCAGCAGCGCCATCAGGACCGCCGAGCCCAGGTAGACCACCCGCCACCCGGCCACATCGGAGACCAGGCTGCTGAGTGTGCGGGAGAGCAGGATGCCGGTGAGCAGTCCGCTCATCACCCGGCCCACGATCCGGCCCCGGGCGTGGTCGGGGGCCAGGCTCGCGGCGAACGGGACCAGGATCTGGGCCACCACCGAGGTGGCCCCGCTGACCAGGGACGCGATCAGCAGCACTGGGAAGCTGGCCGCCGTACCGGCGACGAGCAGGGCGACCGTGGTGACCGCCAGCAGGACGGTGACGAGCCGGCGCTTCTCGAACCGGTCGCCGAGCGGGACCAGGAAGAGCATGCCCACCACATAGCCGATCTGGGTGAGCGTGATCAGCCCGCCCGCGGTGGCGGTGTCGATGTGGAAGACACCGCTCAGCGAGGCCAGCAGAGGCTGGGCGTAGTAGAGGTTGGCGGCCGTCAGGCCGGTGCCGACGGCCAGCAGCGCCACCAGCCACCCCGGGACACCGGATCCGGCCCGCGCGGGCGCGGCGCGGTGTACGGGGGGAGTGGTCGGGTGGGAGGAACGGAGCCGGGTGATGGTCATGGGCTCGGACACCTTCTCGGACGGGGCTTCGCGGTGGTGGAGCGACTGCTTCGGCGCTCGCACGGGTGCAAGCGCTCGGCAGGCGTCGGATGCTTCCCCCGTCGCGGCGATGATCCGGGACAACTGTTATCAGCAGCAGAGATGAATGACCGTGGCCGTGTCCTGGCCGGGGCCGCCTTGGCGGGGTCCGCGGGCGGCGAAGTACTGTACGACCTGGGTCGCCGTCATCGCGGAGGTGCCCGTCGAGCGACTCAGGAACCTGATCTATGCGAATCCCACCGTCCACCGGACCGTCGAAGCCGCCCGCGCGGCCCCGGAACGACCGGCCAGCCATGACCCCCTGGACAGCCGCGTGAAGGCGCCGTCCATGCGGGCTCGTGACCCGCGCGAGAAGCACCGCGTGGCGACATCACTGGAGCTGCTCTTCGACCTGTGCTTCGTGGTCGCCGTGAGCCAGGCCTCCTTCAGCCTCCACCACGCGGTCACCAGCGGCCACTATGCGTCGGGCGTCCTGCACTACCTGATCGTCTTCTTCAGCGTGTGGTGGGCGTGGATGAACTTCACGTGGTTCGCCTCCGCCTACGACCCGCAGGACACCCCGTACCGGCTGATGGTGTTCGTCCAGATCACCGGATCGCTGATCCTCGCGGCCGGTGTGCGGCGGGCGTTCGAGGGGGACGACCTCAGCGTCATCACCCTGGGGTACGTCGTGATGCGCACCGCGCTCGCCGGGCTGTGGCTGCGCGCCTCGCGGGCCGACCCGGAACGGCGCCGGACCACCCTGCGCTTCGCCTGTGGAGTGGTGGCCTGTCAGATCGGCTGGGTGACCATGTTGTTCCTGCCGGACGCGGTGCATGCGCCGGGCATCGCGGTGCTGGTGGTGGCGGAGGTGGCCGTACCGGTGTGGGCGCAGTCCGCCGGGATGACCCCCTGGCATCCGCGCCACATCGCCGAGCGCTACGAACTGTTCACGCTGATCGTGCTCGGCGAGTCCGTCGCCTCCGCCACGGCCGCGGTCCGCACCGCCTTCGACGAACACCCCACCGGGGCGCTGTACGCGGTGGCGGCGGGCGGACTGCTCATGGTCTTCGCCATGTGGTGGCTGTACTTCGCCCGCCCCGCGCACACCCTGCTCGCCACCACGCACCAGGCCCCCGGCAGACGATTCCGGTGGGCGTACGGGCACTACCTGATCTTCGGTTCGGCGGCGGCCATCGGGGCGGGCCTGGGGGTGAGCGCCGACCAGGTCACCCACCGCACGGGCGTGCCCTCGCAGGTCGCCGGTGCCATGGTGGCCGTCCCGGCGGCCGTGTTCCTGCTCACCGTATGGGCGCTGCATCTGCGGCCCCACCAGCAGTGTGCCGGCGAGTCGGTGCCCTTCCTCGTCGCCGCCGCCCTCGTTCTGCTGACCGTGTTCTCCCCGGTGCCGGCCCTGGCCACGGGGATCGTACTGGCGGTGCTGGCCGCGGTCGTCACGGTGACCCGCGGCGGCCGGCCGGCGGCCGACTGAGCCGCCGCGGCCACCCGCCGTCAGCCAAGCCGCAACAGCGGCAAGCCCGGCCGGGGCGCTCCCCGGCCGGGCTTGCTGCTGTTGTGAGGCCCAGTCCAGAGGCGTCAGCCCGTCGCGCGGACGGCGTCGAGGATGAGGTCCGCGACGGCCTTCGGCTGGGACACCGCGACGGCGTGCGAGGCCCCTTCGACCTCGACGACGTTCGCCCCCGCCCGCTGCGCCGCGAAGCGCTGCACCTCGGGGTTGATGGCCTGGTCCGCGTCGGCCACCAGCGCCCAGGAGGGCTTGGTCCGCCAAGCGGTGGCCCGGGCCGGCTCATCGAACGCCGCCGCGGCGAGCGGGCGCTGCGCCACCGCCAGGACCTTGGTGACCTCCTTGGGTACGTCGGCGGCGAACACCGACGGGAAGGCCTCGGGCACGATGGTGAGCTCCACCGCGGGCTCGGCGCCCTCGACCGGGAAGGTCGCGGGGCGCAGGTTGTCCGCCAGCGGCGGTGCCGGGAAGCGCCCCTGCAACTCGCCGAGGCTCTCCCCCTCCTCCAGGACGTACGCGGCGACGAACACCAGCCCGACGACGTTCTCGGCGGCCCCGGCGACGGTGATGATCGCACCGCCGTAGGAGTGGCCGACCAGGATGACGGGGCCGTCGATCTGGGCGGCGACGGAGGCGACGTACGCGGCGTCGGACGCGAGTCCCCGCAGCGGGTTGGGCGGCGCCACCACGGACACACCGTGGCTCTGCAGCTCGCGGATGACGCCGGACCAGCTGCCCGCGTCGGCGAACGCACCGTGGACCAGAAGAACGGTCGGGGCGGTAGGCGAGGTCATATCAGATCTCCTTCTCAGCGCTCGTTGAGCGCGGCGCCCAGCGTGTCCGCGGCCAGCTTGATGGCGGCCTCCGCCGCATGGGTCTCACGCAGGGCGTTGAGCATGACGAAGTCGTGGATGATGCCCTGGAAACGCACGGCGGTGACCGGGACACCGGCCTCACGGAGCTTGTTGGCGTACGCCTCGCCCTCGTCCCGGAGAACATCCGCCTCGCCGGTGATGACCAGGGCCGGAGGCAGACCGGTGAGCTGCTCCGTGGTGGCGCGCAGCGGGGAGGCGGTGATCTCGGCCCGCTGCGCCTCGTCGGTGGTGTACTGGTCCCAGAACCACTGCATGCCGTCCCGGCGCAGGAAGTATCCGGTGGCGAACTGGTGGTACGAGTTGGTGTCGAAGTTCGCGTCGGTGACCGGGTAGAACAGCACCTGCTGGACCAGCGGCACATCGCCGCGCTCCTTGGCCATCAAGGTCAGCGCCGCGCTCATGTTGCCGCCGACGGAGTCCCCGGCGACGGCCAGACGGGTGCCGTCAAGACCCTTGGACGCGCCCTCCCGGACCACCCACTGGGCGACCGCGTAGTTCTGCTCGATGGCCACCGGGTACCGGGCCTCCGGCGACAGGTCGTACTCGGGGAAGACCACGGCCGCGCCCGCGCCGACGGCGAGTTCGCGCACCAGGCGGTCATGGGTGTGGGCGTTGCCGAACACCCAACCGGCACCGTGGATGTACAGGATCACCGGCAGTTCCCCGGTGGCACCCGCCGGCTTGACGATCCGGGCCCGGACACTGCCCGTCGGACCACCGGCCACGGTGATCCACTCCTCCTCCACCTCCGGCTTGTCGATCTCGCCGGACTGCACCTCGTCGACCGCCGCCCGGCCCTCCGCCGGGGGCAGATCGAAGAGGAACGGCGGCTTGGCGGTGGCTTCGGCGAAGGCGGCCGCGGCCGGCTCCAGGACGGGCTGGACCGGCACGAAGGCGTCGGACATGTGGGGCTCCCGAGTGGTGCGGGGATACGAATGGGAATTCCGGGAAGAAGGGGTAAATCTCCCGGTTGCTGTGGCCACCTTAGGTCGGCCGGCGGAAAACTCTTGCCCGTCAGCGCACCGGGTCTTTCCCCGCAGCGCCATTCGTGGGACGCGGCGCCGCGCCGTGCGCTGTCGGGCCGGAAGCAGTGCGCTGCCGGGCAATACGGGGGCGCCGACGAGCCCTAGTGTCCTGGGCGATCCCGACGTCGTTATTTGGAGTCTGCCGAGGTGCCCACGATGCCGGTCGGTGGCTTGGTTCCGCACGCCGCCGACGATGCCGCGGACCTGATCGTCCGCAATGCCAAGATCTACACCGGGGACAGCGGCCGCCCGCACGCCGGCGCCCTGGCCATCCGCGACGGCCTCGTCACGGCCGTCGGGGACGACGCGGAGGTCGCGCCGTTCGTCGGCCCGGCCACCACCGTGGTCGACGCGGTCGGCCGACGCGTGATCCCCGGGCTCAACGATGCCCATCTGCATGTGATCCGGGGAGGTCTCAACTATGTCCTCGAACTGCGCTGGGACGGTGTGCCCACGCTGCGTCAGGCCCTGGCGATGCTGCGGGAGCAGGCGGCCCGCACCCCCAAGGGGCAGTGGGTGCGGGTGGTGGGAGGGTGGTCGGCCGAGCAGTTCGCCGAACGGCGGCTGCCCACCCCCGCCGAGCTCAACGCCGCCGCACCGGACACCCCGGTCTTCGTCCTGCATCTGTACCAGTCGGCGATCCTGAACCGGGCGGCGCTGCGCGCCGTCGGCTACACCAAGGACACCCCCGACCCCCGCGGCGGCCAGATCGTACGGGGCAGGAACGGCGAGCCCAACGGGATGCTGCTGGCCGCCCCCAGCGCTCTGATCCTCTACTCCACGCTCGCCAAGGCCCCTACACTGGAGGGGGAGGACAAGAAGACCTCCACCCAGTACTTTCTGCGCGAGCTGAACCGCTTCGGGCTGACCTCCGCGATCGACGCCGCCGGAGGTTTCCAGAACTTCCCCGACAACTACGGCACGGTCACCGAACTCGCCAGGGACGGGCAGCTGACGCTGCGTATCGCCTACCACCTGTTCCCGCAGACCGCCGGTCAGGAGCTCGACGACCTCGCCCGCTGGATCGAGATGGTCCGCCCCGAGGACGGGGACGAGTGGCTGCGGCTGAACGGCGCGGGCGAGAACCTGACCTGGGCCGCCGCCGACTTCGAGAACTTCGCCGAGCCCCGCCCGGAACTGAGCGGCGATTACGAGGCCGGGTTCGAGAAGGCGGTACGGCTCCTCATGGGTCACGGCTGGGGTTTCCGGCTGCACGCCACCTACGACGAGACCATCAGGCGCGACCTGGCGGTGTTCGAGAAGCTTGCCGCCGAGGGGCTGTTCCCGGCCGGGAACAGATGGCTGTTCGACCATGCGGAGACCGTGTCCCCGGACAGCCTCGACCGTGTCGCGGCCCTCGGCGGGGCGATGTCCGTACAGAACCGGATGTCGTTCCAGGGCGAGGTGTTCGCGCGCCGGTACGGTCTCGGCGCCGCCGCGGAGGCCCCGCCGGTGCGGGCCATGCTGGCGCGCGGGCTGACCGTCGGCGCCGGCACCGACGCCACCCGGGTGTCCTCCTACAACCCCTGGGTCGCGCTGCACTGGCTGATCTCCGGCCGGACCCTGGGCGGGGTGGCCCTGCGGCCGCCGCAGAACCGGGTCGACCGGGAGACCGCACTGGCCATGTACACCCGGGCCGGCGCCGCGCTGACCGGCGAGGACGACGTCAAGGGCATCCTGCGGGAGGGCTTCTTCGGCGACCTCGCGATCCTGTCCGACGACTACTTCACCGTGCGGGAGGGGGACATCCCGCATATCGAGTCGCTGCTGACCGTCGTCGGCGGCCGGGTCGTCCACGCCGTGGCGGAGTACGAGGGCATGGCGGAGGAGATCCCGGCCGTCAGCCCCGAGTGGAGCCCGGTGGCGCACTTCGGCGGCCACTGGGCCACCGGGGGAGCCGGCGGCTCCGGTGCCCGTCAGGCGGAGCTGCTGGGAGAGGCCGCCGCGGAGTCGGAACTTCACTGGCAGTGGCGCGTCCAGCGGGGGCTCGCCGACGGGGGCCGTCCCGAGCCGTACGACCCCTGCTTCGTCCTCTGACGGTGTCTCACACCGTCCAACCCATAACAGCAGCCCAGAACTGCCCAGCATCGAGAAGGGAAACCACGATGGTCGACATCAACCAGGTCAGCGCCGTACCGAGCCCCGACCTGCTCACCCCGGACAACGCCGTGGTGCTGTTCGTGGACCACCAGCCGCAGATGTTCTTCGGCACCGGCAGCGGCGACCGCACCGCGATCATCAATGCCACCGTCGGCCTGGCCAAGGCCGCCAAGGTCTTCGATGTGCCGACGGTCCTGACCACGGTGGCCGCCGAGTCCTTCTCCGGCCCGGTCCTGCCGCAGCTGGCGGAGGTCTTCCCGGACGCCGAGATCATCGACCGTACCTCGATGAACGCCTGGGAGGACCCGGCGCTCGTCGAGGCGGTGAAGGCCACCGGCCGTACCAAGGTGGTCATCGCCGGGCTGTGGACCGAGGTCTGCCTGGTGCTGCCCGTGCTGTCCATGATCGCCCAGGGCTATGAGGTCTATGTCGTCTCCGACGCCTCCGGCGGTGTCACCCCCCAGGCCCACGAACACGCGATTCAGCGGATGATCCAGGCCGGCGCGGTGCCGGTGACCTGGGTGCAGGTGCTGCTGGAGCTGCAGCGCGACTGGGCGAGAACGGAGACCTACGGCCCCGTCACGGAGGTCGTCAAGGAGCACGCCGGCGCCTACGGCCTCGGTGTCTTCTACGCACAGTCCATGATCAACCCGCACGCGGCCGGCTGACCCCGACCCCCGACACCGGTCATAAGACCAGGACCAGGAACAGGAACCGAACACGATGGACACCGGACTGCTGATCCTCCGGGTGGTGGTGGGCCTGCTCATCGCCGGCCACGGAGTGCAGAAGGTGAGCTTCCGCCTCGGCGGCCACGGTCTGGCAGGGGGAATCGAGGAGTTCCGGCACGACGGCTTTCGTGGTGGTTCCCTCACCGCGCTCGCCGCGGGCGCCGGCCAGATCGGTTCGGGCCTGTTCCTGGCGCTCGGGGCGCTCACGCCGATGGCGGCCATGGTCGCCATCGGCGTGATGACCGTGGCGATCACCGTCAAGTGGCAGCACGGACTGTGGGTGCAGAACGACGGCTACGAGTACCCCTTGGTGCTGGTCGTCGTCTGCGCGGCGGTGTCCTTCACGGGCTCCGGCCGATGGTCCGCCGACCACGCGATCGGCCTGGACTGGCCGGTGTGGCTGTCCTCGGCGACGATCGCGCTCGGCCTGGCCAGCGGCCTGCTCACCCGTCTGGTCCTGCACCGTTCGACCACCGAAGAGAGGACGACCGCCGATGCGCGCACTGTTGACTGACGCGGCCCGCACCCTGGTACCGCCCCGCGCGGACCGGCACGGCCCGCTGCCGCCGCTGATGCTGACCCTGACGCTGGTCACCGGCATCGTCGACGCGGTGAGCTACCTGGGACTCGGGCATGTCTTCGTCGCCAACATGACGGGCAACGTGGTCTTCCTCGGCTTCGCCCTGACCGGTGCCCAGGGGCTCTCGGCCTCGGCGTCCCTCGTCTCGCTGGCCGTGTTCCTGACCGGCGCCCTGGCGGGAGGCCGGCTCGCGACCCGGCTGGTGGCACATCGCGGACGGCTGCTGGCCGTCGCCACGGGTGTTCAGACGGTCCTGTTCGGCGCGGCGGCGGCCACCGCGGCCGCGGCCGACGGCCGGGTCACCACCGGGGTCGAGTACGCCCTGATCGTGCTACTCGGCCTGGCCATGGGCCTGCAGAACGCCGTGGCCCGGCGTCTCGGCGTCCCCGACATGACCACCACCGTCCTCACTCTCACCCTGACCGGGCTCGCCGCCGACTCCACCCCGGCCGGCGGCGCGGCACCCCGGCCGGGCCGGCGGATCCTGTCCGTACTCGCGATGTTCCTCGGGGCCCTGATCGGCGCCCTGCTGGTGCTGCACACACATCTCGCGGCAGCCCTCGGACTGGCCCTGCTGCTGCTCCTGGTCACCGCGCTGGTCACGCACCGCGTCTCGACCGCCGACGCGCACTGGGCCCCGCCGACGAGCTGAGCGCCGCCGGTCAGCTCGCGGCGCCCTGCCATTCGCGGGGGGACATCCCGTACGTGGCCCGGAACACCCGGCTGAAGTGGGTCGGGCTGATGAACCCCCAGCGGCGGGCCACCGCCGCGATGGTCTGGCGCCCCCGGGCCAGGACCAGTTCGCGCTGGCACTCCTCCAGCCGGCGGCCCCGTATCCAGCGTCCGACCGTGGTGCCCTCGTCCCGGAAGAGCTTGTGCAGATAGCGCACCGAGATGTGGTGGGCGCGGGCGATGGCCTCCGGCGAGAGGTCGGGGTCGGAGAGGTGGTGGGTGATGAAGCGCTGGATCTTCAGCAGCAGCGCCCGGCGCGCATCCGCCATATCGGCGGTCGGCGGGGCGTGTTGCTCCATGACCAGGGTGGCCAGGAGAGCCAGCGCATTGCGGGCGACGGTCTCGCCGACCGCGGGGGCGGCGGAGGTCACCATCTCGGCCAGCTCGGACAGGAACGGCGACACGAGAGAGCCGAGCCGCGATGCGCCGCGGACGGGGGTTGCCGTGACCCGGCGCAGATCGTGTTTGCCGACGCCGAGCAGCTGCCGCGGCAGCAGGAAGATCTTCAGCCGGGCACCGGCGGGCATCAACAGGAGGTGGGGGAGTTCGGCGTCGTAGAAGAGGATGTCCCCCGGGCGCAGCAGCGTCTTCGGCCCAGCAGGCCCAGCAGGCCCAGCAGGCCCAGCAGGCCCAGCAGGCCCAGCAGGCCCGCCGTGCCGAAGGGAGCCACCGCCCGCGCCCCGCAGCCCCACGAAGTGATAGTCACCCGGGTCGTTTGCGACCAGACGGGGGCCGCGGCCCGGCGACTGGTCGGACAGGACCGATACGGCCGTCGCCGGATCCGACCGGCCGTCGCCGAGGGACATCCGCGGCGCGGCGTCCACGACGGCGATGTCCAGACCGACGGACGTCCAATACCGCGCGCCCTCATACCCGGCGACGGTTCCGGGGGTCTCCTCCCGCGGTTCCGCGGTGCGGCCGATTCCCACATGCGCCTCCACCGGCACCCGACGAATGGCCCTCGACCTCGGCTTTTGTCGCCGGGATGAGGGCCTTGTTCTCTTCGTGAGTGACCGTACAAGCGCAGTAAGTACAAAAAAGTGTCACTTCAGTGACCATCGTCGCCGAGCTCCGCGGCATAGGAGCGCAGCAGGTCGTGGACGGAGTACCGGCCGGGGCTCAGCTCGGCGACCAGGTGGGCCCGGGTGAGCTCGGCGAGCAGCCGAGCGCTTTCCTGAGTGCCGAGTCCGGCGAGTTCGGCCACGGCGGGCGCCGAGAGGTCGGGGCCGGGGTGGCCGGCGAGCAGCCGGAAGAGCCGGGCGGCGCCTGCCGACAGCGCGCGATACGACCAGGAGAAGACCGTGCTGACCTCGGCGGACCCTCTGGCGATGGCGTCCAGCCGGTCGTGGGCATCGCGCAGCTCGGCGGCCAAGGCGGACAGCCGGAAGCCGGGGTGTGCGGCCAGCCGGGCGGCGACGCAGGACAGGGCCAGCGGCAGTCCGGCGCACAGCTCGACGATCTCGGCCGCGGCCTGGGGCTCGGCCGCGACCCGGGCGGCCCCGAGCCGCGCGGCCAGCAACTCGCGCCCCTCTTCGGCGTCGAACCAGCACAGGCTCAGCGGATGCGCGCCGTGGTCGGCGACCAGCCCGGTCAGCGTGTCCCGGCTGGTGACGATCACCAGACAGCCGGGCGCCCCGGGCAGCAGCGGCCGCACCTGCTGGGTGTCCAGGGCGTTGTCCAGCAGAACGAGGAAGCGCCGCCCGGCCAGCAGGCTCCGGTACAGCGCGGTTTGGGCGTCCAGACCGTGCGGCACGCGGTGCCGCGGCACCCCGAGCGCGCACAGAAAGTCGCGGACGGCCTCCCCGGGGTCGAGGGCCGTGCCGGTGGGGTCGAATCCGCGCAGGTCGACATAGAACTGGCCGTCCGGGAAGCGGTCGGCCACCTGGTGGGCCCAGTGCACGGCCAGCGTGGTCTTGCCGACTCCGGCCATCCCCTCGATCACACTGATCACCGCCGTGTCGAGCGGCCGGCCCTCCTCCGGCAGCAGGGCGGACAGCTTCGCCAACTGGGCGCGCCGACCGGAGAAAATCGGCAGGTCCTGGGGCAGTTGGGCGGGCCGCGGTTCGGAGTACCCGACACCCGGCAGCGGGATCGCCGACAGCAGCCCGCCGTCCGCCGGCTCCCCGCCGAGCGCGGCCCCGGAGCCCGCGGCAGAGGCCGCGGCAGAGGCCGCGGCGGGGCGCGCGGCCGGACCGGACTCGCGCAGCACCGCCGCATGGGCGTCGGACAGCTCCCGCCCCGGGGTCAGACCCAGTTCGTCCGCGAGCCGGGCGACGGCGGCGCGGTGGGTCTCCAGCGCCTCGGCCCGCTGGCCGGTGGCCGCCAGGGCGAGCACCAGCCTGGCCAGCAGGGGTTCGTCCAGCGGGTTGGCCAGGGTGGCCTTCCGGAGCTCGTCCAGGACCGGGGCCGTCATCCCGGCGCGCAGCGCCGCGTCCGCCAGCTCCTTCACGGCCGCGAGGTGTTCCCGGTCGAGTACGTCGAGCAAGGCGCGCGCCCGTATCTCGACGGACACATCGGCGCCGGCCGGCCCCTTCCAGAGCGCCAGCGCCTCGGTGAGCAGCGTCACGGCCCGCCCGGGGGACCGGTCGGCGGCCTCGTCGGCCTGCTCGCGCAGCTGACGGAAGCGGAGGAGATCCAGCGAGTCCGCGTCGACGGCGATCCGGTAGCCGGCCGCCTCGCGCAGCAGCCAGTGACCGGGCGCCCTCAGGGGCAGCCCGGGTTCCAGGGTGCGGCGCAGGATTCCGATGTGCCGGCGGACGACGTTGACGGCGCTGCCGGGCGGATCCTCGCCCCACAGGGCGTCCACGATCTCGCTCAGCCCGACGGGCCGCCCCGCCCGCGCGAGCAACAGGCCCAGCAATACGCGCTGTTGGGGGCGCCCCAGGTCCAGCTCTGCCCCGGCCCGCCAGGCCCGTATGGGCCCCAGCACCGCGAACCGTACAGATTCCCGCGACACCCTCGCTCCTCACATACCCTCAGCGCGTGGATACGGCGGCAAATAGTACAGGGCTGCCCGTAAAACGGGCGCAGTCGTACGGGCCCCCGGCGCAGGCCCGGCCGAGGGGCGGCAGCGGGCGACAGCGGGCGACAGCGCCTCGGCCGGTGATCCGCCGGGTCACCCCCGGTGCGCCTCGCCGCCCGGGGCCAGGCGCGCGCTCACCTTCCCGGCGTCGGGGTGTTCCAGCCCGTTGAGCAGCGTCAATGCCTCCCGCCAGGCGGCTCGGGCGGACTCGGAGTCGCCCAGCGCGCTGTGCACGTCCCCGAGGTCGGTCAGCGTCTGGGCCTCCATATAGGGCACGCCCAGCTCCTGGTACAGCTCGAGGGCGTCGCCGTACGCGCCGAGGGCGCGCGTATGGCGGCCGACCTGCTGATGGATGTAGCCGATGCTGTGCCAGGCCGCGGCCTCGCCGTAGCGGTCGCCGTACTCCCGTAGCACCGGCAGCGCCGTGCGGCAGTGGCTGAAGGCGAGGTCGTACTCGCCGAGCAGGGCGTGGTACCAGGCCACCGAGGCCAGGACGCTCGCCCACGCGGGCCGGTCCTCGGCCGACCGCAGCAGCTCCAGCGCCTGCTGGTTGTGGCGCAGGGCCCCGCGGAGATCGCCCAGTTGCTCGGCGGTCCAGCCGAGACTGCGGTGGGTGTTGCCCCGCCCGACGTCGTCGCCGAGCTCCGTGAAGAGGTGCAGGGCGCGTTCGAGATGCGTACGGGTCTCGTCATGCCGGCCGAGGCGGCCCTCGACGCGGGCGAGGGCCCGCAGGGCGCGGGCCTCCATGGCTGGCAGGCCCGTCCGCAGAGCGGCTCCCAGGGCGGTGCGCTGGACCGTGGCCCAGTCGTGCCAGTGGCCCCGGCGGTCGAAGAAGGCCTCCAGGGCCCAGGCCGACTGGCAGGCGTGGATGTCGAATCCGCCTCGCACCGCGACGTCCACCGCCAGCAGCAGCGCCGGGTACTCGGCGGTGAGCCAGTCCAGTGCCCGCTCGGCGGAGGAGAAGGACTCGAGGGTCACCCCGGGCCGCGGCGGCGCGGGAGGGACCGGGTCCAGGTGCGGGGCGAGCAGCAGATCCGCGGCGTGGGCGGCGTGCGCATAGTGGTCGAGCAGCCGGTGGACAGCCGCCCGCCGCTCGTCCTGCGAGTCCTGGGCCCGCGCCAGCTCCCGGGAGTAGGCGCGCAGCAGGTCGTGCAGCACGTACCGGCCGGGAGCGTGCTCGCCGATCAGCTGCACCTGGGTGAGCTCGGCCAGCAACGGCCATGTCTCGCGCAGCGGAAGGCCGACCAGACTGGCCGCCGCCGCGGCGGAGATGTCCGGTCCGGCCTGCAGGCCGAGCACCCGGAACAGCCGGGCGGCGGCGGGGGAGATGGCGCGGCAGGACCAGGAGAACACCGCGCCGACATCGGTGGACACCTCACCGCCCGCGAACCCCTCGAGGCTTTCCCGGGTCTCCCGCAGCTCGTCGGCCACGACCGACAGCGGAACGTCGGGACTCAGCGCCGCGCGGGCGGCGACGCAGGCCAGGGCCAGCGGCAGCCCGGCGCACCGTTCGGCGATCTCCGCGACGGCTCCCGGGGCATCCGACACCCGGTCGTCCCCGAGCCGGCGGGCCAGGAACTCCCGGGCCTCGTCCACATCGAGCGGCCGCAGGCTCAGCGCATGGGCGCCGTACGCCGCCAGCAGCCCGTGCATCTGGTTGCGGCTGGTGACGATCGTGAGGCAGCCGGGCGAGCCGGGCAGCAGCGGCCGCACCTGATCCGTGCCGGCGGCGTTGTCCAGCAGCACCAGGACCCGGCGGCCGGCCAGCAGGCTGCGGTAGAGCGCGGCCTGGGCATCCAGGCCGTTCGGGATGTGCTGCGGCGGCACACCCAGGGCGTCGAGAAAGCCGCGTACGGCCTCCCCGGGGGTCATGGCGGGCCCCGTCGGGTCGAATCCGCGCAGGTTGACGTAGAGCTGCCCGTCGGGGAAGCGGCCGGCGACCTGATGGGCCCAGTGCACGGCCAGGGTGGTCTTGCCGATCCCGGCCATCCCGCCGATGGCGCTGATCAGCACCGTGGAGGTGTCCTGCCCCGCCCCCGGCAGCCGGGCCAGCACCTCCGCCATTTCCGTTCTGCGGCCGGTGAACACCGGCAGATCCGGCGGGAGCTGGGCGGGGCAGGACACCTCCA
>NZ_MUNE01000026.1:237-28684 GCF_002154605.1 Streptomyces milbemycinicus | reverse complement strand
GACTGCAGCACGAGGGCCGCCGCGGCGGCCCTCGTGCTGCAGTCCCGGCACGACACCGACCTGGAGGCCCGCCGCCGCTCGCTGGCCGTCGCCGAGGCATTCGCCAGCGCCCCGGGCATGGTCGAGGCGCTGCGCTCCCCCGACCCGACCGCGATCCTCCAGCCGCGCACCGAGCGCGCCCGCAACAGGGCCGGTGTCGACTTCATCGTCGTCCTGACGACGGACGGGATCCGCTATACCCACCCCAAAGCGAAGGAGATCGGTCGGCACTTCCTCGGGAGCTACCGTGACGCCGCGGAGGGTGACACCGTCATGGAGACGTCCACGGGCGTCCTCGGCCCCTCCGTACGGGCCGTGGTGCCCGTGACCGACAGCCGGGGCAAGGTCGTCGGGCTGGTCGCCGCCGGGATCACCGTGAAGAAGGTGAGCGGCGCGGTCGACCGGCAGCTGCCGATCCTCCTCGGCGGGGTCGCCGCCGCCCTCACCCTGGCCATGGGTGGTACGGCGCTGGTCAGCGGGCGGTTGCGGCGGCAGACCCACGGCCTGGACCCGGGCGAGATGACCCGGATGTACGAGCACCATGACGCGGTGCTGCACGCCGTACGGGAGGGCGTGCTGATCGTCGACGGCGAGCGGCGGCTGATGCTGGCCAACGACGAGGCGCGCCGGCTGTTCGACCTGCCGCCGGACGCCGAGGGGCGCCCCGTCGCCGACCTCGGCTTCGACGAGAGCACGGCCGAGCTGCTGGTGTCGGGCCGCGCCGCCACCGACGAGGTGCACAAGGCGGGGGAGCGGCTGCTGACGGTCAGCCACCGGCCGACCGACCGCAACGGCGGTCCGCCCGGCAGCGTCGCGACCCTCCGGGACACCACCGAGCTGCGCGCGCTGTCCGGCAAGGTCGATCTGGCGCGCAAGCGGCTGAAGCTGCTGTACGACGCGGGCCTGCGGATCGGCACGACGCTGGATGTGGTGCGTACCGCCCAGGAGCTGACCGAGTACGCGGCGGAACGGTTCACCGACTATGTGGCGGTGGACCTGGTGGACCCGGTGCTGCGCGGCGAGGAGCCGACGGGCGCGGCGACGGGCAGCGGCACCACGGCGCGCACCTCGCTGCGCCGCACCGCCCTCAGCGGCATCCGCGAGGACGTACCGCTCTATCCGCTGGGCGGGATGATCCGTTACGGGCCGGCCACGCCCCAGGCCAAGGGCTACGCGAGCGGTGAGACGACGGTGGAGGCCGTGCTTCCCGACTTCGCCGGGTGGCATGAGCACGATCCGGAGCGGGCGCGGGCGATCGTCGACCGCGGCATCCACTCCATGATCGCGGTCCCGCTGCGGGCCCGGGGCGTGATCCTGGGCATCGCCACGTTCATGCGCTCGGAGAAGCCCGAGCCCTTCGAGGAGGACGACGTCTCCCTCGCGGAGGAGCTGGTCGCCCGGGCCGCGGTGTCCATCGACAACGCGCGGCGTTACACGCGCGAGCACACCATGGCCGTGACGCTGCAGCGCAGCCTGCTGCCGCAGGTGCTGCCCGAGCAGAGCGCGCTGGATGTGGCGTATCGCTATCTGCCGGCGGAGTCGGGGGTGGGTGGCGACTGGTTCGATGTGATTCCGCTGCCGGGGGCTCGGGTGGCGCTGGTGGTGGGCGATGTGGTCGGGCATGGGCTGCATGCCGCGGCCACGATGGGGCGGCTGCGTACTGCCGTGCACAACTTCTCCACCCTCGATCTGCCGCCCGACGAGATCCTTTCCCATCTGGACGATCTGATCGCCCGGATCGACCAGGACGAGACCTCGGAGAGCCTGGAGGGCGGCGGTGTGATCATCGGCGCCACGTGTCTCTACGCGATCTACGACCCGGTGTCCCGGCGCTGCACGATGGCCCGCGCCGGGCATCCGCCGCCCGCGGTGGTCGCCCCCGACGGCTCGGTGGAGTTCTCCGAGGTGCCCGCCGGGCCGCCGCTGGGCCTGGGCACCCTGCCCTTCGAGACGGTGGAGCTGCAGCTGCCCGAGGGCAGCCATCTGGTGCTCTACACCGATGGCCTGGTCGAGAAGCGCGACCGGGACATCGAGGAGGGCCTGGAGCTGCTGCGCGCCTCCCTCTCCCACGCCGGGCGGACGCCGGAGGAGACTTGTACGGCGGTCCTCGCCGAGATGCTGCCCGACACCCCCGGCGACGACATCGCGCTGATCGTCGCCTGTACGCGGGTGCTGGAGCCGGAGCGGATCGCGGACTGGGAGGTGCCGTCCGAACCGGCCCTGGTCTCCGCGGTGCGCGCCGCCGTGGCGGCGCGGCTGGCCGAGTGGGACCTGGGCGACGTCGCGTTCACCACCGAGCTCATCCTCAGCGAGCTGATCACCAACGCGATCCGGTACGCGACCGGGCCGATCCGGGTGCGGCTGCTGTGCGACCGCAGCCTGATCTGCGAGGTGTCCGACACCAGCAGTACCTCGCCGCATCTGCGGTACGCGGCGACGGAGGACGAGGGCGGGCGCGGGCTGTTCCTCGTCTCGCGCTTCGCCGACCGGTGGGGGACGAGATATACGGCGGAGGGCAAGGTCATCTGGACGGAGCAGACGCTGCCGGAGCGCGGTAAGCGGCGGGGGTAGGGCGGTCTGCCCGACAGCGTGAAGGCTCTGCCCGACAGCGTGAAGGCAGCGTGGCCCTCACGCGGCAGCGTGGCCCCAACACGGCAGCGTGGCCGCCCCAACGCGGCAGCAACGCGGCAGCGTGGCCCCAACGCCCGACGGGCTTGATCCGGTCAGTCGGATCAAGCCCGTCGGCACAAGCCCATCGGCACGTTCGGATCGGAGATGTCTGCTACTTCACCGGCTGCGGCTCCGGTTCCTCCGCCGTCTCGCCGTCGTCCTCCGGCTCCGCGGGTGTCCTGACGGAGTCGAGCAGCAGCTGCGCGACGTCCACGACCTGCAGCGACTCCTTCGCCTTTCCGTCATTCTTCTTGCCGTTGACGGAGTCGGTCAGCATGACGAGGCAGAACGGGCAGGCGGTGGAGACGATGTCCGGGTTGAGGGACAGCGCCTCGTCCACGCGCTCGTCGTTGATGCGCTTGCCGATGCGCTCTTCCATCCACATTCGGGCGCCACCCGCACCACAGCAGAAGCCGCGCTCCTTGTGGCGGTGCATTTCCTCGTTGCGCAGCCCCGGCACCTTGGCGATGATCTCGCGCGGCGGGGTGTAGACCTTGTTGTGCCGGCCCAGGTAGCAGGGGTCGTGGTAGGTGATGAGCCCTTCGACCGGGGTGACCGGGATCAGCTTGCCCTCGTCGATGAGGTGCTGCAGCAGCTGGGTGTGGTGGATGACCTCGTAGTGGCCGCCGAGCTGCGGATACTCGTTCGCGATGGTGTTGAAGCAGTGCGGGCAGGTCGCGACGATCTTCTTCTTGGACTTCTCGACGACGACACCGTCCTCGGCATCTTCGCCGAATGCCATGTTCAGCATCTCGACGTTCTGCTGGCCGAGCTGCTGGAAGAGGAATTCGTTGCCGAGGCGGCGGGCGGAGTCGCCGGTGCACGCCTCGTCGCCGCCCATGATCGCGAACTTGACGCCCGCGATGTGCAGCAGCTCCGCGAAGGCCTTGGTGGTCTTCTTCGCGCGGTCCTCCAGGGCGCCCGCGCAGCCGACCCAGTACAGGTAGTCGACCTCGGACAGGTCCTCGATGTCCTTGCCGACGACCGGGACCTCGAATTCGACTTCCTTGGTCCATGCCAGCCGCTGCTTCTTCGCGAGCCCCCAGGGGTTGCCCTTCTTCTCCAGGTTCTTGAGCATCGTGCCCGCCTCCGACGGGAACGAGGACTCGATCATCACCTGGTAGCGGCGCATGTCCACGATGTGGTCGACGTGCTCGATGTCGACCGGGCACTGCTCGACGCAGGCGCCGCAGGTGGTGCAGGACCACAGCACATCCGGGTCGATGACGCCGCTCTCCGCCAGCGTGCCGATCATCGGCCGCTCGGCCTCGGCCAAGGCAGCGGCGGGCACGGAGGCCAGCTGTTCCTCGGACGCCTTCTCCTCCCCCTCGGCATTCTTGCCGCCGCCCGCGAGCAGATACGGCGCCTTGGCGTGCGAGTGGTCGCGCAGCGACATGATCAGCAGCTTGGGCGAGAGCGGCTTGCCGGTGTTCCAGGCGGGGCACTGTGACTGGCAGCGGCCGCACTCGGTGCAGGTGGAGAAGTCGAGCAGGCCCTTCCAGGAGAAGTGCTCGATCTGCGAGACGCCGAACTGGTCGTCCTCACCCGGGTCCTCGAAGTCGATCGGCTTGCCGCCCGAGGTCATCGGCTGCAGCGCGCCAAGCGCCACGTCCCCGCTCGACTCGCGCTTGAACCAGATGTTGGGGAACGCGAGGAAGCGGTGCCAGGCGACGCTCATGTCGATGTTCGTGGAGACCGTGATCATCCAGACCATCGTGGTGCCGAGCTTGATCATTGCGAACAGGTAGGTCAGGTTCTGCACCGTGCCGACGCTGAGGCTCTTGAAGAGCAGCACCAGCGGATACGAGGCGAAGTACTCCGGCTCGTAGGAGTCGACGTGGTGCAGTGCGCCTTCCGTGCCGCGCAGCGCCATGATCGCCAGGCCGATGATGAGGATGACGTACTCGACGAAGTACGCCTGCCAGGCCGTGGAGCCGGCGAACCGCGACTTGCGGCCGGCCCGGCTGGGCAGGTTGAGCAGCCGGATCACGATCAGGGTCGCGATGCCGAGCGTGGTCATCGTGCCGATGAACTCGATGTACAGCTCGTACGGGAGGAAGCCGCCGAGGATCGGCAGCGTCCAGTCCGCCTGGAAGAGCTGGCCGTAGGCGTTGATGATGGTCGGCGGCAGGGTCAGGAAGCCGATCGCGACGAACCAGTGGGCGATGCCGACGATGCCCCACTTGTTCATCCGGGTGTGCGCCAGGAATTCCTTCACCAGCGTCACGCTGCGCTGATAGGGGTTGTCGGTCCGGGCGCCCGCGGGCACCGGCGCGCCGAGTTTGAAGAAGCGCACGAACTGCGCGATGGCGCGGCCGAGCAGGGCAACGCCGACCGCGGTGAGAACCAGCGACACGATGATCGCGGCGAGTTGCATGGGGGCTCCTCGAACCTGCGAGAGCGGAATTACTAAGCAGTAACTTATCGGGTCTTGACCGAGATTACCCGGGGAAGCGGCGGCCTATGTAGTCGACCGGCCGGTGATCTGTGTCGCTTGGCTGTGGCTGCCCGGGTCATGTCCTCGCCTCTCCCTCTCTTGAGCTTCACTCTTGTCCGTGTCCTGTCCATAAGCGCCATATAAAAGTTGAGCCCGCCCGACTCAGGTCTGTTGACAGGCGGAAGTTGATCATGCACTCTTGAGCCTGTTCCACTCAATGCTGTGTAGCTGGAGGATTGCGAAATGGCTCGTGCGGTCGGCATCGACCTGGGTACGACGAACTCCGTCGTCAGTGTGCTCGAAGGCGGTGAGCCCACCGTCATCACCAACGCCGAGGGCGCCAGGACCACGCCGTCCGTCGTCGCCTTCGCCAAGAACGGCGAGGTCCTGGTCGGTGAGGTCGCCAAGCGCCAGGCCGTGACCAACGTGGACCGGACCATCCGGTCGGTCAAGCGCCACATGGGCACCGACTGGCACATCAACCTCGACGGCAAGAACTTCAACCCGCAGCAGATGAGCGCCTTCATTCTGCAGAAGCTCAAGCGGGACGCCGAGGCCTACCTGGGCGAGAAGGTCGCGGACGCGGTCATCACCGTCCCGGCGTACTTCAACGACGCCGAGCGCCAGGCCACCAAGGAGGCCGGTGAGATCGCGGGCCTCAACGTCCTGCGTATCGTCAACGAGCCTACCGCCGCCGCCCTCGCCTACGGGCTCGAGAAGGACGACCAGACCATCCTGGTCTTCGACCTCGGCGGCGGCACCTTCGACGTCTCGCTGCTGGAGATCGGCGACGGCGTGGTCGAGGTCAAGGCCACCAACGGTGACAACCACCTCGGTGGTGACGACTGGGACCAGCGCGTCGTCGACTACCTGGTCAAGCAGTTCAACAACGGCCACGGCGTCGACCTGTCCAAGGACAAGATGGCCCTGCAGCGCCTCCGTGAGGCCGCTGAGAAGGCGAAGATCGAGCTCTCCAGCTCGACCGAGACCACCATCAACCTGCCCTACATCACGGCGTCCGCCGAGGGCCCGCTGCACCTGGACGAGAAGCTCACCCGCGCCCAGTTCCAGCAGCTGACCAGCGACCTTCTCGATCGCTGCAAGGTCCCCTTCCACAACGTGATCAAGGACGCGGGCATCGCCCTCTCCGAGATCGACCACGTGGTCCTGGTCGGCGGCTCGACCCGGATGCCCGCCGTCGCCGAGCTCGTCAAGGAGCTGACCGGCGGCAAGGAAGCCAACAAGGGCGTCAACCCGGACGAGGTCGTCGCCATCGGCGCCTCGCTCCAGGCCGGTGTCCTCAAGGGTGAGGTCAAGGACGTCCTGCTGCTGGACGTCACCCCGCTGTCCCTGGGTATCGAGACCAAGGGCGGCATCATGACCAAGCTGATCGAGCGCAACACGACCATTCCGACCAAGCGCTCGGAGATCTTCACCACGGCCGAGGACAACCAGCCGTCCGTGCAGATCCAGGTCTACCAGGGCGAGCGCGAGATCGCGGCGTACAACAAGAAGCTCGGCATGTTCGAGCTGACCGGCCTGCCGCCGGCCCCGCGCGGTGTGCCGCAGATCGAGGTCACCTTCGACATCGACGCCAACGGGATCATGCACGTCGGCGCCAAGGACCTCGGCACCGGCAAGGAGCAGAAGATGACCGTCACCGGCGGCTCCGCGCTGCCGAAGGACGACATCGACCGCATGATGCGCGAGGCCGACCAGTACGCGGAGGAGGACCACAAGCGCCGCGAGGCCGCCGAGACCCGCAACCAGGCCGAGCAGCTGGTCTACCAGACCGAGAAGTTCCTCAAGGACAACGAGGACAAGGTCCCCGGCGACGTCAAGACCGAGGTCGAGACCGCGCTCGGCGAGCTGAAGGAAAAGCTCAAGGGCGACGACACCGCCGAGATCCGCACCGCCACCGAGAAGGTCGCGGCCGTCAGCCAGAAGCTGGGCCAGGCGCTTTACGCCAACGCCCAGGCGGACGGCGCGGGCGCGGCGGGTGCCGCGGGCGCGGCCGACGGCGGCCAGGCCAAGGCCGACGACGACGTCGTGGACGCCGAGATCGTGGACGACGAGAAGGCTGACAACAAGGGCCAGGGTGGTGCCGCGTGACGGAGGAGACCCCGGGCTTCGAGGAGCAGCCCGACGTCCCCTCCGAGGCCGCACAGACCCCTGACGATGCGGCCAAGGGTGCCGCCGGGTCCGCCGACAAGGCGGGCCCGGCAGCCCCGGCAGGGGACCTCGAGCAGGTGGCCATCCAGGCCCAGCTGGACCAGGTCCGTACGGCGCTGGGCGAGCGGACGGCCGACCTCCAGCGGCTCCAGGCGGAGTACCAGAACTATCGACGCCGGGTCGAGCGGGACCGGGTCACGGTCAAGGAGATCGCCGTGGCGAACCTCCTGACCGAGCTGCTGCCCGTGCTCGACGACATCGGCCGCGCCCGTGACCACGGCGAGCTCGTCGGCGGCTTCAAGTCCGTCGCCGAATCGCTGGAGACGGTCGCGCAGAAGATGGGGCTGCAGCAGTTCGGCACAGAGGGCGAGCCCTTCGACCCGCTGGTGCACGAGGCGCTGATGCACTCGTACGCGCCGGACGTCACCGAAACCACGTGCGTGCAGATTCTGCAGCCGGGGTATCGAATCGGCGAGCGTACGATCCGCCCGGCGCGGGTCGCGGTCGCCGAGCCCCAGCCGGGCGCCCAGCCCAAGGGGGACGAGACGCCGGACGAGGAGAGCGGTGGCCCGGACGAGGGCTGACGTGACAGCTGACGTGGCTTACGTGACAGCTGACGTGGCTGACGTGACAGCGATGGCAGGAGAGGAGGGACGTCGAGGATGAGCACCAAGGACTTCGTCGAGAAGGACTACTACAAGGTCCTCGGCGTCCCCAAGGACGCCACCGAGGCGGAGATCAAGAAGGCGTACCGGAAGCTCGCCCGCGAGTTCCACCCGGACGCCAACAAGGGCGACGCCAAGGCCGAGGAGCGCTTCAAGGAGATCTCCGAGGCGAACGACGTCCTCGGCGACCCCAAGCGGCGCAAGGAGTACGACGAGGCCCGCGCCCTGTTCGGCAACGGCGGATTCCGCCCGGGGCCGGGCGCGGGCGGCCCCGGCAACTTCAACTTCGACCTCGGCGACCTCTTCGGCGGCGCCCAGGGCGGGGGCGGCGCCGGTGCCGGCGGCTTCGGCGGCGGCCTCGGGGACGTCTTCGGCGGACTCTTCAACCGCGGCGCCGGCACCCGTGCCCAGCCGCGCCGAGGCCAGGACATCGAGTCCGAGGTGACGCTCAGCTTCACCGAGGCGGTGGAGGGGGCCACGGTCCCGCTGCGGATGTCCAGCCAGGCCCCGTGCAAGGCGTGTTCGGGCACCGGCGACAAGAACGGCACCCCCCGCGTGTGCCCGACCTGCGTCGGCACCGGCCAGGTCAGCCGCGGCGGCGGGGGCGGCTTCTCGCTCACCGACCCGTGCGTGGACTGCCGCGGCCGCGGCCTGATCGCGCAGAACCCCTGCGACACCTGCAAGGGCAGCGGGCGCGCCCGCAGCGCCCGCACCATGCAGGTCCGGATCCCCGCGGGCGTCAGCGACGGCCAGCGGATCCGGCTGCGCGGCAAGGGCGCCCCGGGCGAGACCGGCGGCCCCGCCGGCGACCTGTACGTGGTGGTCCATGTGGACCCCCACCCGGTCTTCGGCCGCAAGGACGACAACCTCACCGTCACCGTGCCCGTCACCCTCCCGGAGGCGGCGCTCGGCGGCGAGATCAAGGTCCCCACGCTCGGCGGCCCCCCGGTCACCCTCAAACTGCCGGCCGGCACGCCCAACGGCCGCACGATGCGCGCCCGCGGCAAGGGCGCGGTGCGCAAGGACGGCACCCGCGGCGACCTCCTGGTCACCGTCGAGGTCACCGTCCCCAAGGACCTCAGCGACGAGGCGCGCGAGGCGCTGGAGTCGTACCGAGAGGCGACCGCGGGGGAGGACCCGCGGGCGGAGCTGTTCCAGTCCGCGAAGGGAGCGTGACCCGATGGAGACGTCTGGCCGAGGAATCCCCGTAGGCCCCGGAGGCAGGAGTGGTACGGGCGGGGCGAGGAGCCGCAACCCGTACGAGCTGACCGACGAGTCGCCGGTGTACGTCATCTCGGTGGCCGCCCAGCTCTCCGGGCTGCACCCGCAGACCCTGCGCCAGTACGACCGTCTGGGCCTGGTCTCCCCCGACCGCACGGCCGGCCGGGGCCGCCGCTACTCGGCCCGCGACATCCAGCTGCTCCGCCAGGTGCAGCAGCTCTCCCAGGACGAGGGCATCAACCTCGCCGGCATCAAGCGCATCATCGAACTGGAGAACCAGGTCGCCGCCCTCCAGGAGCGCGTCGCCGAACTCCAGTCCGCGGTCGAGGGCGCGGCCGCGGCGATGCAGCAGCGCGAGGCCGCGGTCCACGCCTCCTACCGCCGCGACCTGGTCCCCTACGACCAGGTCCGGCAGACCAGCGCGCTGGTGGTGTGGCGGCCCAAGCCCAAGCGGTCGGAGTAACCTCCGGCCTCGCCACGGCCTCGCCACGGCCTCGCCGGACATCGAGCGGCCCGGTGACCGATCCGTCGGTCACCGGGCCGCTTTGGCGTGTGCATAATCACCGGCATGCGGTTCGGAATCCTCGGCGAGACCCGGGCGTGGCGCGACGACGGGGCCGAGGTTCCGCTGGGCGGGCCGGCCCGCCGGGCGCTGCTGGCGCTGCTGCTGGCCCGTCCCGGTGAGGTCGTGTCGTCCGACCGGCTGGCCGGGGAACTCGACCCGGGCGGCGGGCTGTCGGCGCATGCGCTGCAGTCCCAGGTGTCCAGGCTGCGTACGGCGCTGGGCCCGGCGGCCGCGATCGAGCGGGCCGGAGCGGGCTATCGGATCGTGGTGGCGCCCGAGGACGTGGACGCCTGCCGGTTCGAGCGGCTGGCCCGGGAGGGCCGGGCCGCGCTGGGCGACGGCGACGCCGGGCGCTGTGACCCCGGGCGGGCGGTCGCGCTGCTGCGTGAGGCGCTGGGGCTGTGGCGGGGGCCCGCGTTGGCCGAGGTCGCCGAGAGCGAGACGGCCCGGGCCGCCGCCGTGCGGCTGGAGGAGCTCAAGCTCAGGGCGCTCGAGGACCGGATCGAGGGCGAACTGCGACTCGGCGAACATGGCGCGGCCGTACCGGAGTTGCGCGAGCTGGTCGGCCGCCATCCGCTCAGGGAACGGCCGGCCGGGCTGCTGATACGTGCCCTGTTCGCCGGGGGCGGGCAGGCCGAGGCGCTGATGGTGTTCGAGGAGACCCGGAGACACCTGGCCGAGGAGCTGGGCGCAGATCCCTCCGCCGAACTCGCCGCACTGCACCGGGAACTGCTGAGCGCCGCTCCGTCGCCGTCGCCCGTCGCGCCACCCGCCCAGCTGACGTCCTTCGTGGGCCGGGCCGAGGAGGTGACCGAGGTCGCCGAGCTGTTGCGGGTGGCCCGGCTGGTCACGCTGATCGGTCCCGGCGGGGTCGGCAAGACCCGGCTGTCGGTGGAGGTCGCCGGGGTCGCGGCCGACGAGGTGTGCTTCGTGGCGCTGGCTCCGCTGCGCGACGGCTCGGGGCTGCCACAGGCGCTGCTGGGCGCGCTCGGCCTGCGCGAGAACGGGCTCCAGCTGGGGAGCGGCCCCCGGACGCCGGTCGAGCGGCTGATCACCGCGCTGTCGGACCGGATGCTGCTGCTCGTCCTCGACAACTGCGAGCACGTCGTCGAGGAGACCGCCGTCCTGGCGGCGCGGCTGCTCGCGGCCTGCCCGCGGCTGCGCGTCCTGGCGACGAGCCGCGAGCCGCTCGGCGTCATCGGCGAGCACGTCCGGCAGGTGCGGCCGCTGGCCGACGAGGCGGCGATACGCTCACCGACCGGGCCGGCGCCGTACGGCGCGGCTTCACCGCCGACCCCCGACTCATACGGCGCGTCTGCGCCGCCCTCGACGATCTGCCGCTGGCCATCGAACTCGCGGCGGCACGGCTGCGCACACTCGACATCGACGACCTCGCGGGCCGGCTGGACGACCGGCTCGGGGTCGCGGCCCGTGGCAGCCGTACGGCCGACGAGCGGCGCCGGACGCTGCGCTCGGTGGTCGCCTGGAGCTGGGACCTGCTGTCGGAGCCCGAGCAGCGGGCCGCACGTCGCTTCGCGGTGTTCGCCGACGGCGCGACGGCCGAGGCCGCGCTGCGAGTGTGCGGCACGGACGGCGAAACGCTGGAGTCGCTGGCCGACAAGTCGCTCCTGGACGCCGCGGGCGGCGGGCGCTACCGGATGCTGGAGACCATCCGCGCCTACGGCTCCGAGCGGCTTGATGAGGCGGGCGAACGCGAGTCGGCACGGCGCGCCCACGCCCGGCACTTCCTGGAGCTGGCGCGGACCGCCGACCCGCACCTGAGGCGGGCCGGACAACGGGACCGGCTGCGGATCCTCGCGGCCGAACACGACAATCTGCTGGCGGCCCTGTGCTGGGCGGTCGAGACCCCGGATGTCCCGACGGGCCTGGAACTGCTCGCCTCCGCCTCGACCTATCTGTGGATCCGCGGCGCCTCCGCCCCGGTCGCCCCGTACGCGATCGCGCTGCTCGACGCGGTCGGCGACACGCCTTCGGAGGGGTTCGGCGAGGAGTACGCGGTCTGCGTGCTGCTCGCGGCGTCCGGCAGCGCCGGACGACCGGTCTGGCGGCGGCACCGCGCGACGGCCGAGAAGGCGCTGGCCGCCTCCTGGCCGGGGGACCGGGCGGGCCGGTATCCGGCCGCCCTGCTCCTGTGGCTGATGCGGAACGCGAGCGAGACCGATCCGGGGGGCGCGTTCGCGCTCGTGTCGTCCCAGCGGGACTGCCCCGAGCCGTGGGCACGGGCAGTCGCCTGGTACGTGACGGGGTTCGGGGCGCTCGGCGAGGGAGACACCGAGGCGGCCGAGCGCGCCATGGCCACAGCGGTGGAGGGGTTCCGCGCGCTCGGCGACCGCTGGGGCACCGCGCTGGCCCTGGACGTGCTGGCCGGCCTCGCGGGCGGACGGGGCGACCGGGCGCGGGCCATCGCGCTGACCGACGAAGCCCTCGCCCTCACCGGGGAGCTGGGGGCCCTGGAGGACAGCGCCGACCTGCTGGTCAACCGGGGCGATCAGCTCGACGACCCGGCCGCGGCCCGCGCCGACTACGCGAGCGCCGTCGGCCAGGTCCACATGGACAGCTGGACCCGCGGCCGGACCGCCCTGATCGGCGACGCCGCGTACTGCCCCTCCTCCCTCTCCGGCATGGGCTCGGGCCTCGCCCTGGTCGGCGCCTACGTCCTCGCCGGGGAACTGGCCGCCGCGCACGGCGACCACCGCGTCGCGTACGCCCGCTACGAGGAGGAGATGCGCGAGTACGCGACGGGCTGCCAGAAGATGGGCGACGGCGTCGCCAAGCTCATGGTCCCCCGTAACCGCACCCTCGCCGCGCTGCTCAACGGCTACTACAGGCTCATCCCCTACCTGCCGGGTAAGAACATGGCGACCAAGATCGCCCGCAAGACCGCCGAGAACATCACGCTGCGCGACTACCATGTCCTCGCCAGGCGCTAGGTGGCCGGGCAGACCGATGAGTTTTGCCCGGTCGCGACGTCTGACCTGCTGTCTGAACCATCCACAGCCAGCAGGGAGCACCCCATGTACGCAGCCCTCGTGACCTTGACCATCGACCCAGCCCAGGCCCCCGCTGCCGCCGCCGCGCTGATGGACGACATCCTGCCGAGAATCCGCTCGGCGCCCGGCTTCCTCACCGGGTACTGGCTGGAACCCGTCGACGGCCGTGGCTTCTCGATGACCGTCTTCGAGACTGAGGAGCAGGCCCACGCGGCCACCCCGCCCGCCGTCGGCTGGACGGCACCCGGCGTCACCATCGAGTCCGTCGAGTTCCGCCGCGTGGCCGTCGCCGTCCCCTGACGGCGCCGGGCCCCGCTCAGCCCCAGCCTGGGGGCGGCGTCCGGCTGATCTCGCACCAGACCACCTTGGACGCCGGACCCCACAGCTCGCCGGTGAGCGGGAAGTAATTCCAGCTGTCGGCGAGCAGTCCCAGCAGCTGCAGCCCCCGCCCGCATTCGCTGTCCACGTGGATCTCCCGCCGGTTGGGAGGCGCCGCGCTGGTGTCCCAGACCGTCATGCGCAACCTCTCGGCGTACCACTTCACCCGCAGGTCGGCCTCCCCTTCGGCGTGCACGATCGCGTTGGTGACCATTTCGCTGGCCAGCAGCTCCGCTCGCTCGATCAGTTCAGGCAGCTCATGCGCGGTGAGGGCGGTACGGAGGGAGGCCCGGGCTACGCGGACGGCACGGGGGTCGTGCGGCACGTGGAGGCAGTATTCGAAGGGCGCGACGGCAGGGGTGACGAGGGGCATGTGGGCCTCCTGTGGCGCGGTGGGGTGTGCGAGCTCCGGTCGACCGGACGTTTCGCTCGGTGAGCGTCGCAATACTCAACGTAGGGTGCTACGTAGTACCGGCGCAACCTAGTACGCCAAGTTCGCCCAAACGGTGCGAGCCGTGGCATGGTGGCGCCGCAGCCGCTGAGTAGCAGGGAGTAGGCCCATGCCGCCAAGGAGTAACCCCACCGCCCGTCAGGAGCGGCTGGGCGCCGAGCTGCGGAAAATGCGGGAGCGGGCCGGCATGACCGCACGAGAGGCGGCCAGGCGCCTGGGCGTGAGCCCCATGCAGATGAGCCATATGGAGGTCGGCCGTCTCGGCGTCAGCGAGGAGCGGCTGCGCACGCTCGCCGACCAATACCGCTGCGGGGATGACGCGTTGGTCGACGCACTGGCCGCGATGGCGACGGCGCGTGGGCGAGGCTGGTGGGAGGAGTGCCGCGGCACCCTCGCCTCGACTTCGCTGGACCTCGCTGCTCTGGAGTGGCACTCCCGTGGGATGCGAAGTCTGCAGGTGGTGCACATTCCAGGGCTGCTCCAAGTGGAGCCGTATATGCGGGCCCTGTTCACCTACGCGCGCTCCGTCCACGCCTCGGACCACCTTGAGGCGGTCATCGACTTCCGTCTGCGGCGTCGTGCCGTGCTGGAGCGTGAAGATCCGCCCAGCTTCACGGCGATCATCCATGAGGCCGCGCTGCTGATGAGGGTCGGTGATCGGAAGACGGCCCGCGCACAGTTGGACTCCATCCTGGAGACATCAGAACTGCCCCATGTCACCGTGCGGGTGGTGCCCTTCTCGGCGGAGGGATTCGCGGGCATGGGGTATGCGATGACCTACGCGACAGGCCCGGTTCCCCCGCTCGATACCGTGCAGATCGACCACATGCACGGCATCGACTTCCTGCATGCAGAGGCGCAGCTCAACTACTACCGTGCCCTCCTCAGTACCATCGAGGCGTCGGCGATCAGCCCCGCGAAGTCGCGAGACTTCATCCACCGCATCGCACGAGAGCTGTAGAGGATCAGGACATGCATCAGGCCCGCTGGCGAAAGTCCTCCTTCTCGGGGACAGGCCCGGACAACAACTGCATAGAACTCGCCGCTGCCGACGGCGCGATACACCTCCGCGAGAGCGAGACCCCCGGCACAGCCATACGCACCGCCCCGCGCCCGCTCGCGGCCTTCATCCGGGCGGCCAAAGCGGGGCACCTCGACCACGTGGTCGGGTGAGCCGGGCATTGCGGTGGGTTTGCGTCGCCATCGCGCCCGATACGGCCGTGTAGGCGACGCAAACCCACCGCATCCGCGTTATCCACAGGCCCCGCGCGAGAGGCAGGGCTTGGGGCACTGTGGGGAGATGACGGGGGCGGAGGACACGGTCTCGCTGAGCAGGCTGGCGGGTGCTCAGGGAGGGGTGGTGCTGACTGCTCAGGCGCTGTCGGGCGGCTGGAAGCGCGGTCGGTTGAACCGCCGGTTCAGCAACGAGGGGTGGACGCAGGTCCGCCCAGGGGTGTGGGTGGGGCCCGGGCGTGTGGTGGGACCGATGGTGTTGCTTTGGGCGAACCAACTGGCGCATCCGCGGCTTGTGGTGAGCCACACGGCGGCCGCGGTGTTGCATGACATCGAGACCCGTACACAGGGTGTGGAGTTCACCGGACCACCCGGGGCCAGGACGGAGGTCCACGGCGGCATGCTGCACCGGCTACGGCTCGGCGCGGACGAGATCACGGTGGTGGGCGGGCTGAGGGTGACCACGGTGGCGCGCACGATGGCGGATCTGCTGCGGGCCGGTCCCCGCGATAACGCGCTGGTGGCCGTGGAGTCGGCGGTGAGCAGGCGACCCAGTCGATACGAGGACGTGAAGCGGCGCAGGGAGCCGCTGACGACGCTGGGAGAAATTGTCGGCGCCGTGGAGAGGGGGTCCACCATGCACGGCAGGAAGGCCGCACGGGAGTGGTTGGCCCTGGTGGACCCCAAGGCGGGATCACCGGTGGAGACGATCGCCCGGCTGCGGATGTGCGACGCCGGGCTGTACCCCGAGTCGCAGGTACTGCTCACTACCTCGACGGGCAGGCGGGCGTATCCGGATTTCTTCTTCCGGGCGCAGGGGCTGGTGGTGGAGATCGAGGGCTACCGGTGGCACGGCAGCCGGGCCCAGCATCAGCGGGACACGGTTCGCTTCAACGGCCTGATGTCGTGCGCGGAAGTGCGCCGCATTCTGAGGTTCACGGCGAGCGACGTGCACCGGTGCCCCGGAGCGATGATTCGCGACATCCGGGGCGCCTTGGCACAGCTGTCAGGCGTCGAGACTGCTTCGTAGCGGGCCGAACGCTTGAGGGCGCGGTCTGCCCGCACTTCCCGCTCCATGCCTTGATCCTGCCAAGTCGCCAGCCCCCTTGTTTCTCAGCCGAGCCCACACCCCTGGAGTGACCTGTCTCACATGCTGTCACGGTGACTGATAACGCGGTGTCTTGAGGCCGAACCCCCCGCAACGGAGGAGACACCATGGCTGAGAACACCGATGTTGTCGTGATCGGCGGCGGATACGCCGGCGTCATGGCGGCCAACCGCATGACGCAGCGCGACGACGTGACAGTGACCCTGATCAACCCGCGCCCGAACTTCGTCGCGCGGCTCCGTCTGCACCAGCGGGTGGCCGGGACCCATGACGCGGTCGTCAACTACCAGGACATCCTGGGCAAGGGCATCCGGCTGGTCGTCGACACCGTGACACGGATCAACCCTTCCGAGCGCAGCGTGACCCTGGCGACCGGCGACACCGTCGGCTACGGCTACCTGGTCTACGCGGTGGGCAGTGGCAGCGCCGACCCGCGCGTGCCCGGAGCGGCTGAGTTCGGCTACCCGATCGCCACCCTGGAGGAGGCGCAGCGGCTGCGGCCGGTTCTCGAGGCCGCGTCCGGCTCGGCCGCGGTGACCGTTGTCGGGGCCGGTCCGAGCGGCATTGAGACCGCTGCCGAGCTGGCGGAGCGGGGGCGCCGGGTGACTCTGGTCTGTGGGGGGCTGCTCGGCCCGTATCTGCACCCTCGGGGGCGTCGCGCGGTGGCCAAGCGGCTCGCCAGGCTCGGTGTGACCGTGCTGGACGGACCGGATACGAAGGTGACGGCCGTGACGCGCGATGCCGTGCGGCTCCGCGATGGCCGTGAGCTCCGGAGTGAAATCACCGTCTGGACCGTTGGATTCGGTGTACCGGACCTGGCCGTGCGTAGCGGGCTGAGCACCGACGCCCTGGGACGGCTGCTCACGGATGAGACGTTGACCAGCGTCGACGACGAGCGCATCGTCGCGGCCGGGGATTCGGCGGCGCCGTCGGATCTGCCGTTCCGGATGAGCGCCTATGGCGCGGGTTGTCTGGGCGCACACGCTGCCGACACGGTGCTCAACCGGATCGCGGATGAGCGGCCCGCGCCCATCAACCTGTCGTTCCCGGCCATGTGCGTCGGCCTGGGGCGTGGCGCCGGTGTCTTCCAGCTCGCCAATAAGGACGACATCGCGATAAGGCTCTACATTGGCGGCCGCCCGGGCGCGAAGCTCAAGGAGGTCTCCTGCAACTTCAGCGTCAAGCATTTGGCGGTCGAGGCGCGCAAGCCCGGTTCGCACCACTGGCCCAAGGGCGATAAGCGCCAGCAGCTGTTGCGGGCCAAGCGTGGCGCGGCGCCGGCCACCCTGACCAGGAGCGAGGTATGAGCGACCACGCCGTCAACGAGGCGACCGAGGCCTTTGTCGGCTACCGCAATCTGCTCTTCACCGTCGCGTACGAGATGCTCGGTTCGGCGGCCGACGCCGAGGACGTCCTCCAGGAGACCTGGCTGCGCTGGGTCGAGGTCGATCTGGGGCAGGTGCAGGACCGGCGCGCGTATCTGGTGCGGATCACGACCCGCCAGTCGCTCAACCGGCTGCGCACCATGACGCGCCGCAAGGAGGCGTACGTCGGACCCTGGCTGCCCGAGCCGCTGCTGACCTCGCCGGACGTGGCGCGGGACGTCGAGCTCGCCGAGAGTGTGTCGATGGCGCTCATGCTCGTGCTGGAGACGCTGTCGCCGACGGAGCGCGCGGTCTTCGTGCTGCGCGAGGTGTTCGACGTCGGCTACGACGAGATCGCGGCGGCCGTCGACAAGAGCCCCGCGGCCGTGCGCCAGATCGCGCACCGTGCCCGTCGGCACGTGGATGCCCGCCGCCCTCGTACGGTGGTCTCCGCGAGCAGGACCCGGGCGGCTCTGGAGTCGTTCCAGCGGGCGCTCGCCACCGGGGACATCCAGGGGCTTCTCGACGTACTGGCCCCCGAGGTCGTCCTGATGACCGACGGCGGTGGCGTCAAGCAGGCCGCGCGGCGGCCGGTCATCGGCGCCGACAAGGTGGCCCGTTACATCGTGGGCGGCTCGGCCGGAGCCACGCTCACCGGTGAGCCCACCGTGGTCAACGGCAGCCCGGGGCTCGTTCTGCGGGTGGACGGCGAGACGGACGGTGTCATCGCGATTCGTTTCGAGGACGAGCGCATCGTCGGCCTCTACTACGTCCGTAACCCCGCGAAGTTGACCCGCGTCGGGTCCGAGACCCCGCTGACCCTGCGGTAGTCAGGCAGGCGCGCAGCGGGCGGCCCGTTCCAGCAGGAGGTCACGCTCGCGGGCGTTGTGGGTCTGGGTGGCCGCCCGTTCGAATTCGACGCGGGCCTCCGCGGCGCGGCCCAGGCGTTGCAGGAGGTCGCCGCGGACGCTCGGCAGCAGGTGGTAGCCCTTGAGGGCCGGTTCGTCGGCGAGGGCGTCGACCAGGGGGAGGGCGGCCGCGGGGCCCTGGGACATGGAGATGGCGACGGCCCGGTTGAGCTCGATCACGGGGGAGGGGGCCAGGGCCATCAGCCGGCCGTACAGGGCGGCGATGGTGGCCCAGTCGGTGTCCTCGTAGCGGACGGCCTGGGTGTGGCAGGCGGCGATGGCGGCCTGGAGGGAGTACGGGCCGTGGCCGGCGCGGTGGAGGGCTTCGATGCCGCGGCGGATGAGGAGGCGGTTCCATTTGGTGCGGTTCTGGTCGGCGAGGAGTACGGGTTCGCCGTCGGGGCCGGTGCGGGCCGGGATGCGGGAGGCCTGGAACTCCAGGAGCGCGGCGAGGCCGTGGACCTCGGGTTCCTTGGGCATCAGGCCGGCCAGGACGCGGGCCAGGCGGAGGGCGTCCTCGCACAGGGCGGGGCGGACCAGGTCGTCGCCCGCGGTGGCGGAGTAGCCCTCGTTGAAGATGAGGTAGATGACTTCGAGGACCGAGGCGAGGCGGGCGGCGCGGTCGGCGCCGTACGGGACCTCGAAGGGGACGTCGGCCTTGGCGAGCGCGCGTTTGGCGCGGACGATGCGCTGGGCGACGGTCGGCTCGGGGGCCAGGAAGGCGCGGGCGATCTCCTGGGTGGTCAGCCCGCCCAGCAGCCGCAGGGTGAGCGCGGCCCGGGCCTCGGTGGACAGCACGGGGTGGCAGGCGGTGAAGATCAGCCGCAGCAGGTCGTCGTCGATGTCCTCGGCGGGGTCCTCGGAGTACTCGGGCGGGGAGGTCTCCGTGAGGGCCCGGCCGACCTCGGCCAGCTTGTGCGCGTACGTCTCCTTGCGGCGTACGAGATCGATCGCGCGGTGCTTGGCGGTGGCCATGAGCCAGGCGCCCGGCTTGTCCGGGACGCCCGACTCCGGCCACTGCTCCAGCGCGGCGACCAGAGCGTCCTGCGCGAGCTCTTCGGCGATGCCCACATCCCGCACGATGCGGGTGACACCGGCGATGATCCGCGCGGACTCGATTCTGAAGACCGCCTCGATCGCCTGGTCTGCTCGGTCTGCTTGGTGCGCTCGGTGCGCTTCAGGGCTTGCTCCCGTCACGTCCACCCATCAGAGCAGCCGCGCCAGAACGGGGCAAGCGCGGCCGGTCAGCCCTCGGCGATCTCGCGGACCTCGGCGGTGATGGTCCAGTAGTCCTCGTGGGTCTGCAGGAACCGCTTGGTCCACTCCAGCGCCTCGGCCTTGTCCTTGGCCTGGACGATCGAGTAGCCGCCGATGACCTCCTTGCTCTCGGTGAAGGGCCCGTCGGTGTAGCTGAGCTTGCCGCCGGACCAGGTGACCCGGGTGCCTTCGGAGGTCGGGGCGAGCCCGGCGGTCTCCAGCATCACCCCGGCCTTGGTGATCTCCTCCAGCAGCGCGCCCATGCGCTCCATGAGCTCGGGGCTGGGGCCCTCGGCGGGGGCGTTCTGCTCGTCGATGCGGATCAGCGTCATAAAGCGCGGCATGGTGACTCCTCGGTTCCTTGGTTCCTTGGTTCTTTTTCCTGCTCTCACCCTTGCGTCGAACGGGAGACGGCCGGATCGACAGCCCCGGCAAAAAATCTTGGAAGAATTTTCGCCCCGTGCGGCCCGTGCGGCCCCGTGCGGCCCCGCGCGCTCGGGCGCACGATGGTAAGGACGTCGGCAGGGAAGAGGATGAGTACCGGTCGCCCACCACCCCGTCATCCCCTACGCCGCAACCGCCGGGCGGTGCGCGGCGGCGGGAGCGAGCGCACCGATCGGATGCTGCGGACGCTGCTGCGCCGCCGCAAGGAGCCGCTGACCATCTCGGATGTCACGGTCGTCGACCGGCCGGGGCTGCGCCGGGCGGTCGCCGCGACGGCGGTCGGCAACACGATGGAGTGGTTCGACTTCGGCGTCTACGCGTATGTCGCGGTCACCCTCGGCAAGGTCTTCTTCCCGTCGAGCTCACCGGCGACCCAGGTGGTCTCCACCTTCGCCACCTTCGCGGTCGCGTTCCTGGTGCGCCCGCTGGGCGGGCTGGTCTTCGGGCCGCTGGGGGACCGTATCGGGCGGCGGCGGGTGCTCTCGACCACCATGATCATGATGGCGATCGGCACCTTCGCGGTGGGGCTGCTGCCCAGTTACGCGTCCATCGGCTTCGCGGCCCCGGTGTTGTTGCTGGCGTGCCGGGTGGTGCAGGGGTTTTCGACCGGGGGTGAGTACGCGGGGGCGACCACGTATATCGCCGAGTTCGCCCCGGACCGGCGCCGCGGCTTCCTGGGCAGCTGGCTGGACTTCGGGACGTTCGTCGGCTACTCGCTGGGGTCCGGGGTGGTCACGGTACTGACCGCCGTACTCGGCGAGCGGGGGATGGTGGACTGGGGCTGGCGGGTGCCGTTCCTGATCGCGGGGCCGCTCGGGCTGATCGGGCTGTATATGCGGCTGCGGCTGGAGGAGACCCCGGCGTTCCGGCAGGAGGCCGAGCGGGCGGCGGAGGCGGTCGGCGCCGGGCGCGGGGATGTGGATCCGGTGGAGGAGGCGCGCCAGTCCGGCAAGGGCAGGCTGAAGGAGATCTTCACCCGGCACTGGCAGGCCGTGCTGGTCTGCATGGGTCTTGTGCTGCTCTACAACGTCACCAACTACATGGTGACGTCCTACCTGCCGACGTATATGACCTCCACCCTCGGCCAGGACGCCACCACCGCCCAGGTGCTGGTGCTCGCCACCATGATCCTCGTCGCACTGACGATCACCGTGGTGGGCCGCTCCTCCGACCGCTGGGGGCGGCGGCCGATGTTCATGGCCGGCAGTGTGGCGATGATCGCGCTCGCGATCCCGGCGGTGCTGCTGATCCAGGCGGGCGGGATTCTGATGCCCGCGGTGGGCTGTGTGATCCTCGGGCTGCTGCTGGTGATCTTCGCGGGGACCAGTGCGGCCACGCTGCCCGCGCTGTTTCCGACCCGGCTGCGCTACGGCGCGCTGTCGATCTCGTTCAACATCTCGGTGTCGCTGTTCGGCGGCACCACCCCGCTGGTCGCCTCCTGGCTGGTCGCGACGACCGGCGACAACCTGGTGCCGGCGTACTACCTGATGGCCGCGGGCTTCGTCGGGCTGGTCTCCGCGCACTTCCTGCACGAGACGGCGGGCAAGCCGCTGCGCGGCTCGGGGCCCATGGTGGAGACCGTCGAGGAGGCGCGGAGGCTGGTGGCCGTCAGCCGGGCCCGGGCCGGGCGGCGGGCGCGGGATGTGTGGATCAGGCTGCGCCACCCGTGGGCGGCGCAGCGGCATCACGACAACGGCGGTGAGCGGTGAGCTTCGCCGGTTCGTCCGGCGTGTGCGCGGGCGGGGTGTTCAGGCGCACGATGGAAGTACGGCACAGGAGGTACCGCCATGTTGGAAGTCAAGACGATCGAAAAGCCCGACGAGCGGCGTGACTTTCCCCGGGGCCACATCGAGGTCCTGCACCTGACTGGTCTCGATTTCGCCGTGAGCACCTTCGAGCCCGGCTGGCACTGGACGGAGTCCATCCGCGAGATAGCCGGGACGGACATCTGCGAGGTGCAGCACCGCGGGATCGTGGCCCGGGGGCGGATGCGCATCCGGATGAAGGACGGGGCGGAGTCCGAGGTCGGGCCCGGCGATGTCTATGTGATCCCGCCGGGGCATGACGCGTGGGTGGTCGGCGACGAGGCCGTCGTGGCGTACGACTTCGCCGGCGAGATGGCCACCGAGTACGCGAAGGCGAAAGGTCCGAGCTGAGTGGCGATGGGGGACACGGGCGTCGCCGGGCGAGGCCCGGCGGCGTCCCTTGTGCTCAGGCCCTTGTGCTCAGGCCCGGCCCAGCGCCCTGGTGAGCGTGATCTCGATCAGCACCCGGTCCGGGTTGGGGGAGGGGGTGCGCTCGTAGCGCTCGGCGTAGCGCCGCACCGCGTCCTCGATGAGCTCGGCCTCGGTACGGATCACCGCCCGGCCCTCGAGCGTCGCCCACCGCCTCCCGGCCAACTGGCAGACGGCTACGGGCGCGCCGGAGGGGCCGGCCGCCTGGACATGGGCGACCTTCTGGCTGTGCTTGTTGGCGATGACGCGAGCGATTCCGGCCGCCGGGTCGTATGTGACACCGACGGGGACCACATGTGGCGTGCCGTCGGGGCGCGGTGTGGTCAGGGTGCACACATGGCGCTCGCGCCAGAAGGCGAGGTAGTCGGGGCCGGGGTCGCGGGGGTCGAGGGCCATGGTGGTCAATCTATCGGCTGTGCTGTTCACGGTGGCCGCCGCTCTCGACCCCTCACACTCGAGCACTTGAGTGGAATAGACTCAACTTTACGGATGTTGGGCACGGCAGGGATTGAGTGCCACCAGCGCGATGAGGAGGAGCACGGGGACGTGGACGCCGAGCTGACCAACAAGAGCCGGGCGGCGGTGGGCGCCGCCAATGACCGAGCCGTCTCCGCGGGGCATGCGGACCTGACGCCCGCGCATCTGCTGCTGGCCCTGCTTCAGGGCCAGGACAACGAAAACCTGATGGACTTGCTGGCCGCCGTGGACGCCGATGTGGCCGTCGTACGGGACGGCGCCGAGCGGCTGCTGACCGGGCTGGCGAGCGTGCGCGGGTCGACCGTCGCCCCGCCGCAGATGAACCGCGAGCTGCTGGCGGTCCTCGCGGACGCCGCCCAGCGCGCCAAGGGCCTGGGCGACGACTACGTCTCCACCGAGCATCTGCTGATCGGCATCGCCGCCAAGGGCGGCCGGGCCGGGGAACTGCTGGCGGAACAGGGGGCGGGCGCCAAGAAGCTGCTCGCCGCGTTCGAGAAGGTGAGGGGCGGACAGCGGGTGACCAACCCGGACCCGGAGGGCACGTACAAGGCGCTGGAGAAGTTCGGCACCGACTTCACCGCCGCCGCGCGCGACGGCAAGCTCGACCCGGTCATCGGCCGGGACCAGGAGATCCGCCGCGTCGTACAGGTGCTGTCGCGGCGCACCAAGAACAACCCGGTGCTGATCGGCGAGCCCGGCGTCGGCAAGACGGCCGTCGTCGAGGGCCTGGCCCAGCGGATCGTCAAGGGCGATGTGCCCGAGAGCCTGCGGAACAAGCGGCTGGTGGCGCTGGACCTGGGCGCGATGGTCGCGGGCGCCAAGTACCGCGGTGAGTTCGAGGAGCGGCTGAAGACCGTCCTGGCCGAGATCAAGTCCAGCGACGGCCAGATCATCACCTTCATCGACGAGCTGCACACCGTGGTCGGCGCGGGCGCCGGCGGCGACTCGGCCATGGACGCGGGCAACATGCTCAAGCCGATGCTCGCCCGCGGCGAGCTGCGCATGGTGGGCGCCACCACGCTCGACGAGTACCGCGAGCGGATCGAGAAGGACGCCGCGCTGGAGCGCCGCTTCCAGCAGGTGCTGGTGTCCGAGCCGACCGTCGAGGACACCGTCGCCATCCTGCGCGGGCTCAAGGGCCGCTACGAGGCGCACCACAAGGTGCAGATCGCGGACGGCGCGCTGGTCGCCGCCGCGACCCTGTCCGACCGCTACATCACCTCCCGCTTCCTCCCCGACAAGGCCATCGACCTGGTCGACGAGGCGGCCTCCCGGCTGCGCATGGAGATCGACTCCTCGCCCGTCGAGATCGACGAGCTCCAGCGCTCGGTCGACCGGATGAAGATGGAGGAGATGGCGCTCGCCCGGGAGACCGACGAGGCCAGCAGGCAGCGGCTGGAGAAGCTGCGCCGCGACCTCGCCGACAAGGAGGAGGAGCTGCGCGGGCTGACCGCGCGCTGGGAGAAGGAGCAGCAGGGCCTCAACCGGGTCGGCGAGCTGAAGGAGAAGCTGGACGAGCTGCGCGGACAGGCCGAGCGCGCCCAGCGCGACGGGGACCTCGACACCGCGTCCAAGCTGCTGTACGGGGAGATCCCGGCGCTCGAACGCGAGCTGGAGGAGGCATCCGAGGCCGAGGCCGAGGTCCAGGAGGGCCGCGGCACGATGGTCAAGGAGGAGGTCGGCCCCGACGACGTGGCCGATGTGGTGGCTTCCTGGACCGGGATTCCGGCCGGGCGGCTGCTGGAGGGCGAGACCCAGAAGCTGCTGCGCATGGAGGACGAGCTCGGCAGGCGGCTGATCGGCCAGCTCGAGGCCGTACGGGCCGTCTCCGACGCTGTACGCCGCACCCGGGCCGGTATCGCCGACCCGGACCGGCCGACCGGATCGTTCCTCTTCCTCGGCCCGACCGGTGTCGGCAAGACCGAGCTGGCCAAGGCGCTCGCCGACTTCCTCTTCGACGACGAGCGGGCCATGGTCCGCATCGACATGAGCGAGTACGGCGAGAAGCACAGCGTCGCCCGGCTGGTCGGCGCGCCCCCCGGCTACGTCGGCTACGAGGAGGGCGGCCAGCTGACCGAGGCGGTGCGCCGCCGCCCGTACAGCGTGGTGCTGCTCGACGAGGTCGAGAAGGCCCACCCCGAGGTCTTCGACGTGCTGCTCCAGGTCCTGGACGACGGGCGGCTCACGGACGGCCAGGGCCGGACCGTGGACTTCCGGAACACCATCCTGGTCCTCACCTCCAACCTCGGCAGCCAGTACCTGGTGGACCCGCTGCTCAGCGACGAGGAGAAGAAGCAGAGCGTGCTGGAGACCGTGCGGACCTCCTTCAAGCCGGAGTTCCTGAACCGGCTGGACGACCTGGTGGTCTTCACCGCGCTCAGCGGCCCCGAGCTGGCCCGCATCGCCGAGCTGCAGATCGACCGGCTCGCCGAGCGCCTGGCCGAGCGGCAGCTGAAGCTGGACGTCACCCCGGCCGCGCTGGCCTGGCTCGCGGAGGAGGGCAACGACCCGGCGTACGGGGCGCGGCCGCTGCGCCGGCTGATCCAGACGGCGATCGGCGACCGGCTCGCCAAGGAGATCCTGGCGGGCGAGGTCAGGGACGGCGACACGGTCCGGGTGGACCGGGTCGGCGACGACCTGCTGGTGGGCCCGGCGCAGTAGCGGCGGCCCGGCGAAGTAGCGGCGGCAGTAGCGGCGGCAGTAGTGGCGGATGGCCCGCGGCGGAGGTTTCGCCGCGGGCCATCCGCGTGCTCACCAGCGGGCCGCCGCGGATTGGATACGGGAACAGTCCGCCCGCACTTGCACGCCGGGGGCGGGTGTGAGGGAGGATGGCGGTATCCAGACGAAGGGAAATCCACGGTGAGCATCGACCCGTCCTCGATTCCGAATTTCGGGGGCCAGCCCGAGCCGCAACCGACGGGTCCGACGGGCCCCGTGCTGCCCGACCAGGACCTGGTCAAGCAGCTGCTGGAGCAGATGGAGCTGAAGTACGTCGTCGACGAGGAAGGGGACCTCGCCGCGCCGTGGGAGCAGTTCCGTACCTACTTCATGTTCCGTGGTGAGGAGGAGCAGCAGGTCTTCTCGGTCCGGACCTTCTACGACCGGTCGCACGAGATCGAAGAGAAGCCGCGACTGCTCGAAGCGATCGACGACTGGAACCGCCGCACGCTGTGGCCGAAGGTCTACAGCCACACCAACGACGACGGCACGGTCCGGCTGATCGGTGAGGCGCAGATGCTGATCGGCACCGGCGTCAGCCTCGAGCACTTTGTGTCCAGCACGGTCAGCTGGGTGCGGGCCTCGATCGAATTCGACAAGTGGCTGGTCGAGCAGCTGGGCCTGGAGGCCGATATCGAGTCCGACGGCGACGACAAGCCGGACGACGACGAGGCCTGACGGCCTGAACCGCCCCGGCCTGGGCTGACGCTTGCCTAGATCGGGATGCGGGCCACGGTCAGCAGATACGTCCCATAGACGAAGGAGAGCCCGGCCAGCGCGCCGCCGAGCAGTACGGCGGTGCGCGGCCGGGCTCTCGCCATCGCCATCGCCACCGGGAGCAGCAGCGGGAAGGCGGGCAGCAGGAAGCGCGGCTTGGAGGCGAAGTAGCCGCTGCCTCCCAGGGTGATGGCGACCAGCACCAGCGTGTAGATCAGCAGTGAGAGCGGCGGCCGGTCGGCCGTGAGCAGCGCGAACAGCAGCAGTGCGACGCCCAGGATCACCAGCGCCACGAAGTACGCGAACGCCGCCTTGCTGATCAGCAGGGAACGGACGAACCGGAGGGCGTTCACGCCGAAGTCGAACCGGGACCCCCACTCGTCCTGGACCGCGAAGTAGCCGTGCCAGCTGCCGCGCCGGTAGCCCACCCAGGCCAGATAGCCGAGCCACCCCAGCGGCGAGAGCGCAGCGCCCCCCCACACCCGCCACGACGCACGGCGTCCCAACACCTCGGCGGCAGCACAGCAGCAGACCGCCGCCGCGACGGCGATGCCGTTGGGCCGGGACGCCCCGGCCAGCAGGGCCAGCGTCCCCGCCCACACCCAGCGCCGGGTCAGGACCGCGTACAGCGACCAGGCGGCCAGCGCGGTCAGCAGCGGTTCGGTATACGCCATGGCCTGCACGATCGCGTGCGGCAGCAGCCCCCACAGCACCACCAGCGCCGTGCCCACGCGCCGCCCGTGCAGCCGCTCCCCGACGGCGTAGATTCCCCAGGCCGCCACCCCCGCCGAAACCCAGGCGACCACAAGCCCGGCGGTCACCGCGGTGATGGGCAGAACGGTGGTGAGGGTCCGCATGAGCATGGGGAACAGCGGAAAGAAGGCCATGTCGCTGAAGGGCACGCCGTGCTTGGCGGGGTCCGGCGGGAGGGTGCTGTTGTAGCCGTGCCGGACGATGCCCACGTACCAGACGCTGTCCCAGGAGTAGCCGAGCAGCGTACGCGGATGCTTGCCGACCCACCCGGCCCAGACCGCCATGCACACCAGCCCGATCAGCCGGCTCGCGGCGTACAGCCCGAGCGCGGGCGCGGCCCGGCGCAGCGATGCGCCCAGGCGGGTTGTGGCACGGAGCGGAACGGGGGGCGGCGCCGGCGGCTCCGGGGCCCGTATGGGCGCGCTGGTGTCGGCGGACACGGGGCACCTCCGGAGGGGGGTACACGCGGCTGTCGCGTGCCGGGCCCCGGGAATGCGGCGAGGCCCGGCACACCACGACCATGCGCGCCGCCGCGCCCGCCCGCGACCGGGGTGACCCGTACGGGGGGCTGGGGCCGGCTCAGCCCGCGAGGCTCTTGAGACGGGTCGCGGCCTCTTCGAGGACGCTCTCGCGCTTGCAGAACGCGAAGCGTACGAAGGGGGCGCCCTGGTCCTGGTGGTCGTAGAAGACGGCGTTGGGGATCGCGACGACGCCGCAGCGCTCGGGGAGGGCGCGGCAGAAGGCGAAGCCGTCGGTCTCGCCGAGGGGGCGGATATCGGTGGTGATGAAGTACGTGCCGGAGGGGCGGAAGACCGTGAAGCCCGCGTCGGCGAGGCCGCCGGCCAGCAGATCGCGCTTGGTCAGCAGGTCCTCGCGGATGGTGTGGAAGTAGCTGTCGGGCAGCCGCAGCGCCTCGGCGACCGCGTACTGGAAGGGGCCGGAGGAGACGTAGGTGAGGAACTGCTTGGCGGAGCGTACGGCCGCGACCAGCTCCGGCGATCCGGTTACCCAGCCGACCTTCCAGCCGGTGAAGGAGAAGGTCTTGCCCGCCGAGCCGATGGTGACGGTGCGCTCGCGCATACCGGGGAAGGAGGCGAGCGGGGTGTGCTCGGCGCCGAACACCAGGTGTTCGTAGACCTCGTCCGTGACCACCAGCAGATCCCGCTCGGCCGCGAGCTCGGCGACGGCGGCCAGCTCCTCGCGGGTGAGGACGGTGCCGGTGGGGTTGTGGGGGGTGTTGAGGAGGATGAGCCGGGTGCGGTCGGTGACCGTGGCGCGCAGCTCGTCCAGGTCGAGCCGGAAGGCGGGGCGGGGCCCGGTGACGTCTGGCCGGAGGGTGACCGGGACGCGGGTGCCGCCCGCCATCGCGATGCAGGCGGCGTACGAGTCGTAGTACGGCTCCAGGGCGATCACCTCGTCGCCCGGCTCCAGCAGCGCGAGCAGCGAGGCGGCGATGGCCTCGGTCGCGCCCGCGGTGACCAGCACCTCGCGGTCCGGGTCGTACGACAGTCCGTACCACCGCCGCTGATGCTCGGCGACGGCGGTGCGCAGCTCGGGGACGCCAGGCCCCGGCGGGTACTGATTGCCGCGGCCGTCGCGCAGCGCGCGGACCGCCGCCTCGCGCA
>NZ_MUNE01000026.1:0-214 GCF_002154605.1 Streptomyces milbemycinicus | reverse complement strand
AGGCGGCGGTTGAGCAGCGGTCGTCCCATGGGGGCCATCCTCCGCCCAACCTCTGGACTTCCTCAACTCCGCTTTGACCCCTCAGGGGCCCGGGCATCGTTCTTAACAGGTACGGACCGGTACCTCGCTACGGGGGAAACGGAAGGGAGAGTGAGGTCCGATGGCCTTCATGGTCGTGCTGATCGTGGTGGCGTTCGCTGTCGCGGCGCTGGCC
>NZ_MUNE01000259.1 GCF_002154605.1 Streptomyces milbemycinicus | reverse complement strand
CGTGGGTTCAAATCCCGCCACCCCGACAGAGAAACACCAGGTCATGCCCGGTGCTGAGAGATCAGCACCGGGCATGATTTGCTTTGCGGCTCTGTTTTGGGAGCCATTTGGGAGCCAACCGGGTGTGATCTTCGGGATCCGGCTCCCGGTGGCCCCCCGGGGAGCGACCTTCTGCCACCTCTCAGCGCGGGTGTACGCATCGCGCCCCGAATGAGTCACTGCACGGCTTGTGCCGAACAGACCTGAGGCGGTACGACGATCGCCATGCACCCTTGGTCTCCGTTGAATGACCGGCAGCTCGCACTCCTCACGCGCATCGGGGGCGGGAGCGACCCCGTCACGTCGGACAGCCCCGAGCTCGCCGCTACGGCTCGCGCGCTCAGGGACCGGAGCTTGGTGACCATGCCCAGGAAGAAAGGGAGGTGGCAGGCGGAGATCACTGACGCGGGTCGCTTCTACCTGGAGCACGGTCATCATCCCGACCGTCCGGAGCTGGCTCCACGCAAGCCTCGCGCGGCGGCGTCTGGAGCCGAGACGCCGGTTGTCCCTGGCCCTCAACAGGATGCCGATCCTCCGACGGAGACGAAGCCCTCCCCGAAGCGAGCCGTGAAACCTCCGCGCCCGTCACCAGCGGCTGTCGGGCCGGCACTCATCGCGCAGGTGCAGAAAGCCGGACGATTCCTTCGGATCCCGGACCCCAGCGCAGAGGAACGGGCTCGGTATCGCAGGGCGTTCGACGCCGCGCGGCAATGCGCCCCTGAGGGGTACCACCTGAAGTACAGCGGGCGGGCGAAGGGAGACTTCTTCCTCGGTCTGCTTCGGGTGACCGGTGAGGACGACACCGAGTGGAATCGGATCCGCTTGGCGCGCAGCCGCGTGATCACCGACGTCGAGGACGTGCTCGCCGCCGTCACCAAGGACCACAGCGCCTTCGAGATCTCCGAGGAGGTCCTGCCGAGGGTGCTCGCGCTGATCCGGCTCCTCGCTGATCAGGCACTCGCGCGGTACGGCGAGATCGCGGTGTCCAAGAAGCGCAGGCAGCCGAGGCCGCTGCTCACTGTCCACGGCAGGACGTACGAGGTCGGCTTCCGTGAGCGGCAGAAGCAAGTCCGGTACGTCCCCAAGCAGCCGGGCCGACGCACGTACGACTGGCAGCGGGTCACGCCAGCCCAAAAGTTCGAGCCGTCCGGCGAACTGGAGCTGCTGGTCAGCGAGAACTCGGGTTACAGCTACAGCTACGGCTGGAAGAAGGAATGGGCCGACACGGCCAAGAAGCCGTTGGAGGAGCAGATCGCCTCAATCTTCCAGGCGTTGAAGACACGCGCGGGGGAGCAGGAACAGGCGCGGCTGGAACGGGAGGCGGAGCAGCGGCGTCTGCGAGAGGAGCGGGAGCGTCAGGAGGCCGAGCGCCGGCGACTGGAGGCGGAGCGGGAGCAGCGCGAGCGGCGGGAGTGGGAGGCCGCGGTAAGTGCGGCTTCGGTCAAGGCGGTTCACGCGGTACGGACTGAGCACTCCAGCACGGCGCTTGAACAGTGGCGGGCCGCGGGTGAGATCCGGGCGTTCTGTGCCGCGCTGGATGAAGTCGCCGCCGCATCGGAAGACGCCCTCGAAGTCGAGAGGCTGCGTGAGTGGTCGGCTTGGGGGATCACGGAGGCCGATCAGCTTGACCCCGCGACGAACGGCAAGGGCCTGGCCGCCCGCGACTTCAACGTGGAGCCGACGAAAAAGCAGCTGCGCCCGTTCCTCGACGGCTGGCACCCGGACCGGCCGGAGAAGGAGAAGCCTCCGGCACAGCCGGCGCCTCTCAAACCGGAGCCAGACCCGTGGCGCGGCATCATCGACGCACATCAGGATCAAGGGTGGCGATATGGACGCCAAGGTCGCGCTCAATGGTGGAGGCGATGACGCCGTGACCTCGATCGCGTAGGGCCTTGACCGCCTTCTCAACGAGCTCCCCGAGCCGGATGACCTCGGCGCGCAGGGCGACCAACTCGTCGTAGCGGTCGGCCTTGTCTTCGCCACACCACTCCCGGACGGTTCGCAAGACAGCCGCCTCCGCGTCCAGCTTCCGGTCGTCCCGTCGGCTGTAGGAGTACCAGGAGGACTGGGCGCGCCCCTGCTCGATGCCCTGCTGCTTGCGGTCCACCTCCGGAAGGATCTCGTCGGCGAGGCGGCCGGCCACGTGGCGGGCGACGCGCTCGGTGACTGGCCACCCGGCCAGGCACATGCCGTCGCGGTTCTCGTACACCATGGAGTCGCTGCGGAGGTCGGCTACGTCCATGCCGATGAGCGGTGCCGTCTCATCGAGGCGACTCAGCTCCAGGACCCCGGCGTCGGCCACCGTTCGGCGCAGGCGCAGCTTGTTCTTCGGACGGACGAAGCTGAGGATCATGCGGGCAGCCTCGAAATCCGTGCTGCCCCGGACGTGGCGAGAGGACTCCGCCAGCGCCAACTCTGCCGCGTCGTCCGCGCGGAACGTATCAACATCCGCCCACGGTGCTACGAGAGAGCCGGAACTGACCCACTCCTGCAGGCCAGCGGCATCGCCGTCCAGAAAACGCACGTGGATCCAGCCAGACCTGCCAGAGCCGCCCACTCGAACGACCTCCACCTGGCGAACCTCGCTACCCAGATCCTTCGGCCTCGCGCGGTAGGCCCAGTGCTCCCCAATCTCCATGTGCCTATTGAGTCAGGTCCGTCGCCCCCGTCGCCGGGCATTTTGCCCAACTGCCGGAGCACTCCTCAGAGGGAGGTTCGTGATCCTTTGGGAATTCGGTCCCCGACAGACAGGCGAGGCAACGCCAGTACCGCGAAGCGTGATCCGCAGGAAGGCGGTCGTGTGAGAATGCTGCCCTGCCCCGTGCCCCATGGAGACGACGTGACGATCGCGGACCTTGTCGCAGCACCGGACCACCAGCAGCCGCCCCTCAAGACACTGGCACACGTCGAGTTCCAGCTGCGGGTGCTTGGGCTGCTTTGCGCCGCGGCAGCCAACGGGCCGACCAAATTGAAGACTCCGGGATCGCTCGATGTCTGGGCGCGCTACATCACCCTGCAGCGTGGTTCTCTCCAGTGTGATGCGTGCCAGTCCGCCGCCCTCGATGTCGCCGACAGCATCACTACCTTGGTGGCCGATGGGACATCGATCCGCCGGATGCGCAACCAGGTGTTCCACGGGGGCCCGACTCCACAGAATGTCGATCTCGATGCTCTCCATGCGGTGGTCTCAGCTAACGCGGAGCGCATCGTCGGGATCCACGAGCACGGACACGTTGACCGGCTGGAGCCCTTCTTCCTCCCGATCAACGGCGAGCTGGGCGCACTGCACGACTACTCCGAGGCATGTGCGAACTACTGGCCGCGGCGAGGGCCCGCGACCGATGTCACCCGCACTGAAATCCTTGAGCAGCTTCAGAGGCTGGGCCTGCAAAGCAACGACCGTGTGCTGGAAAACTTCGCGATGGATATCGAGAAGGATCTCCGCGGTTTTGCCGAGCGGGATTCGATCCTGGCCTTGATCGACCCGCCCCAACCCATCATGGTTCGCTGGGATTTGCGCACGTCAGGTGGAACGGTTCCACGGGTTGACCGCTTCGTGGTCACAGCCGATCAGGCGCGCATCTGGCAGTCCGAGTCAGGCCCCAAGTCGTACCAGGCGTTCCTTGCAGAGATCTGCAATTGGAAGCTACTCAAAGAGCGCCTCCTAGAGCAGCTCGATGAGCAGGTTGCACTTGAAGGGTCGATCAAGGAGGAGCTGTTTCCGGAGCTCAAGCAGAAGGTCCCTCATGTACCGGCTCAGGTCCGTCTCGCAGGGGAGGGCGGCGAGGCCACCATCACCCAAGCTTGCCAGCGGATCACCGAGCAGACTGGTCTTTACAGCTCGCACACGAACCTCATCACGCTGACCGGCGAAGCCGGATCGGGTAAGACCCACAGTCTTCTGCAATTCGCCCGGGAATCACTCACCCAGGAGGGAGAGATCAATCCTCTGGCGATCTACATCTCGTCCAGCGGAGCCAGCGCTAACAGCTTGGACACCCTTCTCGATGCCCGCATGGCACGGACCCGGATCTTGGACAAGAGCTCTGTGCTCGCACTATGCCGCGCGGGTCTTGCGGTCCTGGTAATCGATGGCTTCGACGAACTCCTCGGATTCCGCACCTACGACAACCCACTCACCGGCCTGAAACCCATCCTGGACGCACTGCGAGGCAGAGGCACGGTCATCCTGTCAGCACGGTCGAGCTACTCCGAGGCCAGGCTTCGGCAAAACCTTGAGCGGCGCAACGCGCTGGAATGGCCACCAGACGTTCAGACTCTCGAGCTGCTGCCTTGGAAGCGCGAGCAGCTGAAAGCGCTTGTTGGTCAACTGTCCATCGATGATGTGCAGCGGGAAATCCCTGCGGAGGTCCAAAAGCTGCTAACGACACCGTTCTTTTGCCTGGCCTTCGCCGCCTGGACGAGGTCTGACGAAAAATCCGAATTCCTCCATTTTGTCGTTGATGCCTACCTGCAACGCGAACGCCGCAAGCTGACAGGGCAAGGGGGCAGCCTCTTCGGTTCGGACGTGCTGGCCGACATCTTCTCCGAAGTGGCAGAACTGATCGCACGGAACGCTCTTCCCGAAGTCTCCGAAGAGGACTTGGAACTCGCCGCGTCCCAGGCTCTTGAACGTGATCTCACCAAAGAGGAGAAACGCCGACTAATCGCACTGTGTGGGATGAGCGCTGAATGGGCTGAGGAAGAGCTCTCGTTCAGGTTCACTCACCTTGCGATCGCTGAGCAGTTCCTCGCCCGTCAGGTCGTACGACTGCCACTCGATCAGGCGGCCGCTCTGCTGTTCACCGTTCCCGTATCGGCACTCTGCGCGCAGCTGATCGTCTCCCTCTACCAGGCGGAGCATGGCCAAGCCCCCACTGCGCTCATCGCGGCACTCCAGCAGAAGGTGAACGAGGTGGATACCTATGTCTCGGATCTGCCCGGTGCCATCAGCCTCGGCGAGCTGTGGGCCCACGTCCACGCAACTGCGACAACTCCGCGCGCAGCGAGACGGATCACGGTGGAGGACCTACAACTCGGCGGATCGGGGAAAGTCTCTCTCCACGAGGCACACATCCAGAACCTGGTCGTAGGTCCCGGTGTCGAGCTTGCGCTGACGGCCAGTCGAATCGATCGGCTGGACCTGTCCAAGACGACAGGTGCCGCGTTGGTAGGGGATTCGTACCAGCAGGTACTCGAGATGCTGGTACACGGAGAGTTGGCCACCGGACAATCGAGGATCAAGCACGCGCTCGGGCTGCCCACTGACACTACGGAGGATGTCGACGAGATCGACAACTTCTACCTCACAAACATCGCCCTTGCCCGAGGGGCGATCGTTATCAACGCGCGAGACCATGCACCAGCTGGAGACAAGCGGTTGGACTGGGTTCGCGAGTATCCGTCCACGGCCTGGCAGAATTTTCTACGCAGGATGCAGGACGAAGGCAGGATCATCCTTGAGAGGGTGAATGCGAGCGGGCCCCCCAAGGTGCGGCTACGTCTCATGGAAAAAAACGACTAGGCGAACCGCACTCGGGGCGGAAAACCTCCGACGGTTGAAGTCAGGAAGAGACGAACTCATAGAATCCCGAACCACCCTCTCACGAGGTTGACGGCCTCCTGGCGACGCATCGCGAGACATAGCTGTGCCCTGGCTTGACCTGCGAGGGGCACAGCAGCATTCACCATTGGTGTTCCACAGGAATTCTGGACTCCCTTCGTGCACGCAGGAGATCGTCGAGTACTCGTATTGGTGAAGTGAGGCTCATCGCCAGGCGGGCATCGAGTGCCGTTTCCCATTGCTCGGTCAGTCTAAGCATGAGGCGCTTGCGCATGCTGGCGGTGACGTGGGCGTAGCGCGCCGAGACGGAGCCGTCGATGTGGCCCATGCGTTCGTCCATGAGGACCTTCTCGGTGCCGAGGTCCTCCATCACGGTCCGGTGGGTGTGACGGAGACCGTGCGGTGTAAGGCCCTTGGCAATCGGGAGCCAGCAGGCGTCGGCCCGGTCGCTGGCTCCGCGACCTCGGGCGCGGACGCCGGGCCAGGGCTCGCCGAGCAGGGGGACGGGGCGGGCTTCCTGTGGCGCCTTCTTCGGGTACCAGCCGGAGACCGCCGGGGTGAACAGCCACGTCGCGAAGCCATTTCGGCGCCAGTGGGCTGCTTGCTGCGACACCGCGCCGCCCCGCACGAACCCCAGGTCCGCGATGGCCTGCTCCACCCTCATCCGCTTGGCTTCGGTGACGCGGTCGCGGTGGTTGAGGACGTTGGACACCGTGCCGGTGGAGACTTCGGCACGGCGTGCGACGTCGATGAGCTTCGCGCCCTGGTGGCCGCCGGTGCGGGCCGCGCCCTGGCCACGGAAGACGTAGGTCTTGCCGTGACACGGGCAAGGTTTCGGCTTCTTGCGGGCGACGTGGTTGGCGACCAGGGCGGACAGCCAGTCCATCGCGTCGATGGTGCGGTAGCTGTCGTCCTTGGGTGGGCAGCGCACCAGCTCGCCGGTGTCGAGTTCGTACAGCTGCCATTCAACGCGGACAGCCCCGGGGCGGGCGAACTCCGTCTCCAAGCCGACGATTTCGCCCCAGCGCATGCCGGTGTATCCCTTGAGGACGACGGCGACGAACTCGTCGTCACGACCGGAGAGCAGGGCAGCGCGCTCCGCGGTCAGCAGGATGCCGAGCGGGTCGGTAACCACCTTCTCCGGGCCACGGTCACGGGAGCGGCCAGCGCGCTTGCCACGCCCGCGCCGCCTGGCTGCCGGGTTCGAGGTGATCAGGCCCTCGTCGATCGCGTCCTCGAAGATCAGGTGGAGCGTCGAGCGCCAGGTCTTGACGCTGGAGGCCGCGTAGACGGCCTTCTCCTTCTTCTCCCACAGGTCGATGTCCGTGCGCAGGATGCCGGCGAGCGCCTTGTCCTCGAAGTCGGGGAGCAGGTGCTCCTCGATGTGGCGCTTGTAGTTCTGCATGGTCGATGCGGCCAGGTCCTGGGCCTCGTACCAGCGGTTCGCGTACTCGCCGAAGGTCTCCTGGCCGAGTGCCGGGTCGCGCCAGCCGCCGCGCCGGTACTTGTTCTCGGCCTCGCTCGCGGCGCGCTGGGCCTCGCCCTTGGTGGCGAACCGGATCGCTTTCCCGTTGTCGCAGGCGACCGTGAGGTGCTTGCCGGGCGCGGTCTTGTATCGGCCGCGCCAGTAGTTTCCGCGCTTCTCCGCGAAACCCAACTTCCGTCTTCCTCCCCTGCTCTTGGCTTCTGACTGGGCGCGGGCGCGCTAGGCGACGGTCTCGTACTGGGTACGGCGGGGCGGTCGAGCCCGCAGACGCCCTGGCGTCGAGGCCGTAGTCGGCCCAGGAGACCGGGCGGCACGAGTTCGTGCAGCGGGAGGACTTGTCACTGCCCGACTCGGCGATGTGCCGGTGCCGGATCGCTTCGGGCGCTCTTCGTGGAGGCGGACAATCTCCGCGAGGTGCGCGGCAGTGAAGCGGTAGGCGCGGCCGACGCGGGTGTGCGGGATGAGTCCGCGTCGGGCCCGGTCCTTGACCCACCAGGCGGAACAGCCGAGGGCTTCGGCGATTTCTTCGGGGCGGTAGAGACGGGGCAAGGGGACTTCGCCCTCGGTGCCGGGAAGGCCTCGCGCGAGGGCAGAGGGTATGTCGGAGTGGCGCAAGAAGGGCGGGTCCTTACTGGGTAGGGGCGTGCTCCTCTGTCAGCGGCGCTGGGTGGGCCTCGTCCACGTGGCGGTCGACCTCTGCAACAGCACGAGAGGCGAGACGAGGAGGGCTTCGGCGATCGCGACGAGGTCGTCGGCATCACATCGACGTTGGGCGCGTTCGGTGCGGGACAGCATGGTGTTGGACATCGGGTGGCCGAGGGCGGTCACACGGTCGGCCAACTGGCGTTGTGACAGGCCGCGTTCGGTTCGGAGGATTTCGATGGTGCGGACCGTCTGTATTCCATCGGGACCGACCTCCAGTGAGCGTGGGGGCATGGCTCCAATTGAAAGGTGCATTCGCCGGTTTGGGTAACCGGCGATCGTGGTCTATGTTGCGCTCGCGTGGTTCGCCGAGATGCGGTTCCCACGGGTCGAGAAAGGGCGCGGAGTCGTGCGTCGATCATGACTCTGACGTGGGGTGTTGTGTTGTAGCTTCCCCGTCTGCGGCTCGTCAACGGCTTGCCGATGTAATGCTTCTGGCTCTGCGGCCCGGGCAACTATTTGGTCAACGGCCGGTCGTGCCTTACGGTTTTGCTCCCGCCTGCCACCCAGCCCCATTTCTCGCAGCCTTTCTGCCGTGAGAGATTGCGCCGGATAGGGCTGGACTTGCGCGACTGGGGTGTGGCTATGTTGACGACACCCCCGGAAACGCAGTCGCTTCTCGGCGCGCGTCCGCGCCAACACCCCCCGAATCCCGCCCCGACCGACGGTGAGCCGTGATGTCCACGCACAGGCCACCGAGTGAGGACCGCCCCGCACTTGGCACGAATCCGCACCATCAAGCCCGAAGCCTTCGTCTCCGAGTCCCTGGCGGCCGTCTCCCTGACTGCCGAGCGCACCTTCCTCGGCCTGCTGACCCAGGCCGACGACCAGGGCCGCCACCGCGACCACGCCGCGATCATCGCCGGGCAGTTGTGGGTGCTGCGCCCGGAGCACACCCCGTCCGACGTCGAGACGGACCTCGCCCAGCTCGCCGACGCCGAACTGATCTGCCGCTACAAGGGCCCGGATCACAAGCGGTACCTGCACGTCGTGACCTGGCACCAGCATCAGAAGATCAACCGGCCCAGCAAAAGCCGCCTCCCGGGCTGCCCGGTTCACGGCGCTTCGGTCGGTGCCCCACCTGCCGCGGGAGCCAGTGTCACGGAGTCCTCACTGCTGCCTCACGCAGTCCTCCCTGAGGGCTCCGGCAAGGTCCGTGAGTCCGCGCTGAATCCGGAGCGCGATAGCGAAGCCGCAGGTCAGGAGCGCCTCACGGAGTCCTCCGTGAAGGATCAGGGAGGGCTCCGTGAGGCAGCGGTGACGCCTCACCGTCGGATCTAGGACCTAGGACCGTGGATCTAGGAGATATCCCTTCGGGGGGGCGCAAGCGCCCACGCGCCCGACACCGTCTCGGCCAAGCAGCTCCTTGGCGAGTACGTCGCAGCCTGCAACCACCGCCCGCCGGGCACCTTCCTGAACCATCTCGGCGGTCAGGTGCGCAAGCTGCTCGACGAGGGCATCGCTCCCGCCCACCTCCGGGCCGCCCTCGAACGCCATCGAGTCAAGGGACTGTCCCCGAGCGTCCTGCCCAGCCTCGTCCACGAGGTCATGAACGCCGCCGCCTCCGCCACACCCGCCGCCCACCGGGCGTGGACGAACCCCACCGACGTCGTCGCCGCCTACGGAGATGAGCTCTGACCGCCACCCTCACCCGCGCACCCCAGCCCGTCGGCGCGATCACCGACCGGCTCAACACGATCCTCGCCAACCGCGGCATCGCCCCCACCACCGCTGCCGCACACGAGCCGGCGCCCGAGACGGTCACCGCCCTGGAACTCGCCGACGCCCGCATCCCCGCCCGCTACCGCCGCGCCTTGGCCGACCACCCCCAGATCACCGCCTGGGCCGACCAGATCGCCCGCGCCGGACGCCCCGGCCCGACCGGACCCGGCATCGCCGAGGGCCCGTCGCTGCTGATCGCCGGCCCCACCGGCACCGGCAAGACCCACCAGGCATACGGCGCCGGCCGCGCCCTCCTCACCCGAGGCGTCCGCCTGCGCTGGGAGGCCATCACCTCCGCCGACCTCCACGCGCGGCTCCGCCCCCGCGCCGGCCACGACGGCGAACGGGAACTGCAGACACTGGCCCGCTGCCCCCTGCTGCTCCTGGACGACCTCGGCGCAGCCAAGACCAGCGAATGGACCGAGGAGCTCACCTACCGGCTCATCAACCACCGGTACGAGCACATGCTCCCCACTCTCATCACCACCAACCTCCCCACCGCCGAGCTCCGCACCGCCCTCGGCGACCGCGTCGCCTCCCGCCTCGCCGAGATGACCGAGCGGGTCATCCTCACCAGCCCCGACCGCCGTCGCACCGCGCCCACCGCCTGAACGGCGCGCGCTCCCTCCTCACCACCCCGCCCGTCCGCGCTTCCGCATGCCCTCGAACGCGCGGACCCCTTGGAGAGCCTCTGAATGACACCTGGCACCACCACACTCATCAACGCCAACGACCTCGGCATGCCCGCCTTGCCGCACTGGCTCCCAGCGCCTGCAGCCATGGCCGCCCTGTTCGTCGTCGCACTGTCCGCCGCATGGTCCCTGCGGCGGTACCTACGGAAGCCGAACGCTGGACAGCGCCGTAGAACCGCCGCGATCCCGGTCGCCGCCGTCGCCGCGATCGGCTGCACCGCCTACAGCGCGGACACCAGCTGGCGCTTCGCCGCCGACTACCTCGACATGGGCAGCACCACCGAGCGCGCCGCGATGTTCGCCGCCGCCGAACTCGCCCTGTTCGCCACCGCGCTCATGGCCCGGCAGAACCTCAACGGCCCGAAGCAGGCGCCTGGCGCGCCCGGCACTCTTACCTGGGTAATCACCGGCGTGCAGATCGTGCCTGCCTACGCCGAGTCCGGCCTGGTCGGCGGAACTGTGCGGGCCGTCGTCGGCCCGGTCCTGGCGGCCGTGCTCTGGCACCTGGCCATGGGCATCGAACTGCGCCACCGCAGCCCGCACGCCGACTCCCGCAGCCTGACCGCCATCCTCACCCGACAAGCACGCGAACGGCTGCTGGCTCGTCTGGGGATTACCGACCGGGACGCCGATGCCGCCCGGATCATCCGCGACCGCGCCCTCAACCGGGCCGTCACCCTGATCCTCCGGGTAGAGATCATGCCGCCCGGCAAGCGCACCAAGTGGCGAGGCCGGCGCCTCACCCGCCGCCTGCACCAGGCGCTGGAGCAGGCCGATGTCGACCGCGATGAACGCCAGGACGAGCTGCTGCTGCGCAAGCTCGCCACCCGCCAACAGGTCACTGCCCTGGCCTCCAAGCCATTGCCCGCGCGGTGGCCCGAACCCCCCGCGCGTACGAGGGGCGGCTCCTCGACGGCCCACCCGCGGGCCACGGCAAGAGAGCGGGCAGAAATTTCGGGCCGCCCGCCCTCCAAGGTCGCGGGCGATGACTCCGCCGACCGGGCAGCCTGTCCCCAGCTCGAAAACCACCCGCGACAGCCCGTCCACACCGCCGTCGGCCCGGAACGAGAACCGGGCGATGAACTGCCGGGCAGCGACCAAAGCCCAGCCTGGCGGGCGGAGTCGAAGCGCCCGGGCTCCAAACCGCGCGCGACACAGGACCTCCTCCACAAGTACGCCCGTGACCTCTACCGCGAGCACGGACGTCTCTCCCGTGACCTGCTGGAGGAAGCCGTACGCAAGGACGGCTACAGCGTGGCCAGCGACACCGCCGGCGAGGTGGTCCGCACCGTCAAGGCCGAGCTGCCGACGGCGCCCGTCGGCCACCCGCACTGAGACCACCCCCAACGCCCAAGGAATACCACCCAATGCACGACTCGCACAGCGAACTCCCCACTCCCCAGGAGGCGATGATCACCGGCCTCGACAGCGCAGCAAGCAATGGCGATGGACCGTCCATAGGCCGGTCCATCGCGGACCCCTCCGCCCCGGGGGTGGCGGAGGAGCAGCTCCGGCACGAGGGCGTGCCGGAACAGGAGCGAGTGGTCGCCGGCGAGCAGCCGCGCGATCCCTCCGTTGGGGCCACGCAGCGTGCGCCGTACCGCCGCGCGAACCTCGATGCGCAGCGCTCCGAGCACGTCACCGCGCGCTTCGCGCCGCACGAGAAGCACGACATCCAGTCGTCGGCGAAGACCGCTCACGTGACCATGGCCCGCTACATTGCCGACGCCACCATGGCCCGCGTCCGCGGTGAGATCACCGTCGCTGCCGAGCGCACGGTCTACGACGATGCGGTCGACGAGCTCGCCGCTATGCGGGCGCAGATCGCCCGCATCGGCAACAACGTCAACCAGATCGCCCGCCGCCTCAATGCGGACGGCGATCCACACCCTGTGGACGCCGCGATCCTCCACCGGGCGGACCGCCTGCTCACCACCGCCCACGACACGGTCCGGGCGATCGACGACGCCGCCTTCCGGGCAGCCGGGCAGAAGTGGGCGGTCTGAGGTGATCGCGAACATCGTCAAGCCGGGCAACCACACCTACGGCGTGCTGGCCTATCTCTTCGACAAAGGCCGCGCCAACGAACACACCGACCAGCACATCGTCGCCTCCTGGGACGACTTCGTCCCCGACCCCGGCCCCTGGGACAGCCCTGGCCACAAGCAAAGGCTCGGCCAGCTCACCCAGGCCCTGGATCTGCGGGTCAAGCAAGCCGGCGACAAGGCACCTGAGGGACACGTGTGGCACTGCTCGATCCGCGCCGCGCCCGAGGACCGCATCCTCACCGACGCCGAGTGGGCCACCATCGCCCGGCGCGTGCTGCACGCGACCGGCATCGCACCCGATGGCGATCCGGACGGCTGCCGGTGGGTTGCTGTGCGTCACGCGGAGGACCACGTCCACATCGTCGCCACCAAGGTGCGCGGTGATCTGCGCCCGCCGCGGAACTGGAACGACTACCACCGGTACTCGTCGTCAATAACCGTTGGAGATGGCAGGATTGGGGAAGTTTCGAGTGGGGGGCCGTTCGTGGCTGTACGCAAGACCATCGAAGTGGTGCCGCGAGCGCGGCGCACGCTGACTTCGCTTCGCAACCTGGGTTACGACCTGCGTCACGCAGTGGCAGACATCGTCGACAACAGCGTTTCCGCAGACGCAACGACTGTGCACGTCACCGTGCACTTCGACGGCACGCGTTCCTGGATCCGCATCTCGGACAACGGGCGAGGCATGGACGCCGAAACGTTGAGCGAGGCGTTCCGCTACGGGAGCGACCGTGAGTACAACAGGACGGAGTTGGGACGCTTCGGCTTCGGGCTCAAGTCGGCGTCCACTTCTCAGTGTCGAAAGCTGACCGTGCTGTCGCGTGCGGACATCCCTGGAGCCGCGCTGGAAGCCCGTCAGCTCGACCTCGACCACATCGACGAGGTGGACAACTGGGAGATCTTCGACCTCGCCCCAGACGAGTTGCCCGAGCCGACCCGGTCTGTGCTCGGTGCGGCTTCTGGCACGGTTGTCCTGTGGGAGGGCCTCGACCGCGTTCTCCGGTATCAGGATCCGTTCGGAGGGTGGGCGAAGAAGCAGCTGATCGCTCACGCCGAGGACATCGACGAGCACTTGGGCATGGTGTTCCATCGCTTCCTTGCTGGAGAGGTTGCCGACCGGGAGCCGCTTCAAATCACGGTGAACGGGACTCCCGTGGAAGCATGGGACCCGTTCTGCCGTACAGAGCCGAGCACCTCGGCCCTGCAAGAGGAGGACATGGTGGTGCGCTCCCTAGACCGCAACGGGATTGTGCATCTTTGTCCCTTTGTACTCCCCAACCAGAACCACTTCTCCTCGCAGGCCGTATGGAAGCGGGCCTCGGGGCCCAAGGGCTGGAATCGACAGCAGGGCTTCTACATCTACCGAGCCGATCGTCTGATCCAGTCCGGTGGCTGGTGCCGCCTCCGAGCCGTCGATGAGCACGCCAAACTTGTCCGTATTTCGCTGGAGTTCTTCCCGGAGCTTGACAGTGCCTTCGGCGTCAACGTCGCCAAGGCTTCCGTCACGCTGCCCGAGGAGCTACGCAAGGAGCTCACTCCGCTGGTGAAGACCTGGGGCAGGGTGGCTGACACTGCCTACCGCCAGAAGCAACGACCTCCGAGCCCGCCGCCTAGACGCCCCAAGCCGTCAGGTGCCGCATCGGCCTCGCCAGCGTCCACCGTACGTCCATCCCCCGGCCAGTCCGATCTCAGCCGCGAGCAGGACTCGAGTATCAGGCCCGCAACTTTCTCACCTGCGTTGGCAAATCACCGAGGCGTCGGCACAACCTCGCGGGTGCCGGACGCCGCTCCGCTGTCAGCGCGTGGGGCACTGGAAGCTGCCGCGAGTCAAGTCGGCGAGAGTGAGGCACTCAGCCGGATCGTGTCGGCCCTGCGCACTCTGTCCTCGGAGGTGGCCCATGACCTCGGTTGGTGACCGTATAGAGGGGCACCTCTTTGTCCTCAAGGCCATCATGGACAGGGACAAGCTGACCCTTGAGGAAAGCCTCTCCCGCTACCCCGGCCTCGTGCCGACAGAGGACCACGACGCCGTTCGCCGCCACTGGGAACAGCAGCAGCGGACCACGACCATCATCCGTACCGTGCGCCCAACCGAGCTCACCGCTACGGGAGGACCCCGGCCTTGGGCCGAGAACTGGGACACCGCCGAGGGCTACTACTGGGCGCGTCAGCGTCGCTTCCTCAGCCACGTACTGCACCGCCAAGACTACGAGATCGACAGCGTCGACCTGGCGAGTGACCGAGTATTGGCCCACCTGGAGAACCCGCGACACCCAGAACCGTTCATTGTGCGCGGCCTGGTCGTGGGTCACGTACAGAGCGGCAAGACGAGCAACTTCTCCGCCCTGATAGCCAAGGCGTCCGACGCCGGCTACAAGATCATCATCGTGCTTTCCGGGCTCCACAACACGCTGCGCCAGCAGACGCAGAGGCGCCTTCAGCGCGACCTCGGCCACGAGAACGTTCCGTTCCCCAAAGGCGTGGGGCAAGGGGACCCGGAGAAGTACTGGACCTGGTTGACCCGGGACGACCTCGATGGCGACTTCGACCCAGGGGTCAATGTCGGACCTCTGCAGGGGCAGAACCAGGTCATCCTGGTGGTGAAGAAGAACAAGACACGCCTGGACAGACTTCTTGACTGGCTCGAAAACAAGGTTCCTGAGCATGTGCCGGTCCTTGTTGTCGACGACGAGGCCGACCAAGCGTCGGTGAACACGGGTGGCAACCGTCCCGATGACGAGCCAGTGTCCGAGGTCCTCGACCTCAGGGCCGCGGACTTCGACGGCGAGATGCCGGCAGACGACGAGCTGGACCCCAGCGCGATCAACCTTCGCATCCGGAGGCTGCTGCGCTGTTTCGCGCGGGTGTCCTACGTTGCCTATACGGCGACCCCCTTCGCCAACATTCTCATCAACCCCAACGCGGAAGACCGCGAAGGTGGAGACGACCTGTTCCCACGGGACTTCATCCTCACCCTGCCCCATCCTCCTGGCCAGAAATACGTCGGCTCTGACCGCCTGTTCGGCCGCGAGCAGCTCCCCGGTGAAGTCGGGCAGGTCGACGGGCTTGATGTAATTCGGATCGTTCCGGAACTCGAGGTGGAGCAGGTCATTCCTCCGAAGGGGAAGCGAAAACCTTACACTCCCGTAATCCCAAGCACTCTCAAAGCTGCTCTCATTGACTTCTTGTTGGCAGCTGCTGGTCGGATGGTGCGGAACGGTGCCGATCAGCCTTGCACCATGCTTGTGCATATTGACATGCGCAAGGAAGCCCAGGACAAGCTCGCTGCCGAGATCACCGCCGAGCTCGGTCACATGCGACAGCAGTGGCGCTATGACCGGGAAAACTTCCTGCCCGTGCTAAGTGATCGATGGGACACCGAGTTCCGTCCGCTCACCTCGTCGATGGACCTCGACAATGACGCGCCGTTCGAAAAGCTGGAGCAGCACTTGGACGCTCTACTCACTCCAGGAGTAGAGGTCCGGATCCTGAACTCAAACCATGAAGACGAGCTCGACTTCGAGATCGAACCGGACCTCAAGGCCGTCTTGGTCGGAGGTAACAAGCTCTCCCGAGGTGTCACCGTCGAGGGACTCCTCGTCTCGTACTTCGTAAGACGCAGCCCCTACTACGACACGCTCCTGCAGATGGGGCGTTGGTTTGGTTATCGAGGCGACTACGTCGATCTGACGCGCTTGTACAGCACTCAGCTGCTTGTCACGTGGTTCCATGACCTGGCCACGATCGAGGAGGAGCTTCGACGGCAGATCGAGCACTACGCGCGCCGGAAACTCAAACCGTGGGACGCTGCGCCACGGATCCGTAGCCACGAGAAAATGCTGCCGACAGCCAAGAACAAGATGAAGGACACCTCGCTCCAGCAGGAATCCTTCGATGGCAGGAAACTCCAGACCCTCCGCTTCCCGTTCGACGACCCCACGATTCTTGACCTGTGTACTGAGAACCTCGGAACCACTCGCGCTCTACTGGGCTCCTTGGGAGCACCACACCGCGCAGACCCTGGGCGTCTAAACTGGGAAGGCGTTAGCGCCGAGGCCATTGTTCGCTTTATCGAACTGTTCCGGTTCAGCGACCAGAGCGCTTTCGACGTGCCGTCCGTAGCGAGTTACATTCAAGCCCAGACCCAGCACAATGAACTTGTGTCATGGCGGGTAATGGTTTCGTCCGCCCGCGTCCAGCAGAACGAGCACCGTACGGTCGATTTGGGCATCTCGGGACATCCCGAGGTGACAATGATCCAACGCAGCAGGCTCGCGAAGGACCCCAGCTCACTTGGTGTGGTCACTGAGCCGGAGGACGAGCTGCAAGGACTTACCTCGGCCCAGATTGAAGAGGCTCGCAAGCTGCAAGAGTCAGGGGGTTTCTCCACGCTTGGTGATGCGTTCAGGTCCCAGCGGCCGCCGCGAGAGGGATTGCTCGTCCTCTACCCCATCGATCCGAGCAGTGGAGTGGGCGCCAACGCGAAGAACCGACGAAGGTTGTTCGACGAGGGAATCGAGCGGCCCGAATGCGTTTTGGCGTACGCGGTTTCTTTTCCCTACTCCACGAGCCCGAGGAGCCTTCCCTACGTGGTTGGACATAAGGCAGGGCGCCCGTGAACGCGGCTGAGCTAGAGAACCTGTGGAGTCAGATTCCGGATGCGCCAGCTCCTGGCCTGCTGTCTGCGGAAAAGCTGCCAGCCGATGATCTGTGGGCCGCAGTAGATGCCGACGGGCACTGTCATCTACTGCTACACGTGCCGCCAGGCACACAAGCACCGAGCACCCTCACCAAGGGCCTTCAAGTCCGAGTGGGCGAGCATCAAGTGGCCGGTCAACCGGTCAGCGATTATCTGGATGTTGCCTGCCTGGACGCAGCAGCAGTGACGACGTTCGCTGCCGTGGCCGCTGACATCATTCACCTCGCTGGAGCACTGCAGGGAGCGGAGAGGGCCGCCGCTGTGGGTGACGTCCTTGAGCGGTGGAAGTGGTTCTGGGAGGTGGACTCCAGCCGCCTCACCAACAACGACGCATTGGCTCTCTTTGCGGAGCTGTGGTTTCTGGTGCGGTGGGCCGGCGTGACGCCGGCGAATATAGAAGCCTGGACAGCGTCCGAGGGGTCCCGCCACGACTTCCAATGGCCCAACGCATCCGTCGAGGTCAAGGCCACCGCCCGTAGTGGCGATGCCGGCAGCGTCCACACGATCCGGAGCCTGGACCAACTCGCAGCGCCGGAGACGGGGGAACTCTATCTCTTCAGCCTCCGCGTGACGCGGGACCAACTGGCCAACAACACGCTGCCCAAGCTCGTCGACAGGGTGGCGACGGACCTAGCAGATCACCCGGCCGCCCGAGAGCGATTCCTGCAAAAGGTTGGGAGGCGGGGTTACAGCCCAGTCCAACGTAAGACCCATGAGATTCCCTATCGAATTGTTGAGGAGTGCCTCTACCGGGTCACGGACGACTTCCCTCGCCTGACTCACGATTCCTTCCCCACTGGGTTGCCGGGCGGAGTCGTGCGAGTCTCGTACGACCTCGACTTGGCTGCTTGTGGGTCGTGGCTTCTTTCCACCAACCCCAAAGACTGGTCACCCAACTAATGCCGTCGATGTGGCCCATGCGCTCATCCATGAGGACCATCTTGGTGCCGAGTTCCTCCATCACGGTCCGATGGGTGTGGCGGAGGCAGTGGGTGAGGCCCTTGGCGATCGGGATCCAACACAGCCCGGTCGCTGGCGCGGCGTCGTCGGGCGCAGAGACCGCCCTCCGCCCGCCCGGTGAAATCGCAGTCCTCCTAGCCGTAGCAGGTGGCCTAGACGCCACTTGCTAGCAATCGACGGTCGAACGAGCAGCTGCGGGCCCAGCCGGCTCGACGGTCTCGCTCGGGTGTGCCCGACTCCTGCAGCAACGGTGGCGTTCCAGGTCGCCGAACAGGTCGGGACCAACTTCAACGCGTCCGAAGTCCAACCGGAAGGCTGGCCCACTCCCGAGCGGGCCCCACAGCCCGCTCACAGCGACCGAGCAAGTGGCTCCAGTGCTCGTCGAATGCCTCAAGTAGTTCGACCGCGAATGACGGTAGTGGCTGCGGGGCCACGGCGGTCACCATGTCTCTGTCACCGCGAAGGCTGGAGCTCCGCAGAACACCAGATGATTGATCCCGCGCCTCTACTAACATCGACCTTGGGCGGGCGTTTGCCGGATGCAGAAACTGGCGACGCGGAGGGGGCACCTCCTTGATTTCGCGGTGTTCCTTTGATTCATGTGGATCACGAGTCAGCCGCACAGTGAGAGGGCCCATATCGGGGAAGCAGGCTGGAACCACCCATGACGTACGACATCGCGGCCCCCGAACCCGCGGGCATGGTGGCTTCGCTCAGCTCCCTGGGGTACTCGTTGCCGGCTGCCGTCGCGGATCTCGTCGACAACAGCATCGCGGCTGAGGCCCGGCACATCGACGTCGAGTTCACCTGGGCGGGACGGGACTCATGGATCGCAGTCGTCGACGACGGCAGGGGCATGAACGCCCAGGAACTCGTCACGGCAATGACCGTGGCGGCTCGCGGGCCCGCGACTTCACGTTCTTCGACTGACCTGGGCCGTTTCGGCGTAGGTCTGAAGTCCGCCTCGTTCTCGCAGTCGCGGCAACTCTCCGTGGCCACAGCGACCGATGGTGTGTGGCACGTACGGACCTGGGACCTCGATGTCGTTGAGGAGTCCGGCGAGTGGAGGCTCCTCCACGGAGCAGACGTCGACACAACCACCGTGCTGGACAGGCTTCGGAGCGACACTGCCCACGGGACGATCGTGCTCTGGCGGCGGCTCAATGGCTACAACGGCGGTGACGTCCGTGAGGACGACGAACGCACCCAGAAGCAGTTCTACGCCGAGACAGCCCGCACGGAGTCGCACCTCGGAATGGTCTTCGCCCGATTCCTCACCGGGAGCCGGCGCCGGAGCCTGCGCGTGTCCGGAACCCCGGTGGAACCCTGGGATCCGTTTATGGGTAACCACCCTTCTGTCCAGCGGCTCCCCACGGAGGAACTGCCCCTCGGCGGAGGTTCCGTGAGGGTCGAGGCGTTCATCCTCCCCAGCGCCCACCGGCTCACCCCGGAGGAGTACGGCCTGGCTGCAGGGCCACAAGGGTGGCTCGACCAACAGGGCTTCTATGTCTACCGCCGCAACCGCCTGATCCTGGCCGGCGACTGGCTGGGGCAGAGAGGCATGCGTCGCGAGGAGAAGTACAACCTGGCGCGCATCGCCGTCGACATCCCGGCCGAGACAGATGTCGCATGGGGTGTCGACGTGAGGAAATCCAGCGTCGTCCCGCCTGTGGGCCTACGTCCACACCTCCACCGCATCGCACGTCAGGCCCGGGCGAGGGCCGCAGACGTGCTGCGGCACCGTGGACAGGTCGCTGCACGTACCCACGGTGATCCCCTGTCGTACGCGTGGAATGTGCGCCGACCGGATGGCCGGGTCACGTGCAGGATCAACCGCAGCCATCCGCTGGTCCAGGCTGCTCTGCAACCCGGCGGCAACAGCACTGCAGACGTACGCGCATTGATCCGGCTTCTGGAGGAGACGGTGCCCGTCGCCGCCCTCCGTGTGATGCATGAGACAGACACCAGCGACGACCCGGAACCGTTCGGTGGTCCAGGACCCGCCGACGAGGCGGCTACCGAGGTGGCTGAGCGCATCTACGAGTCACTCGTCTCGGGCGGCCGATCGCCCGCCGCCGCGCGCGAGAGGTTGCGGACCATGCCTCCCTTCGACCAACTGCAGGGCTTCTGGAGCGGATGAGCCCTGAGTCGTTGTCAGTGGCCGCCCCTACTCTGCTCGACACCGTCTACATCCCGCTGGAGGTCCCACGTGAGCGCCGTTCCCGACGAACCCATGGCCAAGGCCACGCGCCTGGTTCTCGGATTCCTGCCACAGGACCGCCAGCCGAAGCCGGACGAGGTACAGAACGCGGTCAACGCCATCTTCGGGATGCTGGCCGCGCAGGGGGAGGACCTTGACCGGGACCAGCTGGCCAAGGAGATCGAGGCCATGACCGCCGTGTTCCAGGAGCGGTCGCTGGCGCTCGTGGACCCCAAGGGGCACGAACCCTGGCTGCCCGAGGCGAAGAACGACCGTGCCTGGGACTTCTGGGAGCGCTACCGGCGGTATCTCGAAGACGTGGTGAACCTTCCGCCGTGGGTCGTGAGGCGACTGGACCAGAGCTCGGACGAGGTACTGAGCCAGTTGGAGGATCCTCGCCGTTCTGGCCCCTGGCGTCGTCAGGGTCTCGTGATCGGCCAGGTGCAGTCGGGCAAGACCGGCCAGTACATCGGGCTCGCCGCGAAGGCCGTGGACGCGGGGTACCGGTTCATCGTGGTCCTTGCCGGCATCCACAACGACCTCCGGAGCCAGACACAGCTGCGGATAGACGAAGGGCTCCTGGGTTTCGACACCCAGCACCAGAACCGATCGAACGAGGACGGCCGTTCACGCGCGATCGGCGCGGGAGCCATGCCCCTCGCCAAGAAACTCGACATCGCGTCACCGACAAGCAGCGCGGAGAAGGGGGACTTCGGGCTCGCGACGGCCAAGGCCATCAACTTCCCCCTCGGCAGCTTCCCCGTCGTCCTCGTCGTCAAGAAGCACTACAAGATCCTCGAATACCTGCGTAACTGGGTGACAGACGTCCACGGCACCGAGGACGAGAACGGCGAGAAGGTCGTGAAGGACCTCCCTCTGTTCGTCATCGACGACGAGGCCGACAACGCCTCGATCAACACGGTCCGTGACCCCGAGGCAGACCCGACCAAGACCAACGCCGCGATCCGCAAGCTCATGAAGAGCTTCGACAAGGCCGCGTACGTCGGGTACACGGCCACCCCCTTCGCCAACATCTACATAGACCCCGACGTGGACCACGGCGTCGCAGGGGAAGACCTCTTCCCGTACAGCTTCATCCGCAGTCTTCCCTCGCCGTCGAACTACCTTGGTCCGGAGCGGGTGTTCGGGCTCCAAGTCGACGACGAGGACGAGGAGGACGTGCAACCGCTGCCGCTCGTGCGCCATGTGGACGACGCCGACACCTGGCTCCCCACCAAGCACAAGTCCGGTGACATCCCTGGCGACAGGCTTCCACAGTCCCTGCGGGACGCGATCTTCTCGTTCGTGCTCGCCTGTGCCGCCCGCCGGGCGCGAGGGCAGACCAAGGTTCACAACTCGATGCTGGTGCACGTCACCCGCTTCACCGCGGTGCAGAGCCTCGTTCGCGACCAGGTCGACGACCACCTGCGGCTCATCGTTGACATGATCCGAGACCGGTACGGCAAGGGCCCTGAGCTCCGCGCCGAGCTCCGGGCGCTCTGGGAGCGGGACTTCGTTCCCACCACGGACAAGTTCCCGGCTGACGAGGTGCAACGTCTGACCTGGGAGCAGGTCTCCGAACAGCTCCTTCCTGCCCTCAGGAAGATCCAGGTCAAGACGGTGAACGGCACCTCCAAGGATGCGCTCGACTACTACGAGAACCGGAGAAACGGCCTGTCCGTGATCGCCATCGGAGGACAGAAGCTCTCCCGCGGCCTCACCCTGGACGGCCTGACCGTCAGCTACTACCTGCGCGTGTCGAAGACGTACGACACCCTCCTCCAGATGGGCCGGTGGTTCGGATACCGCCCCGGCTACGAGGACGTGTGCCGTCTGTACACCACGCCCGCGCTTGAGGACGCCTACGTGGAGGTCACCGCCGCAACCGACGAACTCCGCAGGGAGGTCGAGGAGATGGCGGCACTCAGCCTCACCCCGAAGGAGTTCGGGCTGAAGGTCCGTTCCTCCTCTCTGGGGCTCACCGTGACCGCGGCCAACAAGATGCGCCAGAGCGCGAAGATCCTTCTCAGCTACTCGGGGGAGGGACCAGAGACGGTGATCTTCAAGCTCGCCGACAGGACCGTCGAGAACAATTTCAAAGCCCTCGAAACCCTGGTCCGTCGGCTGGACGACGTCGCGGAACCCGTACCTGGGGGTTCAGGGACCAACGTGCGGTGGGGAGGGGTTCCCCCTGAGGTCATCTCGGAGTTCCTCACCACCTATGAGACCGACCGCATGGCTCAGCGGGTTCGTCCGAGGCTCATCGCCAAGTACGTGGAGCAGTGCGCCAGGGTGGGTGAGCTGGGCAACTGGACCGTGTGCCTGGTCAGTAGCACGACGTCGCAGTCGCCACGAGACATCGCGGGGCACACTGTCGGCCTCGTGACCCGCAAGGCGCTCAACGACGGCTTCAGGGCCGAGGGAAGGTACACGATTCGCCGGGTACTCAGCCCGCCCGACGAACTGATTGGCCTCGACAAGGTGCAGGAGGACGCGGCACGAAATGCCGCGAAGAAGGAAGCGGAGAAGAAGGAGAAGGCGTCGGCTCCGAAGACGCCGGCGGGCCCGCACATCCGGCGGCAGCGGCGGACCGACCAGGGCCTCCTGCTGATCTACCCCATCGAGCTGCCACAGGCCGCCGACGTTGAGGCGACGACGCCCCTCGTGGGCTTCCAGGTGAGCTTCCCGCACTCCGACTACCAGTCCAAGACCGAGTACATCGCCAACACCGTCTGGCTCCAGGAGGACATCTACACCATCGCCGAGGAGGACGAGGCGTGACCGTCACCGAGGACGAGTGGCGCGAACTGGAGAGTCCCCAGGACACCCCGGGGCGGTCCAGCCTCCGTCTGTACCCGGAGTCCCCGCTCGACATCTTCCTCTCCGTCTCCCACCCCGGCCGCCAGCGCATGTTGGTCTTCCGGGCGGACGCTCGCTCCGCAGACCCGATCGTGCGGTCGGTGGGCCGACTCCCCAAGGCAGCAGGGATCGAGATGAACCTGAGTGCCGTGTCCCGGGTTGAGTACGAGCTCCAGGTGATCCTGACGGCGGACGGACTTCGCGAGGTGTTCAACCCGCTCGTCACCGACGTCGCCGAGACCGCCAAGTCCGCTCCGGCCGCAGCTGAGGCCCTGGCAGCCGCCGTGGACAGGTTCGAGAGGTGGCAGGACCTCCTGCGCGCTGTCAGCAGGGACGGGCTGAGCGCCGAGGCACGTCGCGGACTCTACGGCGAACTCCTGGTACTCGGAGACGTCCTCCTGGCCTCCCTCGGCCAGGCCGAGGCGGTCGAGGCATGGACCGGTCCCACGGGGACCAACCAGGACTTCCAGCTGTCCGAGCTGGCCATCGAGACCAAGGCCAGTGTCGCGAAGCGGCCCCGGAGTATACGGATCGCCAGCGAGAGACAGCTGGACGGAACCGGGACGCCCGCGCTGCTCCTCGCACTCGCGAATCTCGACGAGCGGCGGGGTGGATCGGGAGAGAGTCTGAACAGGAGGGTGGAGAGGATACGACAGCAGCTCACGAGTCCCGCCGCCCGGGCCCGGTTCGACGGTCTACTCGTCCAGGTCGGTTACCTCCCCGGGCACCATGACCTCTACGAAGAACCCCGGTACACCCTCCGCGAGCTTCGGTTCTGGCATGTACGGGAAGGCTTTCCCAGGCTGGTCGAGTCGGACCTGCCCGAGGGCGTCGGTGACTGCACCTACCACGTGAGCACCTCGGGTCTGGACGCCTATCGCGCCACGGCCGACGAGGTGAAGGAACTGATCGGGGGGTCCCATGGCTGAGCTCGACCTGGCCGAGTTCTCGCGGAGCCTCGTCGCCGACGTACAAGCGACCGCTGACGCCGAGGGAACGACCACCCCGGAGGCGTTCACACGCCGGGTCTTCGAGGACTTGGAGCAGGCCGGCGTCGTGTCCAACACCTTCACCGCCTACCACAAGATGCACGGCCACGAGGTGCACGGTTACGGCATAGGAGAGTCGGGCGAGTCCCTGGACCTGTTCGTGACGGACTTCCAGCTGGAACCACTGGAGTCCAAGCTCACGAAGGCACAGACCGAGACGTCCTTCAGGCGGCTACTGGCGTTCGTACAGCGATGCCGGGACGGGCTGCAGCAGCACATCGACGAGTCGTTCGACGTGTACGACATGTGCGCTGCGGTCGAGAAGGCCCTCACCGAGGTACAGCGGATCAGGCTCTTCCTGCTCAGCAACAGGGTGGGTACCGCAACCGAGTTGCCAGCCTCGGAATTCGACGGCCTCCCGGTAACCCACGAAGTGTGGGACCTGGCACGGCAGCACCGCCATGCGACGTCGGGCGCTCTCGGCGAACCCATCATGGTGCCCTTCAGCCCTCCGCTGCCCTGTGTCTCCGCCCCGAGTTCGGAAGAGGACCACTCCGTGGTCCTGGCCGTCATACCAGGGGAGATGCTCGCCGAGCTGTACGCCGAGTACGGCACCCGGCTCCTCGAACTCAACGTTCGCTCCTTCCTCCAGACCCGCGGCGCGGTCAACCGGGGCATCCGGGAGACCCTGCTGAACGCACCTGGCAGGTTCCTGGCCTACAACAACGGGATCACCGCGACCGCGTCGCAGGTCGACTTCGTGAGGGGCCCGGACGGCGAGCCCACCCACATCTCCGGAGTGCACGGCCTCCAGATCGTGAACGGCGGCCAGACGACTGCCTCGCTCCACTACGCGCTGAGCCGCGACAAGGCGGACCTGTCCCATGTCCGGGTCCAGATGAAGCTGACGGAGGTGGCGCCCGAGCGGCTCGCGGAGATCGTTCCCAAGATCTCGGAGTACTCCAACACGCAGAACCGGGTGACCCAGGTCGACTTCAGCTCCAACCACGACTACCACGTGGACATGCAGCGGATCACCCGATCCCTGTGGGCCCCCGCGACGGACGGCAGTGGTCAGGAGACCCACTGGTTCTACGAGCGTGCACGCGGCCAGTACACGGACGAGTTGGCGAAGGCCCGCACCCCTGCCAGGCAGCGGCAGTTCAAGAAGCTGAACCCGACGAAGAAGAAGTTCACCAAGGCGGACCTCGCCAAGTTTGTCCACTCGTGGAACCAACTGCCGTACCACGTGAGCCGCGGGGCACAGAAGAACTTCGTCGAGTTCATGTTCAACGTCGACAAGGCCCCGCCCCACGTCGACATCCAGTACTGCCAGCGGGTGATCGCAATGGCCATCCTGTTCAAGGCGGTGGACCGGATCGCCGCCATCCACGGAGCAGGCAGCCATAAAAGCGTGATCACTACGTACACCGTGGCTCGCCTGTCCGCGGCAACGGACCGCCGGATCGATCTCGACCGGATCTGGCGAGAGCAGGACCTCTCACCGGTGCTGGAGGCCGCGATCCATGACCTGTGCCCCCGCGTCATGCGGGCGGTGACCACTCCGCTTGAGGGCAACCACGTGGGCGAGTGGGCGAAGAAGGCGGCGTGCTGGGACGCCGTGTCCAGGGTGTCCTGGACGACCCCCCGAGCCCTGACAGCGGAGCTGCTCGACCATTCACTGGACGAGGCGGCACTCGCCGGCGGTATCGGTGCTGAGGAGGGAGCAGGTGAAGAGGCAGCTCTGATCCCTGCCGACGAGTGGTACGCAATCGAGCGCTGGGCCAAGGAAACCCGCAACCTCGAACCCTGGCAGCGGCAGCTGGCCCAGTTCGTCGGAAGGCGCCTCGAACTGGAACAGGAGGTTCCAGAGACGCAGGCCGTTCAGGCCCTACACGCCCGTAACGAGGCACTACGGCTGGGGTTCACCCCCGACCCGTAGCCAGCGGCTCCGCGTCCTGGGCGCGAAGCCACCAACGGCATCAGAGCATCCCATTCTCAATGAGGTCACGGATCGCGTCCTCGGCCCGCCTGAGGACAATCCGCCCATCCCCGTCGCTGAACGCGACAAGGTCGGTCCCCGGTGCGATGCCGGCCTCGGCCAGCAGGCCGAGAGGCAGCTCGACACGGCCCTGGTCATCGACGTGAAGTTCGGCTGGTTCCCGGAGCATGAGGAGAGTGTGGCACTCTCCCACTCGGAGGACGTCGACAGGCTGGGACTGCGATCATGGCCGAAGCTGGCAGGACACCGAATCAGGAGTGGGTCGCCACTGCTGAGGGGGAGCACCTTCGAGGTCGACCTGTGCGGGACACCAAGCCCGAGATCGCCCTCAGGAAAGCTGTGCATCGGTTGGGCCTCAGGTTCCGTCTCCAGCGGAGAGTGGCGCCCCGGTGCACGGCCGACTTCGTGCTCCCCAGGTACCACATCGCTGTCTTCGTCGCCGGCTGCTTCTGGCACGGCTGCCCGACGCACGGCGCGAAGGCATTCCGAGGCCCGAACGCCGACCGTTGGACAGACAAGATAGCGACCAACAAGGACCGAGACAGACGCAACACGGAGGCAGCGGAAGCCGCCGGATGGACCGTGCTACGGAGCTGGGAATGCGAGGTCAAAACCGATGTCGCGCAGGCAGCGCTCAGGGTTGCCGAGCGGTGTTCGGCTCTTGATCACGTGACTGTGCAGGGACAGGTTCCCGACCGTGTGTCCCGCTCAAAGCGTCCGTGACCAGGTCGCCTGCAGCGGTGGCCCGGCCCTCGCAGTACTGGCTCAGGGGGCACTGGTCACACAGCGGGTCCCTCGCGTGACAAAGAGTGCTTCCGATCAGGCGGAGCGCAGCCATACGCAGGGGAGCACTCTCGCCTGCTCCGACCAACTTCACAAGGTGCACCCGACCGTCACTGAGACGGTTTGTGCGGTCCGAGTCACTGTCGTGCAGCCGGGCGGCGACGCGAAGTGCGCTCTGCCCCACCCACAGAAGGTCGTCATCGATCAGCAGCCGGTAGAGCGCACCTTCAGCTGGCTTCATCCCCAAGCGCTTGGGCACCTCTTTCTGCTTCTCCTCGTCGTCGGCCCAGACACTTGACTTGCCCGCCACCGCGGTCAGCCTGTCGAGGCGTGCCCGAACGGCAGCAGTGGGAGCTGCATCGAGGAGAGTTCGCAGGGTGGACCTAGTCAGAGTCGAGTTGTCCCTGATGGCCTTGAGCATCTCGTGCATCTGGCCAGGCTGTACCCGGGTTCCAGCCAGCACCGCCACGACGGCCGCGTGCGCCGACGACAGTTTGGGCAACTGATACCAGTCCTCGCCCTCGCGCCGCTTTTCCGCCCAAGCCGTCAGCTCCTGGCGGGCCGTGCGCCAGCGGGGCTGAAGCCCACCCTCGCCGGCCTGGTGCTCCTCGCCGGGCAACAGCACTTCTGCAGCGGCCTTGCCGAGGAGTGGGGGTACCGCGTTGCCGATCTGCCGGAAGGCGTCGCTGCGCGTCCCTGCAAACCTGAACCGGTCCGGGAAGGTTTGGATCCGTGCCGCCTCGCGGACGGTCAGCGTGCGGTTCTGGTCCGGATGGATGTACCAGTAGCCGTCCTTGGCAATGTGGGCTGTGATCGACCTGCTGAGGTCGTTCCAGTCGAGCTTCTTGTACTTATCGGTGAAGTGCTCGGCACTGTAACGCTGGAGCTCCGGGGCAATCTCCGAGTACAGAGTGTCGGAGTCCATGCTCTGGAAGATCTCCCAGTCGTCCTGCCTGACCCTCCGGGTCATGTGGTCGAAGACAACCTCACGCTTCGCCCGCTTGCGCATCTCCTTGGCGAACTCGGACTGGTCCTCGGAGGGAGTGTCATACGACCTCACGCGCTCGCCGACGCGCTCCGTGGGCACCACCTTGAGCGGGGGCAGGTCACCAATGGCGTGGCTCAGGGTCGTGCGCTCCTCTTCGGTGACCTCCTGCTGCCACTCGAACTTCTCGATGTCGTTCCTGGCCAGCAGGATGAGCCGCTTCCGGTGCTGGGGGACGCCGTAGCGCCAGGCATCAACGAGGCGTACCTGGGTTGCGTAACCGAGTTCCTCCAGCTGCTGTTCGATCACGCGGACCACGAAGAAGTCATCGCCTAGACCCATATCCGGGACGTTCTCCATGAGAACGGCGCGCGGTTTGATCCTCTTGACGACATCGAGGTACGCGCTCCACAACTCCTTGCGGAGGTCGTGAGCGTCGCGGCCGTGATGCTCGACAAGGCTGCGGATCTTGCTGCGGCCAGCCCGACTGAACGGCTGGCACGGCGGGCCCCCCGCCACCAGATCGATCTTGCCCTTCGCCGGCTCCAGCACCTGCTCAAGCCTGTCACGCTCAGCTGGGTTCCCGAGGTCCATGCGCAGGCTCATGCCGGGGAAGTTGGCCGCATGCGTCTCAAGGGCACGCTCGTCGAAGTCAACGGCAGCTGCGGTAGTCCAGCCTGCTCGTTGCAGTCCAAGACTCAGACCGCCCGCCCCGGAAAAGAGGTCCACCGCCAGGCGACGTTCCTTGCCGTAGCCTTCGAGCCACTTCGCGAACCGCTCGGGCCTGCAGCTGTAGCGGTGCCGTGGGAGCTTCAGATAGTCGCTCCGCTCCAGGGGTACGCCGTAGTGCGACTCCTGCACAGCACGCACCTCCACAACAGCGAGAACGACGAGCACCAGGAGATCACAGACGCGCTGGTGGAGGCAAGGATTCCACCACGCTGACCTCAAGAAATCCCTCAAGGCCGTGCTGCGCTCCGCCGGGTACCCGTGCGAGTCCGCACGACCCTTCAGACCTCGGTTTCGAACCAAAGTTCTGGTGCGTTACTGAAGGCAATCTTAGAGGACAGCAGTGACAGCGTTGCCCTCGGGATCCCGTTTGATCGGACAAGCTGGTCAACGATCCGACAGGGCTGGAGGCACGTTCGAGTCGACGTGAACTTATGCACGGTTTTGGCCATCCGTGAGGGTCGGAGACCCGCTTCGCTGATGAGTAGTTAGTAGAATCTTGCCCCACTGCACACGGCAGGGCATGGCTGACAGTTGACGAGTAGGGGGCGTGGGTGGACTCCGAGAACGCGAAGGCGTATCTCCGGCCGCGGGCCCGGCTCATGAGCACACTCGGTGAAGAGCTGATCAGCAACGAACGCGTAGCCCTTACCGAACTGGTGAAGAACGCCTACGACGCGGACGCCAGCCTTGTCCTGATCCGCTTCAACCCTCCCCTCGAAGAAGGCGAAGGCTCGATCGAGGTCTGGGACAACGGGCACGGCATGTCGCCGGCCACGGTGAGCGGCACCTGGATGGAGATCGCCACCCCGCACCGGCACCGGCACCCTCGCAGTGAGTCAGGCGGGCGTCGCGTGCTGGGCGCCAAGGGCATCGGCAGGTTCGCCTCAGCTCGGCTTGCCCACACCGCCGCAATCACGACTCGACGTGTCGATGAGGAGGAAGTCACCCTTCGTATCGACTGGGGGGACTTCACGGAAGGTGACGCGTATCTGGATGAGGTCCCGGTCTCCCTGTCCACGACAAGTCCGACTGTGTTCGTAGATGGCGGCGTAGCATCGCAGATCTTCTTTGAGGTCCTTCGGGAGTTTGAAACAACGCCCACTACGCTCGACGGCGCGGGGCACGGCACCGTGGTCCGGCTCGAGAAGTTGCGTACGGCTTGGGGAACAGACGAGATCGAGACGCTTAAACGCTCACTGTCCAGGCTCCTCCCCCCGCCACCTCCCGCCGAGCTTTCGGTGCCGGACCAGCCTGAGTTCTCGATCTACATCGACACTCCCGAGGGTCCGCTCCGTCGCCACAGCGGATTCGTTGCCGCGAGTGAGACGCTGGCACATCCACGGTACCGGCTCGTGGGTACCGTGGATGCTGGCGGGAATGCGCACTTGGCCATTTACGCAGGCGGGGAAGAACCAGTGGAGGTCGTCGAAGACAATCTCCGGAAGGACTCGAAGAGGCCCTCGTGCGGCCCCCTGAAGCTGGACTTCCGAGTCTGGGACCTCGAGTCCTCGGCCATCAAGCCACTCCTGGCACTCGACACCGGCGCTAAGAACACCAACGACGTACGGGAGCTCATCCGGAACAACAGCGGTGTAGCCCTGTACCGGGACGGGTTTCGTGTGCAGCCGTTCGGGGAGCCGGGATTCGACTGGCTCGGTTTCGACCAGCGGCGTATCAACAACCCGACGCTACGTCTGTCCAACCGTCAGGTAGCAGGGTTCGTCTACATCTCGGCTGACGACAACCCGGGCCTCCTGGACCGTTCGCACCGCGAAGGACTAATCGACACCCCAGAGTACGACGAGCTCAAGGCAGTCATACTTCAGGCGATCGCCAGGTTGGAGACGCAACGCTACCGGTTGCGTCGCGAACCTACTGCTCCGATGGAAAGTCCACTCCTTACCGATCAGCCCGATGGCAGGGGGCACGGACTCTTCCAGAACTTCAACTTGGATCCGCTGCGGCAGGTTGCTGCCGAGCGGCACCCAGACGATGTCATCCTCAGTCGCGCCATCGAGGAAGCCACGGAGACGATCAACGAGGGCGTCCGCAAAGTACAGGAGATCATCGCCCAGTTCTCCCGTCTCGCGACCTTGGGCACTCTCGTCGATGTCGTCCTCCACGACGGCCGTACCGCTCTTTCACGCATTGGCGTTGGCCTTCGTCGCCTCGGCAAGATCACCACCAAGGTCGAGGTGCACGACGCGGAGTTGTCGACTGCGCTGGGCAAGCTACAGACGGACTTCACCACCCAGGAGAGGGCTCTTGACCGACTCTTCGCTCGTATCGAGCCACTCAGCGGGCGGAAGCGCGGACGCCCTCGTCGGCTCTCCCTGCATCAGAGCATTGCCGAGGCCGTTGACGTGCTGGAGTCAGAGATCACCAAGCATGGCGTAGAGGTGAAGATCGGCGGAGAAGACGTGATCGTCACTGCCGAGCCAGGTGACATCAGGACACTTGTGGTCAACCTCGTGAGCAACGCCGTGTACTGGCTCTCCACCATGCCCAAAGGAACCCCTCGCGAGATCCTGATCGAGACTGAGCGGAATCACGAGGGCGAGCTGGACGTAGTCGATATCACGGTGAGCGACAACGGCCCTGGGGTGCGCGAGGAGATCCAGGACCTGATCTTCGAGACCTACTTCAGCGACAAGCCGGATGGTGTCGGCCTCGGTCTCAGCATCGCAGGCAGCGTCGTGAAGGATTTCTACGACGGCGACCTGGGGCTGGTGAGCCCCGGCACCCTCTTGGGTGCGAGTTTCCGAGCACGACTACGAAGGAGAGTTGGGTGACGTCGACGGACGTTGCGTATCGGGTGCTGATAGTCGATGACGACGCCCAGATGATCGCGGACCTTCGAGAAGTGCTGGCCGAGGAACTCACGGATCTGGGGGACATCCACTTCGAGGACGAGCAGGACTTCGCCGCAGCTGAGAAGCGGTTGATAGACGAGGATTTCGACTTGGTGATCCTCGATGTCCGCGACGCCGCCGACGGCAGACCTTCCGCTGCCGCCGAGGCACGGGGGCACGAACTCTACGACGCCATCGCCGGGGCGCGCTGGCTGCCCGTGGTCTTCTTTACGGCCGTCCCTCAACAGGTACGTGACCTGGAGAAGCCCCCGCTTATCCGCGTGGTGACCAAGAATGCCTGGGACGAGATCGCTCCTGCCGTCCGAGAGGGGCTGCTTTCAGGAGTGTCGGAGCTGAGGCGCCGCATCTCGGGGCTCATCGAGCGCAAGGTCCGCATTTTCCTGCGTGACGTCGTTGCCCCACACTGGCACGAGATGGCCGGTGCTGATCCCAATGAAATCACCCCGATCATTGTCAACCGCCTTGCGGCCGAGCTTAGGGAAAACGGCCCCAGCGAGCTGGGTTATGCCGGAGACGGCGAGGCTGTCGCTACTGCCGGCCAACCCTCGGCTGCACGGGTTTACCTGAAGCCGTACGTGACCCAGCACCTCACGGCTACGGATCTCGTGGTCAACCCCGAAGGTGATTGGTGGATCGTCCTCACGCCAGCCTGTGACCTGTACGAGGACCACCCGGACGCGGGAGTCGCTAGACCTCGTACGGCCAAGGCCCAGTATGTTCGCTTGGCCAAGGCTGATCGTGTCTTCACCGAGAACGGCGAGGGGTCCGAGTCTCCAGCGATCACCGCATGGCTGGCCAGCTCCAAGAGCAACAGCCACAAGGATCAGGCCAAGCAGGTCTTCGGAGACAAACAGAACCGGTATCGCGCCCTTCCTCGCTATCTCGACATCCCCGACCTCTTGGTGGACTTCGAGAACGTGATCTCCGTCCCGCTCACCGAGGCTCGAACCTGGCGACGAGTCGCCACCCTCGACAGTCCGTTCTCGGAGGCGATGCTCACCGCCTACAGCCGCTCGGTGGGGCGGATTGGCACGCCGGACCTCAGCTTCGGTGACGTAAAGGTGCGGTTGGAACTCGAGAAGCCGAAACCCAGGCACCAGCCAGCTCAGTCTCCCGAACCAACAACAAACGGTGAGGTTGTGAAGGACTGAGCTGCCCATGGGCTCCGTGGTCCCTTCCGGTGCACTCCGAGGAGTAAGGCCGGCATGGAGGTGCACGGCGCATTCCGGGCACCCGTCCTGGGAGCCATCTGGGAGCCAACCCACTCCCCGAGCCTCTTTGGGACCACACGAGACCACGACAGCCCGACGCTCTGACCAGGGTAAACGCCGCCCATACAGGCAAGATCGTTAACCGAACCTCTTTCGGGACGAAGAGGCCGTGGGTTCAAATCCCGCCACCCCGACGGTGAAGTACCGGGTCAGGGGCCTGATCCAGTGAGTGGATCAGGCCCCTGACGGGCTTCTGGAGATCGTTTGAAGAAATCCGAGAGAGGACCTTGGCCGGCCTCTCCCGGGTGGAGCCAGCACCTGTCGCGCGGCGTGCGTCACATTTAGCTTCTCATTGCTGCGCGTTCGCGAATCCAGGGTCTCCTCGGGGTGCCGCCACGGACCAAGTTCAGCTCCACGATGGCACGTTCGACGCAGGCGCGACTGTCCGCCCTCTCGACCAGGTCAGAGCCCCACCTCCCGCATGTGGGAGGTGGGGCTCGCCGCGGTGCCGACGTCCTGGGCGGACGGCCCGTTTCAGATGGTGGAGGAGGCAAGGCTGGCTACTCCTGGGATGACGCGCCGGGCTGGTGCTGTTCGATCAGTGCTTCGGCCACCACCAGGTCCTGCCAGGACATTCCCACGCTCTTGAAGACCACGGTGCGTTCCGGGGGGAGCGTTCGCGTGCCCCGGACGACATCCGCCATCGGGATCAGCTCATCGGCGTGGAGGTGGCCCTCGCGCATCGCCAGGACGACGTCCCCGGCTTCGCGCAACGCCGTGCGCACGTCTTCGACCATGACGTGTGCACGAGCCATCAGCGGGCCGTCCAGCTCGCGAGCCTCGGGCTCATGGGATCCGACCGCGATCACGACCGTACTGTCCGCCAGGTACGCGGAGTCGAACAACGGGGTACGGGCGCTGGTGGCGCACACCACCACATGTGCTCGCTCGAGCCGCGCGGTCACGTCCGGATCCTCGGCGGATACGACGGTGGCGTGGGGTGGCAGTTGTTCGCGGGCTTGGTCAGGGCGGCGAACCACGTAGGTGACGTCGGCCAGTTCGACCGAGTCACAGGCTTGGACAGCCTCTACGTGGCCGACTGCCTGGGGACCCGCGCCGAAGACCACCAGCTCGATCGGCCGAGTGAACCGGGTGAGCAGCGGAGAGGTCGCCGCGATGGAGACGGCCGGCGTCCGAAGGTTCGTCACCGCGATCCCGTCGAAAATCGCCCGCAGTTCAAGCGTCTCCCCGCCGAACAGCGAGTAGGCGTCCTGGATCTGCCGCCTGCCCCCGGGTCAGAGCCTGCTCGACGTCATCGGCCGAGACGATCGGAAGGCGCTTGAAGGATGTCATCGCACGTGGCGCCAGGGGGAGCCATGCATGCAGGGCGGCCGGGGCGGGCGTGCTGTCACGGGGTGCGTCGGTGCGCGGGCGGTATTCCGGTCGTAGGGGCGGTGGCTGTCCGGGCCGGGGGCTGGACGGCAGCTACCTTGAGCGGCCGGTCAACTGCGGCTGACCACGGCCGCTGTCGGAGAACGCCGCTGGTTGCTGTACAGCAGCGGAGCCAGGTCAACCAGTCCGACCGGCCAGGGGCCAGCGCGGCGGAGCTGTTCTGGTGTCCTGACTCCTAAGGGCGCGGGCCGTGAAACGGAAAGTCCGCCGCCCCGGTGTGACGCACCGGGGCGGCGGACCTTCATGGCACAGCTCTGAGCT
>NZ_MUNE01000258.1 GCF_002154605.1 Streptomyces milbemycinicus | reverse complement strand
CCGTCCGACGGGCGGGCGGCGTGGGCGCTGGAGGCGGTGGGGCTAGCCGAGCGGGGCGCGGACCGGCCGACGGAGCTGTCGGGCGGGCAGGCCCAGCGGGTGGCGATCGCCCGCGCGCTGGTCACCGAGCCCGACATCGTCTTCGCCGACGAGCCCACCGGCGCGCTCGACCCGGCCACCGCGCACGGCGTGCTCTCACTGCTGCGGCAGGCCGTCGACCGCGACGGCCACACGGTGGTGATGGTCACCCACGACCCGGTCGCGGCCGCCTGGGCGGACGAGGCCCTGTTTCTGGCACGGGGGCGGGCCGCCGGCCGGCTGGACCGGCCCGGGGCCGACGAAGTGCGCCGCGTGATGCGGGACCTGGGGCGGGACAGGGCGACGATACGTGAGGAGGGGCAGAGGGCATGAACGTGACCAAGCTGCTGGCCTCCCGTGCCGCCCGTACGCACCGCAAGGCGTGGGCCGCCGTGTTCGCGGCGCTCGCCCTCACCTCCCTGCTGCTCGGCTCCTTCGTGCTCGCCCTCGCCTCAACCGGGCTCGGGCACGCCCGGGTGGAGCGGTACGCGGCGGCCGACCTCGTCGTCACCGGCGACCAGGAGACCCGCTTCACCGCCAAGCCCTGGGGCAGCGACCCCGAGACCGCGCGGGCCGGGCTCACCGAGCGGGTGCGGGTGCCGGCGGGCGCGCTGGGTGTGGTGCGGAAGGTGCCCGGTGTACGGGCGGCGGTCGCCGACGACGTGTTCCAGGTCGGGCGCGCGGGCCGGGCCGTCACCGGTCGCGCCTGGGACGCGGCCCGGCTCGCGCCGTACGAGCTGCGCGACGGGCGCGCCCCGCGCGCAGCCGGTGAGGTCGTGGTGGGCGGCGGGGCACGTATCGGCGAGCGGGTCACGCTGCGCGTGGCCGGTGCCGACGCGGCGTACACCGTCGTCGGCGTCGCCGACGGGCCGGACGCCGCGGTCTACTTCGAGGCGGCCGAGGCGCGGCGCCTGGCCGGGCACCCGGACACCCTGGACGCCATCGGGGTGATCGCCGAATCCGGCGTGGGGACCGGCGAGTTGTCCTCCCGGGTGCGGCACGCGCTGGACGCCGCGGAGATCCACAGCGTGGGGCGGCGCGCGGACGGCGACTCGGCCGAGGTCCAGGTGGAGACCGCGGACGGGCGCGGCGGCCCCGAGTTCCTGGCCGCCGCGCCGGCCCGCAAGGGCATGCTGGAACTGCTGGCGTCCGTGGCCGCCACCGTCGTCCTCATCGCGCTGCTCGTCGTGTCGTCGACGGTCGTACAGGCGCTGCGGCAACGCGCCCACGAGATCGGGCTGTTGCGCGCGGTCGGCGCGACGCCGCGGCAGCTGCGCGGCGCGGTCGGCCGGGAGGTGGGGCGGGTCGCGGCCCGCGCGGCGCTGCTGGGCGCCGTGGCCGCGCTTCCCGCGTACGCCGGGCTGCGCGGACTGCTGGGCGCGCGCGGCGCGCTGCCGCCCGGCCTCGAACTCCCCTTCCCGCCCTGGCTGTGGCCCGCGCCCCTGGTCACCGCGGGGATCACGGTCCTGATCGCGCGCGCCGCGGCGTGGATCGCCGGCGCCCGGGCCGCGAAGCTCCGCCCCGCGGAGGCGCTGCGCGAGTCGGCTCCCGGCACACCGCGCCGGGTCGCCGGGCTGGTGCTGCTGGGCCTGGGGGCGAGCTCGGCGGGGACGGCGGTCCTGCAGTCCGGCCAGGCCGCCGCGATGGCGGCCGGGGCGGCCGCGGTGACGATGGTCATCGGGTGCGCCCTGCTCGGGCCGTGGATCGCCGCGGGCGCGATGCGGATCCTCGGCGCTCCGCTGCGCCGCTTCGGCGGGCCCGGCGGCCGCCTCGCCGCCGCCAACTGCACGGCCGCCGCCACCCGCCTGGGCGCGGCCCTCACCCCGATCATCCTGGTCACCGCCTTCACCGCCGTACAGCTCTCGGGCGGCGCCACCCTCACCCACGCCGGCCAGGGCCAGGCCCGCGAGGCGATGCGCGCCGACTTCGCGGTGCGCGCGGACGGCGGCCTGCCGAGCGGCGCCGTGGAGCGGATCCGGGACGTGCCCGGGGTACGGGCGGCCACCGATGTCGTACGCGGCACGGTGGTGCTGGCCCGGCGGGAGACCGGTGAGCCCCGGCTCGACCGGCTGCCGGTCCTCGGCGTCACCCCGGAGGGCCTGCCGCACACCCTCGACCCCAAGCTGCGGAACGGCACCCTGAGCGCTCTGCGTCCCGGCACCGTTGCTGTCGGCGGCGACCGGGCACGCTCCCTCGACGCCCGCCCCGGCTCCACGGTGATGCTCCGCTTCGGGGACGGCGTGGAGAAGAAGCTGCGGGTCGTGGCGGTCTACGAACGCTCCCTCGCGCTGGGCGACTTCCTCCTCTCCCGCGATGAACTGCTGGCCCACGCCTCGATGCCCGGCCCGGGCCAGGTCCTGGTCACGGCCGCACCTGACGCCGACCGCCCGACGCTCGCAAAAGCCCTGGCCGCGGCGGTCCCCGGGGCCCGCACAGAGCCCGACCCCGCGCCGATCCAGGTCGAGCCGGAGGACCAGGAACTGGTCGAGGTGGTCACGGTCGCCGCGGTCTCCGCGATCGGGGCCTACACGGTGATCGCCGTCCTCAGCACCCTCTCGCTCATCACCATCGGCCGCCGCCCCGAACTCCGCCTGCTGCGCCTCGCCGGCGCCGGCCGCCGCCAACTGCGCCGCATGCTGCGCCTCGAGGCGGGCGCCACGGCGCTGACCGGCCTGGCCGTGGGCGCGGTGGTGGCGTCGGTGCCGCTGCTCGCGTTCAGCGTGGCGATGGCCCGTACGGTGCCCTATCTGCTGCCGGTCCAGGCGCTGGTGATCGTCGCCGTGGTCGCGGTCACCACAGCCGCGGGCACCCTGCCCCCGGCCCGCGCCGCGCTACGGGGCCGCTACCCGGGGGCGGGCCCGGCCGACGGATGAGGCATCCCCCCCACCCCTGGTAAAAAAAGTGCTTGATGTAGAGCAAGTGTTTTTTTGCCGGGGGGTGGGGGAGGGGCCGGTTTCTCCGTCACCCCTTGTTCAGGTACGCCAGCACCGCCAGCACCCGGCGGTGTCCGCTGTCGCTCGGCGGCAGGCTCAGCTTCGCGAAGACATTGCCGATGTGCTTGCTGACCGCGCGGTCGGAGACGACCAGCGTCTTCGCGATGGTGGCGTTGTCGCGGCCCTCCGCCATCAGGTGCAGCACCTCGCGTTCGCGCGGGGTCAGGGAGTCCAGGGGATCGTCGCGGCGCCGGGTCATCAGCTCCGTGACCACCTCCGGGTCCAGCGCCGTGCCGCCCGCCGCGACCCGCTCCAGGGCGTCCAGGAACTCGTCGACCCGGCCCACCCGGTCCTTCAGCAGATAGCCGACCCCGCTCGCGCCGCCGCCCAGCAACTCCGCGGCGTACGTCTCCTCGACGTACTGGGACAGCACCAGCACCGGCAGATCGGGGATCTCCTTGCGCGCCGCGAGCGCCGCGCGCAGGCCCTCGTCGCGGAAGCCTGGCGGCATGCGCACATCGAGGACGGCGACGTCCGGGCGGTGTTCGAGGAGGGCGGGCAGCACCTCGGGGCCGCTGCCGGCGACGGCGACCACCTCGTGCCCTGCGGAGGTCAGCAGCAGGACCATCCCCTCCCTCAGCAGGGCGTTGTCCTCGGCGATCACCACGCGCACGGCAGCTCCACTTCGATCACGGTCGGCCCCCCGACGGGGCTGGACACCTCCATCGTCCCGTCAAGTGCCGCCGCCCGGCGCCGCATCCCGAGCAATCCGCTGCCGCCCATTCCTCCGCCGGGCGCCGCGGCCGGGGTTTCGGCGCCGCCCTGGCCCTCGTCGCGCACCACGATCCGCAGCCGCCCGGCCGTACGGATCAGCTCCACCCGGGCGCGCTGGGACCCGCTGTGCTTCGCGGCGTTGGTCAGCGCCTCCGCGATCACGAAGTACGCGGCGGCCTCGACCGCGGCGGGGGCGCGCGGCAGATCCTCCCCCTCGACCCCGTCCGCGTCCACGGCCACATCGAGCCCGCTGCTGGCCGCGAGCGCGCGCACGGCGCCGACGAGGCCGCGGTCGGTGAGGATCGGCGGGTGGATGCCGCGGACGACATGGCGCAGCTCGGTCAGGGCCTCCTCGGCCTGGTTCTGCGCGTCGTCGAGGAGCTTGCGCGCCGCGTCGGGGTCCTTGTCGTACGCCCGCTTGGCCAGCCCGACCCGCATCGACAGGGCCACCAGCCGGGCCTGGGCGCCGTCGTGCAGATCGCGCTCGATGCGCCGCAGCTCCGCGCCGTGCGCGGCGACGGCGCCCGCGCGGGTGACGGTCAACTCCTCGACGCGCTCGGCGAGTTCGGCGCTGCGCCGGGCCTCGGGGGAGGGGGTCAGCAGCACGGTCGACCAGGAGGCGTCGAGGTCGGCGAGGCGCGAGAGCAGCGGCAGTACCACGGCCGGGCGCTTGAGCAGCCCGCACCACACCCCGTCCACGAACAGCCCCACGGACCACACGATCAGCGAGACGTAGGCCAGGACGAGGCCGTAGCCGAAATGCGCGAAGAGCCAGCGCAGATCCCGGTAGGTGCTCGGGTCCCGGGTCGCCGCGCGCACCCGTTCGAAGAGCTCGCCGGTGAGCGGCGCATACGCCTCGGCGACCGGCTTCCCCGACCAGGCCCCCACCTGCCGCCGCTTGAACCCGGCCATCCTGCGCAGCAGCAGCACCGTCTCGGGCAGCACCCCCGCGCCGACCACGATGGCCGTCGCGACGGCGGTGAACAGCAGCAACGCGATGTAGAGATACGACACCAGGGCCAGCCCGGCCCCCTTCATCAACTGGGCCGTGGCCCGCCCCGCCTGGTGCACCGTCTCGCGCATGGCCTCAGGCTAAGTGAATGGTCGCGGGGGCGCGGGTGATCGTGCACCCCGGCCGTTGGTGTAGCGCGCTACACCATGACTTCGGGAGGGCGCTCCCTCGAACACCCCATGCTCTGGGCGGCATTGTGGATCACACGAGCTCACCGGAACCGCTCACCGGAACCCCTCACCGAAGGAACTCACCATGAAGTCCCTGCTCTGGACCCTGCTGGCCATCGCCCTCGTCGCCAACGTCTTCACCAGCATCACGCTCAGCGGGGTCACGCAGATGCTCGTCAGCGTCGGCACGGGTGTCGTGGTGCTCGCGTCGGCCGCGGGCCTGTACGTCCTGCGTGACAAGCACTCCGGGTGATTAGCGGCCGTCTTCCGGTCGGTTTCCGGCAGAGCCGATCAATCCCCTCCTGCGTCCGAGCCCATGGGCTGATGATGGACGAAGCCTCGCGAGGCGAAGGGGGACGGGCTCATGCAGGAGAAGGATGTCGCGGCGTTGCGCGACAGGGCCGAACGGGCCGCGGCCGAGGCCCTGGCCTGCACCGCGTCGAACCGCCTCCCCGATGCGCCATCAGGCTCCGCGCCATCAGCCTCCGCGCCATCCGACTTCGCACCACCCGACCCGGCGCGAGCCGACCGCGTACGGTCCGAACTGGACGCGCTCGAAGCGGAGCTGGCCGCCGCCGTCCCGGACACCGACCCGCTGCTGTGCACCGTACGCGCCCGGCTCGGCGGCCTGTACGCCGATCGNNCCGAGGGCTGCGGCTGCTGCGCGCGGCCCGCGCCGCCGGGGCGCTCGGCCCACGGGACCAGACCTTCGCCACCCTCGACCAGACGCAGCTGATGCTGACGCCCGCCATGGTGACCGGGTGGGACGGCACGCTGTCCCAGTTCATGGAGTCCTTCAAGGTGGGCCGCCGGATATCGGCGGGCGACCCGGAACTCACCGGCGACCTCGCGGAGCTGGTCGGACTGCTGACCGAACTGGCGCCGGCGCTGCCCGAGCAGGTCGCCGAGCCCATGTCGTGGATCGCCGAGACCCTTGAGCGGTCCCAAGCCGTCGCGCGCGCCGGGGACCTCGAGCAGGTGGCC
>NZ_MUNE01000257.1 GCF_002154605.1 Streptomyces milbemycinicus | reverse complement strand
GGCAGGGGGCGGAGGGACAGGAGGGACAAGGGGCGGTTCGAAGAGCGGTACTGGAGCCCGATCAACACCCCGGTCCTCGGCCCGGACGGCTCGGTCCAGCTGATCATCCACCGGGTGGAGGACGTGACGGACTTCGTCCGGGAGCGGGCGCAGGCGCCGCTCAAGCGCACCGCGGAGATGGACGCCGACCTCCGCACCCGGGCGCGGGAGCTGCAGGAGGTCAACGAGCGGCTGCGGGAGGCGCACGCCCGGGAGCGGTCGACGGCGCTGGCGCTCCAGCAGGCCATGCTGCCCGCGCTGGTTCCGGGGCTGCATCTGCATGTGGCGGTCCGCTACCGGCCCGCGGTCGGCTCGCTCAATGTGTGCGGTGACTGGTACGAGGTGTCGGAGCTGGCCGACGGCCGGATCGCGGCGGCGGTGGGTGATGTGGTGGGCCAGGGGCTGGGGGCCGCGTGTGTGATGGGGCAGCTGCGGAGCGCGCTGAGCGCGGCGATGAGGGTGGTCGGCACCCCTTCCCGGGCGCTGGATGCGCTCGGCCTGTACGCGCGCTCCCTCGAAGGGGCGCTGGCCGCGACCGCCGTGCAGGCGGTCATCGACCGGTCTGCGCGGACCATCTGCTACAGCTGCGCCGGCCATCCGCCGCCGCTGCTGCTGCGGGCCGAGGGCGATGTCGTACGGCTCGACAAGGCCACCGATCCGCCGCTGGGCGCCCGCCCCGAGCATGTGGAGCAGCCCGCGGCCACCCTTCCGTACACACCGGGCGGCATCCTGGTGCTGTACACCGACGGGCTCATCGAGCGGCGCGGCGAGGACATCGACGTCGGGCTCGGCCGGCTCGCCGACAGTCTGTCCCGGCATGGGGGGCTGGACCCCGAGCAGCTGGCCGATGCGCTGCTGGTCGACCTCGGCGTCACGGGCGGGACCGTCGCGGACGATACGGCGCTGGTGGTCATCGGCTTGTGACCGGCGGGCCCTGTCCCTGCTGGCCCTGCTGTGCCTGCGGCTGTCCCTGCGGCCGTTCGGACATCCCCGCGCACAGCGCCCAGATGACGAGGGCGTCCAGGATGAGCAGCGTCACGGCCCCGACCGGGTAGTAGGGCAGCCACAGGAAGTTGGCGATCAGGCTGAGACCCGCCAGCACCACACCGGTCACCCGGGCCCACATGGCGCCGGTGAACAGGGCCGCACCGGCGACCACGGCGAGGGCGCCGATGATCGCGTGGACCCATCCCCACCCCGTGAGGTTGAACGTGAAGGCGTAGTGACGCGTGACCACGAACACCTGGTCGTGGCGGATGGCCGAGATCCCCTGGCTGAGGGCCAGGAGCCCCGCGAAGATCAGCATGACGGCCGCGAAGACGGCCCATCCGGTCACCGCCGCTCTGTGGTGCACACCCGGAGCGGCTTGCGGCTGAACTCCACCGACGTGACTGGCCATTGCGGGCTCCTTAGTCCCTGCCGACACCACCGCCGAACGACCGCCGAACGACCGCCGAACGGCCGATGAAATACGGCAATTATGGCTAATTACACCTTTTCAGGTTTGCATAGGTCGTCGAGGTCGGCACCTGCGGAACGCGGGGTGGTTCGCCTTCCGGGGGGACGCGGTGTAGATGTAGGTGTATGGCCCGGTTTAAGGGTCGATCGTGGGTACTGGCTGCCCGTACGTTCCCCGGTCGGCGCCCACGGAGTCGGCGGCGTGAGCGCCCGGAGGCGGCGGGGGCGCGCTCTGGCTCTTGGCTGAGTACGCGCAGCGTCGCCGGCCAGGTCTTTCTGCTGCAGCTGGTCATCGTGCTGTTGCTGATCGCCGCCGCGTCCGTCGCGCTCGTTCTGCAGGTCCAGCACGACGCCGCCAACGAGGCCCGCCACCGCTCGATCGCCGTCGCCGAGACCTTCGCCAACGCACCGGGCATGCCGGCCGCGCTGCGCTCCCCCCAGCCGACCGCCGTGCTCCAGCCGCTGGCCGAAGCGGCGCGCAAGGACGCCGGGGTCGACTTCATCGTGGTGCTGAACACGAAGGGGATCCGCTACACCCACCCCGACACCTCACGGATCGGCCACCACTTCCTCGGCAGCTACCGCCCCGCCGTCAAGGGCCACACCATCACCGAGACGTACACCGGTACGCTCGGCCCCTCCGTACGGGCCGTGGTGCCCGTCACCGACAGCCGGGGCAAGGTCATCGGCCTGGTGGCCTCGGGCATCACGGTCAACAAGGTCAGCGGGCTGGCCAACCGCCAGATGCCGATCCTCATCGGCGCGGCCGGCGCTTCGCTCGCCCTGGCCACCGGCGGCACGGCCCTGGTCAGCAGACGGCTGCGGCGGCAGACCCACGGCCTGGACCCGGCCGAGATGACCCGCATGTACGAGCACCACGACGCGGTGCTGCACTCCGTACGGGAAGGCGTGCTGATCGTCGACGGCGGCGGCCGGCTGATGCTGGCCAACGACGAGGCGCGCCGCCTGCTCGACCTGCCCGAATACCCGGAGGGCCGGGCCGTCACCGAGCTCGGCCTGGAGCCGCAGATGGCCCAGGCGCTGGCGTCCGGGCAGGTGGTCTCCGACGAGGTGCTGGTGGCCGGGGACCGGCTGCTGGCGGTCAACAACCGCCCCACGGACCGGGACGGCGGCCCGCCCGGCAGCGTGGCGACCCTGCGGGACTCCACCGAGCTGCGCGTCCTGTCGGGGCGGGCGGAGGTGGCGCAGAAGCACCTCAAGCTGCTGTACGACGCCAGCGTGGAGATCGGCACCACGCTGGACGTCGGCCGGACCGCCGAGGAGCTGGCCCAGGTCGCGGTGGGGCGGTTCGCCGACTTCGTCACCGTCGACCTGGCGGAGCCCGTGCTGCGCGGCGAGGAGCCGCTGGCGGTGGGCGGTATCGAGATGTTCCGCACGGCGGTCCGGGGCATCAGCGACGTCCACCCCTTCTACCAGGTGGGCACCCATTTCTCGTTCGTCTCCTCCACCCCGCAGGCCCGGGGCTTCGCCAGCGGGCAGGCGGCGGTCGAACCGGACCTGAGGGAGGCCCACGGCTGGCGCGCCCAGGACCCGGAACAGACCGGCCTGGCCATCGACTACGGCGTCCGGTCGCTGGTGACGGTGCCGCTGCGGGCCCGGGGCGTCATGCTGGGCATGGTCAGCTTCTGGCGCATGGAGAAGAACGCCCCCTTCGAGGAGGACGAGATCGCCCTCGCCGAGGAGCTGGCCTCCCACGCCGCCGTCTGCATCGACAACGCCCGGCGCTATACGCGCGAGCACACCATGGCGGTGACGCTCCAGCACAGCCTGCTGCCCCGCGCCCTGCCCGAGCAGAGCGCGCTGGATGTGGCGTACCGGTATCTGCCGGCGGAGTCGGGGGTGGGTGGTGACTGGTTCGATGTGATTCCGCTGCCGGGGGCGCGGGTGGCGCTGGTGGTGGGCGATGTGGTCGGTCACGGACTGCATGCCGCGGCCACGATGGGGCGGCTGCGCACCGCCGTGCACAACTTCTCCACCCTCGACCTGCCGCCCGACGAACTCCTCTCCCACCTGGACGACCTGGTCGCCCGGATCGACCAGGACGAGACCTCGGAGAGCCTGGAGGGCGGTGCGGGGATCACCGGGGCCTCCTGTCTGTACGCGATCTACGACCCGGTGACCCGGCGCTGCGCGATGGCCCGCGCCGGACATCCGCCGCCCGCGGTGGTCGCCCCCGACGGCTCCGTGGAGTTCATCGACCTGCCTGCCGGGCCGCCGCTGGGCCTGGGCGGCCTGCCCTTCGAGACGGCCGAGCTGGAGCTGGCCGAGGGCAGCCAGCTGGTGCTGTACACCGACGGGCTCATCGAGGACCGCAGACGGGAGATCGACGCCGGGCTCGAGCTGCTGCGCGAGGCCCTCGCCCACCCCGGCCGCACCCCCGACCGGACCTGCGCGGACGTACTGGACGCCGTGCTGCCCGCACGCCCCACCGACGACATCGCGCTGATCGTGGCCAGCACCCGGGTGCTGGGACCCGACCGGGTGGCGAGCTGGGACATCCCCTGCGACCCGGCGAAGGTGGCCGAGGTGCGGGCCGCGGCCATCGAGCAGCTGACGGAATGGGGTCTGCCCGCGGCGGCGCCGGACATGGCCTTCACCGCGGAGCTGGTGCTCAGCGAACTGATCACCAATGCGATCCGCTACGCCACCGGTCCGATCCGGGTGCAACTCCTACGCGATCGCAATCTCATCTGCGAGGTGTCCGACAACAGCAGCACCTCGCCGCATCTGCGGTACGCGGCGACGACGGACGAGGGGGGCCGCGGGCTGTTCCTGGTCGCACAGTTCGCGGAGCGCTGGGGCACCCGCTACACGGCCGAGGGCAAGGTCATCTGGGCGGAGCTGGCCCTGCCCTGACACCCTTCCCCGTGCGCCCCTCGCACCGATCGGCCCCAGGGGGCCTCACGGGCTTCGGGGCGCTGCGCCGGACTCCGTCCGCCGGCCTGGGGCCTGCCCGTTCCCGGCGTGCCCCGGCCCGCTCGGCGTGTCCGCCTCAGCCCGCCTCCGGGGTGAAGTGCTCCACCAGGAGGTCCAGCCGGTCCCCCTGGTGCTCGGCCGGCATCCGCTTGCCGTGCACCAGGACGGCGATGCCGTGCAGCGAGCCCCAGAACACCTCGGCGTACAGCCCCACGCCGTCCCGCGGCCCGACCACGGCGACGATCTCGCCGAAGGCGGCGCGCAGCGCGGGGGGCGTCTCGGTGCCGGCGAAGGCCAGGTCGGTCGGCATGATGAACATGGCCTCGTACAGCGCGGGCCGGTCGGCGGCGAAGTCGAGGTAGGCCCGGCCCAGCGCGCGCAGCGCCTCCTTCGGCGAGATCTCGGCGAGCCGGGCCCGCCGCATCTGGGCGCCGAGGTCGTCGAAGCCCTCGAGGGCCACCGCGCGGACGATGGCGTCCTTGCCCTTGAAGTGGCTGTAGAGGACGGGCTGGCTGTACTCGACGCGCTCGGCCAGCCGGCGCGTGGTCACCGCGTCCCAGCCTTCGGCCTCGGCCAGCTCGCGGGCGGCGGTGATGATCAGTTGATGGCGTTGTGCTCGTTCGCGTTCGCGACGCTCGGTGGATGACATCCCCTGATTCTAGCAACGCTAGGCGCACTAGCGTCGACAGAGATCGAGCCATGTGGGTGGACGTACGGACCGGAGCGGCTCATTCTGTTTGCTGGCGTTTGACGGGGGTTCAGTGGTCGCCACGCGGGGGCCATGCGGCGTTTGTTCCGCCGTGCTGACGGGATGTCAAGGTCCGATTGGCGAGCGGGCCGGTCAAAAGCCTGTGTGCGGTACTACGATGTGCCGCCCATGGCTCGAAACCGCCCTCAACCCTCGATCGCGCCCCTGAGGACCTGAGAGATGTCAGCACATATATCCAGCCAACCCGTCAAAGGGCTCTCCATGACGCGGCAGGCCCTGGCCGTACCACTGCTGGCCGCCGTGGTCGTCGGCGGTGTGGGCGCTTGGGTGACGGCCGAAGTGCCCTCCGCCCACCGGGCGTCCGTCGGCCTGTTCTGCGCTGTGGCCGCCGTCCTGCTCTGCGTGGCCGTCGCGTTCGCCTCGGCCCGCGCGCAGGCCGTACGGCGGCTCCAGGCGCGCCTGGCGGCCGTGGAGGCCGACGCCGCGCGGCGTACGTCGGCCATGCAGGCCGAAGTCAACCGGCGCTCGGCGGTGATGGAGGCCGAGGCCGCGAAGCTCGCCGATGAAACGATTCCATCTGCGGTGGGGCAGCTGCGTGAAGGCGAGACGGTGGACACCGTGCTCTCCACGCTGCCCTCGCCCGCCAGCGGGGCGCACGACCGGGTGCTCAAGATGCTGGTGCGGGAAGTGGCCACCGGTGAGCGCATGCGCGCCTCGGCCATGGCCGCCTGCGCCAACGCCGCCGGCCGGGTGCAGGCGCTGGCCACCAGCATGCTCGCCGACCTGCGGGAGATGGAGAACCGGCACGACGAGGCCGTCCTCGGCGACCTGCTGAAGCTCGATCACACCACCGCGCAGGCAGGCCGTATCGCGGACAGCATCGCGGTCCTCACCGGCGCCCGCTCCGGACGCCGCTGGACCAAGCCGATCGTCATGGAGAGCGTGCTGCGCGGCGCGGTCGGCCGGATCAGCGCCTACCAGCGGGTCCGGATCCACTCGGCCAGCACCGCCGCGGTCGCCGGTTACGCCGCCGAGGGCGTCATGCACGCCCTCGCCGAACTCATGGACAACGCCGCCACCTTCTCGCCTCCCACCGAGGAGGTGCATGTGTACGTCCAGGAGACGCACACCGGCGTCGTGGTGACCGTCGAGGACGGCGGTCTCGTCATGGGCCCGGCCGCCCTCGCCCGCGCCGAG
>NZ_MUNE01000256.1 GCF_002154605.1 Streptomyces milbemycinicus | reverse complement strand
CCACACCCGCAGCCGCCTGCGTATGACCGATATTCGACTTCAACGACCCCAACCACAACGGCCGACCCCCCGACCTGCCCTGCCCATACGTCGCCAACAACGCCTGCGCCTCAATCGGATCACCCAACGTCGTCCCCGTACCATGCGCCTCCACCACATCCACCTGGGATGACGTCAGCCCCGCACTGGCCAGTGCTTGGCGGATGACGCGCTGCTGGGAGGGCCCGTTCGGTGCGGTCAGACCGTTCGACGCACCGTCCTGATTCACCGCCGAACCACGCACCACCGCCAACACCGGATGCCCATTACGCCGCGCATCGGACAACCGCTCCAACAACAGCATGCCCACGCCTTCGGCCCACGCCGTGCCGTCAGCCCCGTCCGAGAAGGACTTGCAGCGGCCGTCGGGGGACAAGGCACCCTGGCGGCTGAACTCCACGAAGATCTCGGGGGTCGACATCACGGCCACGCCGCCCGCCAACGCGAGCGAGCAGTCGCCGCGCCGCAGTGCCTGGGCCGCGAGATGCAGGGTCACCAGCGAGGACGAGCAGGCAGTGTCGATCGTGACGGCGGGGCCTTCGAGGCCGAAGGTGTACGCGACGCGGCCGGACGCGACGCTCCCCGCGCTGCCGTTGACGAGGTAGCCCTCGAAGCTGTCCAGCGTGCCGTACAGTCGCGTCCCGTAGTCGTTGTACATCACTCCGGCAAAGACACCCGTGTGGCTGCCCCGCAGCGTGGCAGGCACGATCCCGGCCCGCTCGAACGCCTCCCATGAGGTCTCCAGCAGCAGCCGCTGCTGGGGGTCGATGGTAAGCGCCTCACGCGGGCTGATACCGAAGAAGGCGGGGTCGAACCGGTCGGATTCATGCAGGAATCCGCCCTCTCGGGTGTAGCTCTTACCCGGCCGCTCCGGGTCCTCGTCGTAAAGGTCCTCGGCCCAGCCGCGGTTCTGCGGAAAATCGGAAATCGCGTCCGTGCCGGAGGCGACCAGTTGCCACAGTTCCTCGGGGGAGTTCACACCGCCCGGGTACCGGCAGCTCATCGAGACGATCGCGATCGGCTCGGAGTTCGCGGTCTCCAGTTCCATGATGTGCTGCCGAGCCTGGTGCAGATCCCCCGTGACCCGCTTGAGGTAGGCGCGAAGCTTTTCCTCGTTCGCCATCTGAGAACTTTCCCTTTCGAATTTCCGAGATTCCACGCCAAGCAGGTCGCGACGCCAAGAGTCGCAACTCAGAGATGCTCATCAATGAAGCTGAAGAGGTCGTCGTCCGATGCCGCTTCGAGTTGGTCGGTCACCGATTCCTCCGCCGGCCCGCCGGCCGAATCACCGGCGCGGATTCCGTACTGCGACAGCAACTCCTGGAGACGCGCCTGGACCGGCTCGGTCAGCGTGTCACTCGCCGCGAGCGCGGCCTCCAGTGCGTCGATTTCCCGCAGTACGGCCATGGGCCCCGCCTGCCGCGCCGGGCCGATCTCGGCCTTGATGAACTCCGCGAGAGCAGCGGGCGTGGGGTAGTCGAAGACGAGCGTGGCCGGCAACCGCAGCCCCGTGGCCTCGTTCAGCAGGTTGCGCAGCTCGACGGCGGTCAGCGAGTCGAAGCCGAGTTCCTTGAACGACCGGTCCGCGTGCGCCCCTTCGGGCCGCGCGTGTCCGAGCACCCCGGCCACATGGCCGCGCACCAGGTCGAGCAGCACCCGGTCCTGCTCGGTGTCCTCCAACCCACTGAGCCGATCCCGCAGCGACGCGGCCCCCACGGCGTCGGCAGCCGTCGTACCGCCGCTCGCCGCCCTGCGGACGGCCGGCTTGACCAGCCCGCGCAGCAGCGGCGGAACGTCCTGCGCGCTCGTACGGGAGCGCAGCGCGGCCAGGTCCAGCCGTACGGGCAGCACCGCCGCCCCGTCCGCGCCTGCCACGGCGTCGAACAGCGCGAGGCCGTGTGCCGAGGACATCGGCGCGATGCCCATCCGAGCCAGCCGCTTGACCCCGCTGTCGTCCAAGCGTTCGGTCATGCTGCTGCGCTCGGACCACAAACCCCAGCCGAGCGCCACAGCGGGCAGGCCACGGGCGCGCCGGTGGTGGGCCAGGGCATCCAGGAAGACGTTGGCCGCCGCGTAGTTGCCCTGGCCCGCGGTGCCGAAGGCTCCCGCGGCCCCGGAGAAAAGAATGAACGCGTCGAGGTCCAGGTCGAGGGTCAGCTCGTGCAGGTTCAGCGCCGCGTCCAGCTTCGGGCGCAGCACCCGGTCGACCCGCTCGGCGGTGAGCGTGTCGATGACCCCGTCGTCCAGGACCCCGGCCACGTGCACGACGGCCTTCAGTGGATGCTCCGTGGGCACTGCGGCCAGCACCCGCGCCAGTTGCTCCCGGTCCGCGGTGTCGCAGGCGGCGATGGTGACGTCCGCGCCGAGCGCGGTGAGCGCGGTGTGGAGGTCGGCGGCGCCCTCGGCGGCCGGGCCGTGGCGGCTGGTCAGCAGCAGTCGCCGTACGCCGTGCTCGGTGACCAGGTGTCGGGCGACCAAGCCGCCCAATGTGCCGGTGGCACCGGTCACGAGGACGGTGCCGCTCGGGTCGAGGACGAGGCCCGGGTCGTTGGCGGCCGTGGTGGCTCGGGCCAGTCGAGGAATGAGCAGGTCGCGCCCGCGTACGGCGAGCTGCGGCTCCCCCGTCGCGACAGCGGCGGGCAGGGCCCGGCACGACGTCTCGTCCTCGTCCAGGTCGACGGCCAGGAACCGGCCGGGGTGCTCGGACTGCGCGGAGCGGATCAAGCCCCACAGCGGCGCGTTCACGAGATCGATCAGCTCGTCCGACGACCGGGTGGCGACGGCGCCTCGGGTGAGGAACACCAGCCGGGTGGCCGCGAACCGCTCATCGGCGACCCACGACCGCAGCAGCGCCAGTGCGTTCCCCAGGGTGGTACGGGCATCGCTCGGCACCGTGGTGAGTCCGGCCTCGGCCGGCCCTCGGTCGGCGACGCAGGCCACGAACACGGCCTCGGGGAGCGGTGCGCCCGCCCCGATGGCGTCGGCCAGGGCCGCCAGGTCGGTGTGCACCGCCACCTCGGCCTCGCCACCGAGTTCCACGCTCAGTTTGAACTCGTCCGGGCCGACCACGGCCCACGGGCCGGAGGTCTGGCGCGGGTGCGGCAGGGCCGTCCAGTCGACGCGGAACAGCGAGTCGTCGAGCGGCCCGCTCCGTGCCGCGCCCAGCTGGGCCGGGTCGACCGGTCGCAGCACCAGCGATGCGAGGGAGGCCACCGGCGTACCGGTGCCGTCGGCCACCGCCACGGACACCGCGTCCTGCCCGGCGGGCTTGATGGCCACACGCAGCACGGAAGCGCCCGCGGCGCGCAGCGCCACCCCGGCCCAGCTGAACGGCAGTCGGACCGTGTCCGGGCCGCCGAAGAACTCCCCGAGCCTGAGGCCGTGCAGCGCCGCGTCGAGCAGGGCCGGGTGCATGGCGAAGCGAGCCGCCTCCGTCTGCTGCTCATGCGCCAACGCGGCCTCGGCGAAGATCTCCTCTCCGCGTCGCCAGGCCGCCCGCAGCCCCCGGAAGGCGGGGCCGTAGTCGTAACCGGCCGCGGCGAAGTCCTCGTACAGCGCGGCGGTGTCCAGGGCTTGGGCGCCCTCCGGAGGCCATACGGTCAGGTCGCTCGCGGGCTCTGTGGCGCCCTCCGCCAGGGTGCCGGTGGCATGGCGGGTCCAGGCGGCATCGAACCCGGTGTCCTCGGGGCGCGAGTAGATGTTCAGGGCGCGGCGGCCCGCCTCGTCCGGCTCGTCGACCGTCAGTCGCAGCTGCATCCCAGCCCGTTCGGGAAGGACCAGCGGCGCCTCGAGCGTCAGCTCCTCGACCACATCACAGCCGACCTCGTCACCGGCGCGGACCGCCAGTTCCACGAACCCGGTGCCCGGCAGCAACACCGTGTCGCCCACGGCGTGATCGGCCAGCCAGCCATGCGACCGCAACGACAGCCGCCCGGTGAACACGACCCCCGCGGAATCCGGCAATTCGACGGCCGCGCCCAGCAACGGATGTCCTGCTGAGCCGAGTCCCAGCGCGGAGGCCGCAGCCGTGTCGTCCGCGGAGGACGATGTGTCGAGCCAGTAGCGCTCGCGCTGGAAGGCATACGTCGGCAGATCCACCCGCGACGCCCCCGTACCGGCGAACACCTCCGCCCAGCGCACAGCCACACCCCGCACCCACGCCTGCGCCAGGCCCGACAGCAACGACTCAGCCTCAGCACGCCCCGACCGCAACACAGGAACGAACACCCCATCGGCCACCGACTCCGCACCCATCGCGCTCAACACCCCATCGGGACCCAGCTCAAGAAACACGGACACGCCCTGCTCGGCCAGACAGGCCACGCCCTCACCGAAACGAACTGCCTGACGCACATGCCGCACCCAATAATCAGCCGAAACCAGCCCACCAGACGTGGCCAACCTGCCCGACACATTGGAAACGACCGGAATACGCGGCGCGACGTAGGTCAGGGTCTCCGCGACGGAACGGAAGTCGTCCAGCATCAGGTCCATACGAGGCGAATGGAACGCATGCGACACCTCAAGACGCCTGGTCTTACGACCCCGACCCCGGAACGTCTCCGCCACAGCAAGGACAGCATCCTCATCACCAGAGACCACCACCGAGGTCGGACTGTTGACCGCAGCAACGCCGACCCGGCCCTCATACTCGGCAAGAAGCGGCGCCACCTCGTCCTCGGCCGCCTGGACCGCGACCATCGCCCCGCCGACGGGCAGCGCCTGCATCAACCGACCCCGAGCCGCCACCAGCCGCACCGCATCCTCCAACGAAAACACACCCGCCACATGAGCCGCCACAATCTCACCGACCGAATGACCACCCACAAACTCCGGCACCACACCCCACGACTCAACCAACCGGAACAACGCCACCTCAACAGCGAACAGGCCAGCCTGCGTAAACACCGTCTGACCAAGAAGAACAGCATCATCACCGAAGATCACATCACGCACAGACCGCTCAACATGCCCCGCCAACTCCTTGTCCAGCAGCCCGCACACCTCGTCAAACGCTCCCGCGAACACCGGATACTGGCCATACAACTCACAGCCCATACCCACCCGCTGACTGCCCTGACCCGAAAACAACACCGCCATCCAGCCCGAACCGACCCCCTGACCGACGACAACACCAGAAGCCGACTCACCCCGCGCCAGCGCATGCAGCCCAGCCCGCAATCCGTCACGGTCACCCACCACCACCGCCCGATGTTCAAAGGCCGTGCGCCCCGATGCCAACGACCACCCCACATCCACCGGCGACAACTCACCAAATCCATCGACGTGAGACAGCAACCGCCCCGTCTGCCCCCGCAACGCTCCCACACCACGCCCCGACACCACCCACGGCACCACCCCAGGAACCACCGGCACCACAGGAACCTCAGCGGGCTCCACCGGCTCCCCGACGGTTTCCGGTGCCTGCTCCAGAATGACGTGCGCGTTCGTCCCACTCACACCGAACGCGGAAACACCTGCCCGGCGCGGCCGCCCGGTCTCAGGCCACGCCCGCTGCTCGGTCAGCAGCTCGACCGCGCCGGCCTCCCAGTCCACCTCCGGGGAAGGCTCCTCGACATGCAGAGTCCGCGGCAGCACGCCGTGCTGCATGGCGAGCACCATCTTCATGACACCCGCAGCGCCCGCCGCGGCCTGTGGGTGGCCCATGTTGGACTTCAGCGAGCCCAGCCACAGCGGCCGGTCCTCCGGCCGGCCCTGTCCGTACGTGGCCAGCAGCGCTTCGGCCTCGATCGGGTCGCCCAGCGTTGTCCCCGTGCCATGCGCCTCCACGGCATCCACCTCGGCGGCGGAAAGCCGTGCGTTCGCGAGAGCCTGCCGGATCACCCGCTGCTGCGAGAGCCCGTTCGGCGCCGTCAGACCATTCGACGCACCATCCTGATTCACCGCCGAACCACGAACCACCGCAAGCACCGGATGGCCATTGCGACGGGCGTCAGACAGCCGCTCCAGTACGAGTATGGCCGCGCCCTCGCTCCAGCCCGTACCGTCAGCGGCCGCGGAGAAGGCCTTGCAGCGGCCGTCGGCCGACAGCCCGCGCTGGCGGCTGAACTCGATGAAGATGCCCGGCGCCCCCATGACCGTCACACCACCCGCGAGGGCGAGGGAGCACTCGCCCTGCCGCAGCGCCTGCGCCGCCAGGTGCAAGGTCACCAACGAGGACGAGCACGCCGTGTCCACGGTGATCGCGGGCCCTTGCAGCCCCAGCACGTATGCGATGCGCCCCGAGATGACGCTGGAGGACTTGCCGGTCAGCAGATAGCCCTCGACGGAATTCGGGGCCTCATGCAGCCGCGCCGCGTAGTCCTGATAGGTCATTCCGGCGAAGACGCCGGTCGTAGTGCCCTTGAGCGACTGCGGGTCGATTCCAGCCCGCTCGAGCGCTTCCCACGCGGTTTCAAGCAGCAGCCGCTGCTGCGGATCCATGGCCAAGGCCTCGCGCGGCGATATGCCGAAGAAGGCCGGGTCGAACTCGGCGGCGTCATGCAGGAAGCCGCCTTCACGGGTGTAGCTCTTGCCCGACCGATCGGGATCCGGGTCGTACAGGCCCTCGACATCCCAGCCGCGGTCGGTCGGCAGCTCGGAGATCACGTCACGGCCCTCGGCGAGGAGCTGCCACAGCTCCTCGGGCGTGCGTACGTCGCCGGGAAAACGACAGCCCATCGCGACGATCGCGATCGGTTCGTCGGCTGCGGGCAGCGCCACCGGGATCGGCGCCGGGGCAGCGGTCGCGGTCGCCGCGTCGTCGCCCACCAGCTCCGTACGCAGGTGCTTGGCCATGAGGGTCGCCGTGGGGTGGTCGAAGACGGCGCCGGTGGCCAACCGCAGGCCGGTGGCGACGTTCAGGCGATTGCGCAGCTCCATGACCCGCATCGAGTCGAAGCCGAGCTCCTTGAACGCCCGGCCCGCCGCGACCGAGTCGGCTTCGGCGTGTCCAAGCACCGCGGCCGCGTGCGTACGCACCAGCTCGAGCAACAGCCGCTCCTGTTCGACCGGCGCGAGGTCGGCCAGCCGCCCGGCGAGGCCGGGGCCGGAGTGTGACTCCGTGGCGTCGTCTCGCTCGGCGGCCCGGCCGGCGCGGGCCTCGGGCAGCTCGTCGAAGAGCCGGCTCCTACGGGTCGCGGCGAACTCCGTCACGAACCGTGGCCAGTCGATGTCGGCCACCGCGAGGAACGGCTCGTCGCGGTCCGCCACCTGGCCCAGCGCCTCGATGGCCACCTCGGGTGCCATCGCCCTGAGGCCGCGGCGGCTCATCCGTTCGTCGATCGCGCCGCCGACCATCCCGCCGCCGCTCCACGTGCCCCAAGCCAGCGCCACCGCGGGCAGGCCGCGCTGTCGACGGTCCAGGGCGAGCGCGTCGAGGTACGTGTTGGCCGCCGCATAAGCGGCCTGGCCACCGTTGCCCAACGCGCCCGCGACCGAGGAGAAGAGCACAAACGCGTCGAGTTCCAGATGCTGGGTGAGCTCGTCGAGGTGGCGTGCGGCGGACACCTTGGAGCGCAGCACCCGTTCCAGGTGCGCAACGGTCAGCGACTCGATGACACCATCGTCGAGCACCCCTGCCACGTGGACGACCGCGGTGAGCGGGCGCTCGGCGGGGATCGAGGCCAGCAGCTCGGCAAGCGCGGCCCGGTCGGCCACATCACAGGCCGCCACCGTCACCCCGACGCGCAGCTCGGTGAGCTCGGCGGTCAGCTCGGCCGCTCCGGGGGCGTCCGCGCCCCTGCGGCTCGTCAGCACCAGGTGCTCGGCGCCGTGTCCGGCCAGCCAGCGCGCGACATGGCCGCCCAGCGCACCCGTACCGCCGGTGACCAGGACCGTGCCACGCGGCTTCCAGCCGCTGTGCCCCGCCGCCGTGTTCTGGGGCGCGCGTACCAAGCGACGTACGAACACACCCGCCGGGCGGATCGCAAGCTGATCCTCGGGCGATCCACCCACCGTGGCACCGGCGAGCACCGCGCACAGCCGTTCCTGCGCCCGAGTGTCCAAGGTCTGCGGCAAGTCGAGCAGACCGCCCCACCGGTCAGGGTGCTCAAGCGCGGCCACCCTGCCCAGGCCCCACACCGGGGTCTGTACGGCGCCCGTCTGCCGATCGGCTCGGCCGACCGAAACTGCACCGCGCGTGACGCACCACAGGCGTGTGTCGGCACCCGCGTCGACCAGCGCCTGCAGTAGTGACAGGGTGCCCGCCAGCCCGGACGGCACGCCCGGGTGCCCGGGGTGCGCCGCCGTGTCGAGGGCCAGCAGAGACAGGACCCCGGCGACCGACGTGCCTTCGACTGCCTGTGACACCTGCTGGGCCAGCCGCTTCCGGCCGGCGTCGGCCTCCACGACCAGGCGGATCGTACGGGCCCCTTGGGCACTCAGCGCCTGGACCGCCTCAGCGGCCCACTCGTCGTCGGCATGCGAGGCGGGGACGACCGCCAGCCACGTCCCGGACAGCGCCGAGCCCGGTGTCTTGTCCAACGGCTGCCAGCTGATCCGGTAGCGCCACCCGGCGAGCTTCGACTGTTCCTGCCGCAGCCGGTGCCAGGACGACAGCGCGGGCAGGACCGCGTTGAACGGCTCGTCGCCGGAGATGTCGAGTGTCGTGGTGAGGGATTCGAGGTCTTCGTTTTCGATCGCTTCCCAGAAGCGTGCTTCTATCTCGTCGGCCTCGCGCTCGGAGGCAGCGGGGCGCATCTGGGGCTCGAGCCAGTAGCGCCGGCGCTGGAAGGCATACGTCGGCAGATCCACCCGCGACGCACCGGTGTCCGCGAAGGCCACGCCCCAGTCCACGGCCACACCCTGCACATACGCCTCGGCGAGAGAAGTCAGGAAGCGATCGAGGCCGCCCTCGTCACGCCGCAGCGAACCCAGCACCACCGAGCCCTCCGCACCACGGGCCTCGGCGGTCTCCTGGATCCCGATGGTCAGCACCGGGTGGGCGGACGCCTCGATGAAAACGGCGTCCCCTGCGTCGAGGATGGCGCCGACGGTCTCCTCGAACCGGACCGTCTGCCGCAGATTGCGATACCAGTAGCCGGCGTCCAGCTCAGTCGCGTCGATGAGGCCACCGGTCACGGTCGAGTAGAACGGCACTGTCGACGGCTTGGGCTCGATGCCTGCCAGCAGTTCCGCCAGCCGGTCCTCGATCACCTCGACCTGGGCGGAGTGGGATGCGTAGTCCACCGCGATACGACGAGCTCGCACCTCTTCGGTCTCGCACTGGCTCAGCAGCCCCTCCAGTGCCTCGACCTCACCGGCCACCACCACCGAAGTCGGGCCATTCACCGTTGCCACCGACAGACGACCGTCCCACGCCGCGATCCGCTCGGCGACCTGCTCGGCCGTCAGCGACACCGACGCCATGCCACCGAGCCCGGCCAGGTCCTCGGCAATCGCCTGAGAACGCAGCGCCACCACCTTCGCCGCATCCCGCAAAGACAACGCCCCGGCAACACAGGCAGCCGCGATCTCACCCTGCGAGTGACCGACCACCGCGGCGGGCTCAACACCATAGGACCGCCACAGCTCAGCCAGCGACACCATCACCGCCCACAACACCGGCTGCACCACATCCACCCGCTCCAACGGCACAGCACCCGCAAGGCCCCGGACAACAGCCTCGAGATCCCAGTCGACGAACTCCGCCAACGTCCCACCACACTCGGCAAAACGCTCCGCGAACACCGGCGAGGAGTCCAGCAACTCCGCGGCCATCCCCGCCCACTGCGAACCCTGACCAGGGAACACGAACACGGGCCTGCCGCCGGCCGAGCTCACACCCGATGCAGGCGTCTCAACCACACACGGAACGGCTTCCCCGCGCGTCAGCGCACGCAGCCGGTGCACCAGGGCTTCCCGATCCTCGCCGATGACGACTGCGCGGTTTTCGAACTCAGCCCGCCCGGACAGCAACGACCAGCCCACATCCACCGGCGACAGCTCGCGGTCGCGCTCGATGTGAGCCAGCAACCGCGCCGCCTGCCCTCGCAAGGCATCCGCGCCACGACCCGAGATCACCCACGGCACCACCACCGGCACCCGCGGCGCTCCAACAGACGGTGCCGGGGCCGGATTCTCCGGTGCCTCTTCCACGATCAGGTGTGCGTTGGTGCCACTGATCCCGAACGAAGAGATACCCGCACGACGCGGGCGGTCACTCTCCCACGCCCGCTGCTCGGTGAGGAGTTCCACCGCACCTGCAGTCCAGTCGACCTCACCGGTCGGCTCATCGACGTGCAGTGTTTTCGGCAGCACACGATGGCGTAGCGCCAGCACCATCTTCATCACACCAGCCACACCAGCAGCAGCCTGCGCGTGCCCGATGTTGGACTTCAGCGACCCCAACCACAACGGCTGGTCTTCGCGCCGGCCTTGTCCGTAGGTCGCCAAGATCGCCTGTGCCTCGATCGGGTCGCCCAGCCGGGTCCCCGTGCCATGAGCCTCGACCACATCCACATCCACCGGGCTCAGGCCCGAGTTCGCCAGCGCCTGACGGATCACCCGCTGCTGGGAGGGACCGTTCGGCGCGGTCAGGCCGTTGGAGGCACCGTCCTGGTTCACTGCCGAGCCACGAATCACCGCAAGCACGGGATGGCCATTTCGCTGAGCATCCGACAACCGCTCCAGCAGCAGCATCCCCGCGCCCTCAGCCCACGACGTACCATCCGCAGCTGCCGCAAACGCCTTCGAGCGGCCATCAGCCGCCAGGCCCCGCTGCCGGCTGAACTCCACAAACATCCCCGGCGACGCCATCACCGTCACCCCGCCGGCCAACGCCAGTGACACCTCACCAGACAGCAACGCCTGCGCCGCCTGATGCAACGCCACCA
>NZ_MUNE01000255.1 GCF_002154605.1 Streptomyces milbemycinicus | reverse complement strand
CGAAGACGAACGTGGCGGGCAGGCGCAGGCCGGTGGCGGCCGAGAGCCGGTTGCGCAGCTCGACGGCGGTCAGCGAGTCGAAGCCCAGCTCCTTGAACGTCCGGTCGGGGGCGATCTCGTCGGCCGAGTCGTGGCCGAGGACAGCCGCCATGTGCGCGCGCACCGCCTCCAGCACACAGCTGTCGCGTTCCGCCTCCGGCAGCGCGGTGACCCGGTCCGTCAGCGACGGGCCGCCGGTGCCCGCCACGCCGCTGTCCGCGACCCGCCGCGCCCTGGTGCGGCCGGCGGCCAGGCCGCCGCGCGAGGCCGCGGTGGACTGCCGGATCGGGACCAGCAGCGCGTCACCCACGGCGTACGACCGGTCGAACAGCGCCAGGGCCTGCTCGGTGGGCAGCGGATCCATACCGGCCTGGCTGATGCGCTGCCGGGCACCGTCGTCCAGCTCACCGGTGAGCGCGCTGGTCTCCTCCCACATTCCCCAGGCCAGGGACTGCGCGGGCAGCCCGCCGGCCTGGCGGTGCTGGGCCAGGGCGTCCAGGAACGTGCTGGCGGCCGCGTAGTTGGCCTGCGAGGGGTTGCCGTACACCCCGACGATGGAGGAGAACAACACGAACAGCGCCAGGTCGGCGTCCTGGGTGAGCTCGTGCAGATGCAGCGCGGCCTCGGCCTTCGGCCGCAGGACCCGGGCCAGTTGTTCGGGGGTCAGCGCGTCGACCATGCCGTCGTCGAGGACGCCGGCGCAGTGCACCACCCCGGTCAGCGGGTGGGCGTCGGGGACGCCGGCCAGCACCTCGGCGAGCCGCTCGCGGTCGCCGGCGTCGCAGGCCGTGACGGTCACGGTGGCGCCCAGCGCGGCGAGGTCCTCGCGCAGGGCGGGGGCGCCGGGTGCCTCGGGGCCCCGGCGGCTGGTCAGCAGCAGGTGCCGCACCCCGTGTCGGGTGACCAGGTGGCGGGCGATCAGACCGCCCAGGGTGCCGGTGCCGCCGGTGACCAGGACCGTGCCGTCCGGGTCGAGCGGCCTCGGCAGTGTCAGCACGATCTTCCCGATGTGAGCGGCCCGACTCATCAGCCGGAACGCGTCGCGCGCCCGGCGGATGTCGAAAGCGCGGACCGCGGGGTGGGTCAGCTCGCCGCGCGCGAACCGGCCGAGGATCTCGGTCAGCATGCGTCCGATGCCGTCCTCTCCCGGCTCCCTCAGGTCGAGGACGCGGTAGCGGAGGCCGGGGTACGGCTCGGCGAGCTGCTCGGGGTCGCGGACATCGGTCATGCCCAGCTCCACGAACCGGCCCTTCTCGGCCAGCAGGCGCAGCGAGGCGTCGGTGTGGTCGCCGGTGAGGCTGTTGAGGACCACGTCGACGCCGCGGCCGCCGGTGGCGGCGCGGAAGGCGTCCTCGAAGTCCAGGTCGCGGGAGGAGGCGCGGTGGGCCTCGTCGATGCCCATCGCCTCCAGCATCGGGTGCTTGCCGGGGCTGGCGGTGGCGTAGACCACCGCGCCCAGGTGGCGGGCGATCTGCACCGCCGCCGTGCCGACGCCGCCGGTGGCGGCGTGGATGAGGACCGACTCGCCCGCCTTGAGGCCGGCGAGGTCCACCAGCCCGTACCAGGCGGTGAGGAACGCGATGGGCACGGCCGCCGCCTGCTCGTCGGTCCAGTCCGGCGGGATCGGCACGACGGAGCGGGCGTCGGCCACGGCAGTCGAGCCGAAGGCCCCCTGGAACATGCCCATCACGCGGTCGCCGACCGCCACCGAGGTGACGTCCTCGGCCACCTCGAGCACCACGCCCGCGCCTTCGCTGCCGCGGAACGCCCCGTCGCCCGGGTACATGCCGAGCGCGATCAGCACATCCCGGAAGTTGACGCCCGCGGCGCGGACCTGGACGCGGACATGGCCGGGGGCGGGCGGCCCGGGTTCCTCCGCCGCCACCAGCCCCAGGTTGTCCAGCGTGGCGGGAGCGGCGATGTCCAGCCGCCAGTGGGGGGTTTCCGGAAGGGCCAGGGCGCCGCCGGACACCGCGGGGACCAGGCGGGACACGCGCACCGTCCCGTCCCGGACGACGATCTGCTTCTCACCGGCGGCCACCGCGACGGCGACGGCCGCGGCGACCGCCTTCGGCAGTTCGGGCCCGTCGAGGTCCACCAGGACCAGCCGGTCCGGGTGCTCGGACTGCGCGGAGCGGATCAGGCCCCACACCGGGGCGTGCACAAGGTCGGTGACGTCGTCGCCCTCGAAGGCGGCGACCGCGCCGCGGGTGACCACCACCAGCCGGGAGACGGCGAACCGCTCGTCGGCGAGCCAGCGCTGGACGGTGTGCAGCACCTCGCCCAGCCGGCGGCGCAGCGCACCGGGGAGGTCCCCGTCGTCCGGCGCCGGTTCGCAGGGCAGCAGGGTCACCGGCGGGGCGGGCAGGCCGCCGTCCACCGCGGCGGCGAGCGCGTCGAGGTCGCCGTAGCGGCGCACTCCGTAGCAGGTGGGCTCGCTGCCGGTGGCGACCGCGGTCCAGTCGTCGGTGGCGGTGCCAGGCTCGGGGTCGGTGAGCGGGGTGTACGCCACGCGGAAGAGCCCGTCGCGCGTCTCGTCGCCGCCGCCGCTCGGGAGTTGCCCCGCCGTGAACGGCCGGGTCACCAGGGACTCGATCGAGATCACCGGGTGTCCCGAGGCGTCGGTGGCGTGGACGGACATGCCGTCGTCGCCGACCGGCGCGAGTCTGACGCGCAGCAACTCGGCGCCGGTGGCGGCCAGCGACACGCCGTTCCAGGCGAACGGCAGCGCCATCCGGCCTTCGCTGTCGCCGCGCACCGCGCTCAGTCCGCTGGCGTGCAGCGCACCGTCCAGCAGGGCGGGGTGGATGCCGAACGCGGCGGCCTTCCCGCGCTGCTCCTCCGGGAGGACGACCTCGGCGAAGACCTCCGTCTCGCGCCGGTAGACGGCGCGCAGCGAGCGGAAGGCGGGGCCGTAGCGGAAGCCGCCCTCGGCGAGCTGGTCGTAGCAGCCTTCCACGGGCACGGGCCGGGCGCCTTCGGGCGGCCACTGGGCGAGGTCGAACGGCCGGGCGGCCCCGCCGGGCGCCAAGGTGCCGGTGACGTGCTGGACCCACGGCCGGTCGGACCCGGAGGGGCGGGCGTACACGCCGAGCGTACGGCGGCCGTCCTCGTCGGCGCCGCCCACCACGAGCTGGAGGTCGAAACCGCCCTGCTCGGGGAGGACCAGCGGGCTCGCCAGCACCATTTCCTCGAGGCGGTCGCAGCCCACCTCGTCACCGGCCCTGACGGCCAGTTCCACGAACACGGCGCCGGGCACCAGCACCGCGCCGGCCACCGCGTGGTCGGCCAGCCACGGATGGGTGTCCAGGCCGAGCCGGCCGGTCATGACCACCTCATCGCCTTCGGCGAGGAGGGTGACGGCTCCCAGCAGCGGGTGGTCGGCCGGCGCGAGGCCGAGACTTGCGGGGTCGCCCGCCGCGCCGGCGGTGGCATCCAGCCAGTAACGCCGCCGCTGGAACGCGTAGGTGGGCAGGTCGGCGGGGCTGGTGCCGTCCGGGAACACCCGGCTCCAGTCCACCGCGACGCCATGGGCGTGCGCCTGGCCGAGCGCGAGGAGGAAGCGGTCCCAGCCGCCCTCGTCCCGGCGCAGGGTGCCGAGGGCCGTGGCGTTGGCGCCCGACTGGTCCATGGTTTCCTGCACGCCGATGGTGAGGACCGGGTGCGGGCTGCACTCGATGAACACGCCGTGCCCGTCGGCCAGGAGCGCCTCGGTGGCCTCTTGGAACCTCACCTGTTGGCGGAGATTGGTGTACCAGTAGCCGGCGTCCATGGTGGTGCCGTCGATACGCCGCCCGGTGACGGTCGAGTACAGCGGGACGGTGCCTGCCTTCGGCTCGATACCCGAGAGGGCATCGAGCAGCGGGCCGCGCAGCGCGTCGACGTGGGCGCAGTGCGAGGCGTAGTCCACCGGGACGCGCCGGGCGCGCACGCCATCGGCCTCATAGCCCTCCAGCAGTTCTTCGAGGGCGTCGGCGTCGCCGGAGACCACGGTCGAGGAGGGGCCGTTGACGGCGGCCACGCTCAGCCGCCCGTCCCAGCGCTCCAGGTGTTTCTCCACCAGCTCGACGGGCTGCGCCACGGAGGCCATACCGCCACGGCCGGACAGCTCGGGAAGCACCTGGGAGCGCAGCACCACGACGCGGGCCGCGTCGTCCACCGACAGCACGCCCGCGACGCAGGCCGCCGCGATCTCGCCCTGGGAGTGGCCCACCACGGCCGCGGGCTCCACACCGTAGGAACGCCACAGCTCGGCCAGGGCCACCATCACCGCCCACAGCACGGGCTGGACCACGTCCACCCGGTCCAGCGAGGGGGCGCCGGGATCGGCCCGCAGCACCGACTCCACGGTGTAGCCGGTGTGCCGTTCGACCGCTTCGGCGCAGCGGCGGAAGTGTTCGGCGAACACCGGTGAGGCATCGGCCAGCGCGAGGGCCATGCCGACCCACTGCGAGCCCTGGCCGGGGAAGACGAACGCCGTCGCGCCGGGGCTCACCGAACCCGTGACGACGTGGCCGGCGGGGGTCCCCTCGGCCAGCGAGCCCAGCCCGGCCAGGAGGGTGTCGCGGTCGGCGGCGACCACGGCGGCACGGTGCGACTGCGCGGCGCGCGAGCCGGCCAGGGCGAAGCCGACACGGGTGGGGCTCGCCTCCGGCCGCTCGGCGAGGAAGTCCCGCAGCCGGGCGGCCTGGGCGCGCAGCGCCGCCTCGCCACGCCCGGACACCAGCCACGGGACCACCGGCGACTCGGCGGCGGGGGCGGGCTCCTCGGCCGGCGGGGCCTGTTCGAGGATGACGTGTGTGTTGGTGCCGCTCATGCCGAAGGAGGACACACCGGCCCGGCGCGGGCCGCCGGCCTCGGGCCACGGCCGCGCCTCGGTGAGCAGCCGTACGGTGCCCTCGGACCAGTCCACCTGATGGGTGGGTTCGTCCACGTGCAGGGTGCGCGGCAGGAGTCCGTGGCGCAGGGCGTGCACCATCTTGATCACCCCGGCCATGCCGGCGGCGGCCTGGGTGTGCCCGATGTTGGACTTGACCGAGCCCAGCCACAGCGGGCCGCCGTCGGCGCGCCGCCTGCCGTAGGCGGCGATCAGCGCCTGCGCCTCGATGGGGTCGCCCAGCGAGGTGCCGGTGCCGTGCGCCTCCACCACGTCGATGTCCCGGGCGGACAGCTGGGCGTCGGCCAGCGCCGCGCGGATGACACGTTCCTGGGCAGGGCCGTGGGGCGCGGTGAGGCCGTTGGAGGCGCCGTCCTGGTTGATCGCGGAGCCGCGGATCACGGCGAGCACGGGGTGCCCGAGGCGTTCGGCGTCCGCCAGCCGTTCCACCAGCAGGACGCCCACGCCCTCGGCGGGCCCGAAGCCGTCGGCCGCCGCCGCGAACGCCTTGCACCGGCCGTCGGCGGCGAGCCCGTTCAGCTTGCTGAACTCCAGATAGGTGCCGGGGGTCGCCATCACGCACACCCCGCCGGCCAGCGCCAGGGAGCACTCCCCCTTGCGCAGCGCCTGCACCGCCAGGTGCAGGGCCACCCCGGACGAGGAGCAGGCGGTGTCCACCGTGAAGGAGGGGCCCTCGAAGCCGAAGGTGTAGGAGATGCGGCCCGACATCGAGCTCGCGGCCAGCCCGGTGGCCAGGTACCCGGCGACGTCCTGCGGCACGCCCGCGGCGTTGCCCGCGTAGTAGACGGTGCTGCCGCCTACGAAGACACCGGTCTTGCTGCCGCGCAGTGAGGTCAGGTCGATGCGGGCGCGCTCGATGGCCTCCCAGGAGGTCTCCAGCAGCAGGCGCTGCTGCGGGTCCATGGCCAGCGCCTCGCGCGGGTTGATGTCGAAGAAGTCGGCGTCGAAGTCGGCGATGTCGTGGACGAATCCGCCCTCGCGCACATAACTGGTGCCGGTCTCGCCCGAGTCGTTGAACATGCCGGGGTCCCAGCCCCGGTCGTCGGGCATGGGGGAGATCACGTCGCGGCCCTCGGACACCAGGTCCCACAGGGCCTCCGGAGTGTCCGTCCCACCGGGGAACCGGCAGGCCATGCCGACGATCGCGATCGGCTGGCGGTCCCGGGCCTCCACCTCGCGGAGGCGCTGCTGAGTGTCATGCAGGTCGGTCGCCACCCGTTTGAGGTAGTCGACCAGCTGTTCCTGGTTCGCCATGGCGTCCTCTTTAGGCCCTTCCCAGGTGGGAGTCGATGAACTGCAGTACTTCGTCGGCCGAAGCCTCCTGGAGCCGCTCCGCGACGCCATTGCCCTCCGCGGCCGTGGGTTTCTGGCGGCACCGCGTCAGCAGCGCTTCGAGGCGGGCTGTCACGGCGTCCCGTTCCCCGTCGTCGACGAGCAGGTCGACGTGGTCCTCCAGCCGGTCGAGTTCCTGGATCAGGGCCTCCGACCCGCTCAGCCCCTCGGAGACCAGTTGTTCCCGCAAGTGCTCGGCGAGCAGTGCGGGGGTGGGGATGTCGAAGACGAGGGTGGAGGGCAGCGTGGTGTCGGTGACCCGGCTGAGCCGGTTGCGCAGCTCGACCGCGGTCAGCGAGTCGAAGCCGATCTCCTTGAAGGGCCGCGACGGATCGACCGCGAGGACATCGCCGAGCCCGAGCACGGCCGCCACGTTGCGCCGCACCAGCCCCAGCAGGGTGCGGCTCTGCTCGGCCGCCGAGAGGCCCGCCAGGCGCTCCGCCATCGTCAGGTCGTCCCCGGTGGCGGGCTGCCCCGCCGCGGCGGCGCGCCGGGCAGGGGCCTGCCTCACCAGGCCGCTGAGGATGCGGGGCAGGACACGGGCGTCGGCGAGGTCCCGCAGCGCTTCCGGGTCGAGGCGGGCGGGTACCAGCAGGCTTTCGGGACGGCGCTCGGCCGCGTCGAACAGGGCCAGGCCCTGCTCGGACGACATCGCCCGGATACCGGAGCGCTCCATACGGGCGATGTCGCGCTCGTCCAGGGTGCCGGTGATGCCGCTGGTCTGTTCCCAGTACCCCCAGGAGAGCGACTGGCCGGGGAACCCGGCGGCGCGGCGGTCCTGGGCGAGCGCGTCCAGGAAGGCGTTGGACGCCGTGTAGTTGCCCTGGCCGCCGACGCCGGTCACTCCGCCGGTCGAGGAGAACAGCACGAAGGTTGCGAGGTCCTTCTCGCGGGTCAGCTGGTGCAGGTTGACCGCCGCGTCCACCTTGGGCCGCAGCACCGCGCGCAGCCGCTCGCCGGTGAGGGAGGGGATGGTGCCGTCGTCGATCACGCCGGCGGCGTGGATGACGCCGGTCAGCGGGTGCGCCGCCGGGATGTCCGCCAGCAGCTCCGCCAGGGCGTCGCGGTCGGCGGCGTCGCAGGCGGCGATCGTCACCTCTGCGCCCAGGGCGGTCAGTTCGTCGCGCAGCTCGGCGGCGCCGGGCGCGTCGGCGCCCCGACGGCTCGTCAGCAGCAGGTGACGGGCGCCCCGCGTGGTGACCAGGTGGCGGGCGACCACGCCGCCGATCGTGCCGGTGCCGCCGGTGATCAGTACGGTGCCTTCGCTGTCCAGGCGCCGACCGGGCAGGTCCGGCGGGGTGGGGGCGGTGTCCTGGCCGATACGGGCCAGGCGCGGGACAACCACACCGCCCTGGCGCACCGCCACCTGCGGCTCACCCGCCCCGAGCGCGACGGACAGGGCGCCGGGCAGCAGCGCCGCCGCGTCCGGGTCGGCGCCGTCCAGGTCGACCAGGACGAACCGGTCGATGTTCTCCAGTTGCGCGGAGCGCACCAGCCCCCACAGGGCGGAGTGCACCAGGTCGGTGACCCCTTCGTCGCCGCTCGTCGACTGGGCGCCGCGGGTGACCAGCACCAGCCGGGAGTCGGCGAACCGCTCGTCCGCGAGCCAGCGTTGCACAACCCCGAGCAGCCGTGCGGTCTCGTCGTGGACCGCGGCGGCGAGTCCGGGGTCGAGGGCGGTCGCTCCGCCGGCGAGGGGTGCGCAGTCCAGCACCATCAGGTCGGAAACGGGGGCGCCGTCGTCGACGTACCGCGCCGACTCCGCGAGATCCGTGGTGGTGCGCACGGCATGTCCGGCGCGTTCCAGCGCGTTCGTGATGCCGAGGCCGTCGGCGCCCGCCACTTCCCACGCGCGGTCGGCGAGCGCCTCCGGCCTGGGCTCGGCGGAGATCCACTCGACGCGGTAGAGCGAGTCGAGCTCGGAACCGCCCCGGCTCAGCTGCTCCAGGGAGACCGGGCGGAAGACGACCGCGTCGGCGGAGGCGACCTGACGGCCCGAGGGGTCCGCGACACTCAGCGACACCCCGTCGGCCGTTTCGTTGGGGACCATACGGACGCGCAGCGCCGAGGCGCCGGTGGCGTACAGCGACACGCCGTTCCAGGTGAACGGGAGCAGCATCTGCCCGTCGGGCGGGCCGCCCTGCCCGATGCCACCGGCTTGCAGCGCGGTGTCCAGCAGGGCGGGATGCAGGCCGAACCGTCCGGCCTCGCCGTGCAGTTCCTCGGCGAGCGCGGCCTCGGCGAACACCTCGTCTCCCCGGCGCCAGGCGGCCTTCAGGCCGCGGAACGCCGGCCCGTAGCCGTAGCCCGCCTCCGCGAGACCGGCGTAGAGACCGTCCAGGGACAGCGGCTCGGCGCCGGCCGGCGGCCACTGGGTGAAGTCGAAGTCGTCCGGCCGGGCACCTGTGGTGAGGGTGCCGCTCGCGTGCCGGGTCCACGGCCGGTCGGCGTCGTCGGGGCCGTCGGCGCGCGCGTGGACGGTGAAGCCGCGGCCGCCGTCCTGGCGTGGCGCGGAGACGACGAGCTGGAGCTGGAGGGCCCCGTCCTCGGGGAGGACCAGGGGGGTTTCCAGGACGAGTTCCTCGACGCGGTCGCAGCCCACCTCGTCCCCCGCCCGCACGGCGAGGTCGACGAACGCCGTGCCGGGCAGGAACACCGAACCGGCCACCGCGTGGTCGGCCAGCCAGGAGTGTCCGGCGGTGGAGATCCGGCCCGTCAGCAACACCTCCTCGCTCTCGGCGACCCGGACGGCGGCGCCGAGCAGTGGGTGGTCGGCGGAGGCGAGGCCGAGACTGTGGGGATCGCCCTGGCCGCCGATGGTGGAGGCGTCGATCCAGTAGTGCTGGTGTTGGAA